>NZ_JBJGYR010000002.1:0-292413 GCF_054050095.1 Geodermatophilus sp. SYSU D01105
GCGGGTCGGGGACGACCTTGACGTCCCCCATCTCCGGCACCACGGGCCGGACCTCCAGTGCCGTCATGCCACACTCCCCTCCGTGACCTGCACACCCGCGACCAGCGCGTCCAGCTCGGGCAACCACCGCTGCCGGTCGGGGGGGGGCGGGGGGCGGGGCGGCGGCGGGGTGGGGGGGGGGGCGGGGGGGGCGCCCGCCCCCCCCCCCCCCCCCCCCCCCTCCGCTCATCCCAGCTGCTCCCAGGTCGCGCGGCGGCGGGCCTGCTCCGCGGGGTCGGGCACCGGCAGCGAGGCCAGCAGCCGCTGGGTGTAGGGGTGCTGCGGGGCCCCCAGCACCTCCGCCCCCGTGCCCTCCTCGACCAGCCGGCCGCGGTAGAGGACGGCGATCCGGTCGGCGAGCAGGTCGACGACGGCGAGGTCGTGGCTGATGAACAGGCAGGCGAAGCCCAGCTCCCGCTGCAGCTCCGCGAACAGCTCCAGCACCCGCGCCTGCACCGAGACGTCGAGCGCCGAGGTCGGCTCGTCGGCGATGAGCAGCTCGGGGTCCAGCGCGAGCGACCGCGCCAGGCTGGCCCGCTGCCGCTGCCCGCCGGAGAGCTCGTGCGGGAAGCGGTCGCCGAAGTCCTTGGGCAGCTGCACCGCCTCGAGCAGCTCGTCCACCCGGCCGCGGGCGGCACGCGGGTCCTCGGCGCGGCCGTTGACCACGAGCGGCTCGGCGACCGCCTCGGCGATGGTCAGCAGCGGGTTGAAGCTGGACGCCGGGTCCTGGAAGACGAACCCGATGCGCTTGCGCACCGGCCGGAACGCCTTCTCCCTGACGCCGCGCATCTCGGTGCCCAGCACCTGCAGCGAGCCGTCGGTCACCTTCGTGAGCCCCGCGATGGCCCGCCCGATGGTCGTCTTACCGCTGCCGCTCTCCCCGACCAGCCCGAGCACCTCGCCGGGGCGGATGGCGAAGCTGACGCCGTCCACGGCGACGAAGTCCGGCTTCCGCAGCCGCCCGGGGTAGACGATCCGCAGGTCGCGCGCCTCCACCACCGGCGTGGCGGCGACCCAGCCCGCGGGCCGGGCGGTCGCCCGCTGCTCGGCGCGTGCCCGCCCCTCCCCGAGCCGGGGCACCGAGCCCAGCAGCTGCCGGGTGTAGGGCTCCCGCGGCGCGGTGAACAGCGTGCGGACGTCGGCCTGCTCGACGATCCGGCCCTGGTACATGACCGCCACCCGGTCGGCGAGGTCGGCCACGACGCCCATGTTGTGCGTGATGAGCACGATCGCGGCGCCGAACTCGTCGCGGCAGCGGCGCAGCAGGTCGAGGATCTCGGCCTGCACCGTCACGTCGAGGGCGGTCGTCGGCTCGTCGGCGATGATCACGCCGGGGTCGAGCACGAGGGCCTGGGCGATGACGATGCGCTGCTTCTGCCCGCCGGAGAACTGGTGCGGGTAGTGGTCGACCCGCTCCTCGGGGTCGGGGATGCCGACCCTGCGGAGGACCTCGATCGCCTTGGCGCGGGCCTCCTTGCGGCTGTACCGCCCGTGCGCCCGCAGCCCCTCGGCGATCTGCCAGCCCACCGGGTAGACCGGGTTGAGCGCGGTGGAGGGCTCCTGGAACACCATGGCGGCGTCCCGGCCGCGCACGTCCCCCAGCTGCCGCGGGGACAGGGTGACGACGTCGCGCTGCTCGGTGCCGTCCCGGCTCCGGAGCACGACCGCGCCGCGGGTCCGGGCGGTCTCGGGCAGCAGGCCGAGGATGCTGCGCGCGGTCACCGTCTTGCCGCTGCCGCTCTCGCCGACGACCGCCAGCACCTCGCCGGCGGCCACCGACAGGCTGACGTCGTGGACGGCGGTGATGGTGCCGGCGTCCGTGGCGAAGGAGACCGACAGGTTCTCGATGTCGACGACGTCGTCGCGTGCGGTGGTCACAGCGGGTTGCCTCCCGTCGACTCGAGCCCGGCCAGACCGCCCGGCCCGGCACCCAGCGGACCGCCGGGCACGACCGGGGTCTCCGCGGCGTCCCCGGACTCGACCGCGCGCCGGCTGCGCAGCCGCGGGTCGGCCAGGTCGTTGAGGCTCTCGCCGACCAGCGTCAGCCCGAGGACGACGAGCACGATCCCCAGGCCGGGGAAGATCGACGTCCACCAGATGCCGCTGGTGACGTCGGAGAGCGACTTGTTCAGGTCGAAGCCCCACTCCGCCGCGGCGGTGGGCTCGATGCCGAAGCCGAGGAAGCCCAGCCCGGCGAGGGTGAGGATCGCCTCGGAGGCGTTGAGCGTGAGGATCAGCGGCAGCGTGCGCGTGGCGTTGCGCAGCACGTGCCGGCTCATGATCCGCCAGTGGCCCGCGCCGATCACGCGGGCGGACTCGACGAAGGCCTCGCCCTTGATCCGCACCGTCTCGGCGCGCACCACCCGGAAGTACTGCGGGATGAACACCACGGTGATGGAGATGGCGGCGGCGAGGATGCCGCCGAGGAGGCTGGACTGCCCGCCGCTGATGACGATCGCCATGATGATCGCCAGCAGCAGCGACGGGAACGCGTAGATCGCGTCGCACACGACGACCAGCACGCGGTCCAGCCAGCCGCCGAAGTAGCCGGAGACCAGGCCCAGCAGCACGCCGGCGAACAGCGAGAACACGATCGCGACCACGATGACCATCAGCGCGGTGCGCGACCCGTAGACCACCCGCGACAGCACGTCGTAGCCGCCGACGGTGGTGCCCAGCCAGTGCTCGGCCGAGGGCGCCTGCTGGGCGCCGAACGGGCCGTCGGCGTCGCGCAGCTGGTTGTAGCCGTAGGGCGCGAGCAGCGGGGCGAACACCGCGGCGAGCAGGAAGACGCCGGTGAGGACGAGCCCGGCGACGAGCATGCCGCGCTGCAGCCCGACGCTCTGCCGCAGCTGGTGGACGACGGGCAGCCGGCGCCAGCCCCGGCGGGCGGGGTCGGTGCGGGGGGTCTCCTCGACGGGAGCCGTGGCGGTGGCCATCAGTACCTCACCCGGGGGTCGATGAGCGCGGCGATGACGTCGACGACGAAGTTGGTGACCGCGACGATCACCGCGAGCAGCGCGACGATGCCCTGCACCGCCACGAAGTCGCGGGCCTGCAGGTACTCGGCGAGCTGGAAGCCCAGGCCCTTCCACTCGAAGGTGGTCTCGGTCAGCACGGCGCCACCGAGGAGCAGGGCGATCTGCAGGCCGATCACGGTGATGATCGGGATGAGCGCAGGCCGGTAGGCGTGCTTGCGCAGCAGCCGCCGCTCGGCCACGCCCCGGGATCGGGCGGCCTCGACGTAGCCCGAGCCGAGGGTGCCGATCACGTTGGTGCGCACCAGCCGGAGGAACACCCCGGCGGTCAGCAGGCCCAGCGCGATGGCCGGCAGCACCGCGTGCTCCAGCACGTCGAGGACCACGTCGCCGTCCCCGGTCCGGATCGCGTCGATCAGGTAGATGCCGGTCGGATCCTCGAGGAACTGCAGCTGGATCTCCGCGCCGGTCGACGCCCGGCCGGCGACCGGCAGCCAGCCCAGGCCGCTGGCGAAGACCAGCTTGAGGACCAGGCCCGCGAAGAAGACCGGCGTGGCGTAGCAGAGGATGGCGAAGACCCGCAGCAGCGCGTCGGGCCACTTGTCGCGCCAGTAGGCGGCCAGCCGGCCGAGCGGGATGCCAACGACGAAGGCCACGACCAGCGCGTAGGAGGCCAGCTCCAGCGTCGCCGTCCCGAAGGTGGTGAGCACCTCGGTGACCGGGCGCCGGTCGGACAGCGTCGTCCCGAAGTCGCCGGTGAAGACGTTGCCCAGGTACTCGAGGTACTGGACGACCAGCGGCCGGTCGTACCCGGCCTCCTGCACCCGCTGGGCGAGCTCGGCGGCGGTGAGCCGGCCGCCGAGCGCCGCGGTGATCGGGTCACCGGTCGAGCGCATGAGGAAGAAGACCGTCGTCACGAGGATGAAGACGGTGGGGAAGATCAGCAGGAAGCGGACGAGGAGGTAGCTGCCCAGGCCGCCTCCACCGCCTCGGCGCCGGCGCCCCGCGGGCGCCTCCTCCTGGGCCGGCTGCCCGGCCGCCAGCTCGGTCGCTGCTGTGGTCATGGTCGTCACTTCCGTCGGTGCGGGTCCCCCGCACACGGGAGGCCCCGGGGGACCCCGCCGTGCGGCGGGGTCCCCCGGGGCCGGTGTCGCTGGTCCCCCGGTCCGCTCAGCCCTTGCTCAGGGCCCCGTAACGGAACTTGAAGGACGCATCGAGAGTATCCGCCGCGCCCTCCACACCGGTGCGGACGACGGCGACCTGGGCACCCTGCAGGTAGGGCACCGTGGACAGGTCCTGCGCCTCGAGCTGCTGGATCTGCTCGATGAGCGCGGTGCGCTGCGCCGGGTCCGGCGTCGTGACCTGCTGCAGGATCAGGTCGTTGACCTGCTGGTTGCTGTAGTGGTTGGCGAGGAAGTTCTCCGTGAGGAAGAACGGCGTGAGGTAGTTGTCGGCGTCGGAGTAGTCCGGGAACCAGCCGAGCTGGTACGCCGGGTAGACGTCGGCCACGCGGTCCTCGGAGTACTGCACCCACTCGGTGGTCTGCAGGTCGACCTGGAACAGGCCCGTGGACTCCAGCTGGTCCTTGATCAGCGCGTACTCGTCACCCGAGGACGGGCCGTAGTGGTCGTTGGAGTACTGCAGGGACAGCTGCACCGGGGTCTGCACGCCCGCGGCCTGCAGCACCTGGGCCGCCTTGGCGGGGTCCGCGCCGCCGTTGCCGTCGCCGTAGAGGTCCTTGAGCGGCTGGGTGGCGCCGGTCAGGCCCTCGGGGACGAAGGAGTACAGCGGGGTGTAGGTGCCCTTGTAGACCTGGTCGGCGATCTCCTGCCGGTCGATCAGGTGGGCGACCGCCTGGCGCACGGCCGTGGCCTTGGCCGGGTCGGCGTCGGGCTGGGTGGCGCCGAAGGGCTGGGTGTTGAAGTTGAAGACGATGTAGCGGATCTCGCCGCCGGGGCCGTCCACGACCTCGACCTCGTCGTTGCCGCGCAGGTCGTCGACGTCGGTGGCCGACAGGCTGCGGAAGGCGACGTCGATGTTGCCCTCCTCGATGTCGAGCTTCAGGTTCGAGGAGTCGGCGTAGTACTTGACGTTGACCTGCGAGGTCTTGGGCGCGCCGAGGAGGCCCTGGTAGTCGGGGTTGGCCTCGTAGGAGATCAGGTTGTTCTGGTCGTAGTTGGTGATCACGTACGGCCCGGCGAAGGCGTTGCCGTCGACGATCTCCTGGTCCGGCGTCAGCTCGGTCGCCGAGAGGACGTCCTCGTCGACGATCGGGCCGGCCGGGCTGGACAGGATCTGCGGGAACGTCTGGTCGTTGCCGTTCTTCAGGTTGAACACGACCGTCGTGTCGTCGGGCGCGTCGACGCTGGCGAGGTTGGCCAGCAGCGCGGCCGGACCGTTCGGGTCGTTGATCGCGACCATCCGGTCGAAGGAGAACTTGACGTCCGAGCTGGTCAGCTCGTTGCCGTTCGCCCAGGTCAGGCCGGACTTGAGGGTGACCGTGTACTGCGTCGGCGAGGTGAACTCGGCCGACTCGGCGATGTCGGGCTCGACGTCCGGGCTGCCGTAGTTGGTGTTCATGAGGAACGGGAACACCTGGTTCATGACGGCGAACGAGCCGTTGTCGTAGGAGCCCGCGGGGTCGATCGTGGTGATCTTGTCGCTGGTGCCGATCGTCAACGCCTCACCGCTGCCGCCACCGGAACCGCCGCCGTCGCCGTCACTGCCGCCGCACGCCGTCAGCGCCAGCGCGGTCACCGCGAGGCCAGCCGTGGCGACGCGCGCGCGCCGCCCGCCGGTCGAAACGGAACTCATCCGCCTACCTTCGTTCTTCCTGAGAACCCCCGCGGACTCCGGACATGTTCCAGCTCACGGCGGGGTATGGGTGTTGGTTACTCATGCGTAGCACAGCGCGTTCCGGTCCCAGGAGTCCGCTCGGGGACTGTTATCGCCTCGTGACTGCTCCGCCCGCCGCGTGCGGCAGGGGTCCCCGAGCCCGCGCCGCCCGGGCGTGCGGCTCCGCGCGAGGCCCCGTCCTGAGCCTCGCCCCGAGCCTGCGAGGGGTCGTGGGACGGCGCTGTCAGGCGTCGATGCGCCGACGACCCTCGAAGGCCCGGCCCAGCGTGACCTCGTCGGCGTACTCCAGGTCCCCGCCCACCGGCAGGCCGCTGGCCAGCCGGGACACCGCCAACCCCATCGGCGCGACCAGCCGCGCCAGGTACGCGGCGGTCGCCTCGCCCTCCAGGTTGGGGTCGGTGGCGATGATCAGCTCGGTGACCGTGCCGTTCATCAGCCGGGTCATCAGCTCCTTGACCCGCAGGTCGTCGGGGCCGACGCCCTCGATCGGGCTGATCGCGCCCCCGAGCACGTGGTAGCGCCCGCGGAACTCGCGGGTGCGCTCGATCGCGACGACGTCCTTGGGCTCCTCGACGACGCAGATGACGTCGTCGCTGCGCCGCGGGTCGCGGCAGATGCGGCACTGCTCGCCCTCGGCGACGTTGTAGCAGGTCACGCAGAAGCGCACCTCGGCCTGCACCCGCTGCAGCGCCGCGACCAGCCGGCCCACGTCGGCGGACTCCGCCGCCAGCAGGTGGAAGGCGATGCGCTGGGCGCTCTTCGGCCCGACGCCGGGCAACCGGCCGAGCTCGTCGATGAGGTCCTGGACGGCCCCCTCGTACACGGTGTTCCTCTCCTCGTGGAGGGGCGCGGCTCAGAGGCCGGGCAGCCCCAGCCCGCCGCCGAGGCCGCCCGCGAGCGGGCCCATGCGGCTGGCGGTCAGTTCGTTGGCCTGGCGCGAGGCGTCGCGGACGGCGGCGACGACCAGGTCCTGCAGCGTCTCGACGTCGTCGGGGTCGACCGCCTCGGGGGCGATCGTGACCGCGGCCAGCTCGCCCTGGCCGGTCATGGTGGCCGTGACCAGGCCGCCACCGGCCGAACCGGTCACCGTCTCCTGGGCGAGCTGCTCCTGCGCGGCAGCCAGCTGCTGCTGCATCTGCTGCGCCTGCTCGAGCAGACGTGCCATGTCGGGCTGACCACCGGGGAACATGCCCCGAGGGTAGGCCGCGGGTACGACACCCGCCGGGACGACGGGCCGGGAACTTCCTCAACCGAGAGGTTGACAACGACGGAGGGCGGGTCCACCCTCGTGTTCAACCGATTGGTTGACAAGAGAGGAGGACGCGACGTGGCCGCCGATCCGCTCTCCCGGGTCTTCGCGGCCTTGGCCGACCCCACCCGGCGCGACATGGTCGCCCGCCTGGCAGTGGCCGACGCGACCGTCGGAGAGCTCGCCGAGCCCTACGACGTGAGCGTGCAGGCCGTCTCCAAGCACCTGCGGGTGCTCGAGGACGCCGGCCTGGTCAGCCGCAGCAGGGACGCCCAGCGCCGCCCGGTCCACCTGGAAGCCGAGGTCTTCGACCTCATGACGAAGTGGATCGAGCGCTATCGGCGTCAGGCCGAGGAGCGCTACCGCCGTCTCGACGACGTCCTCCGGGACATGCCGGACGACGTGACCCCCACCGCTGCACCACCCGAGGGAGGAACCCCGTCATGAACGCCACCACGCACGAGACCCAGATCGTCGCCGACCCCGACGTGCCGCTGATCCGGATCACCCGGGAGTTCGACGCCCCGCCGGCCAAGGTGTTCCGCGCACACACCGACCCGGACCTGCTGGTCCGGTGGATGGGGCCCCGCGGCCTGGAGATGTCGATCGACCACTACGACTGCCGCACCGGCGGCTCCTACCGCTACGTGCACCGGCAGGACGGCGAGGAGTACGGCTTCCACGGCAGCTTCCACGAGGTGCGCCCCGACGAGCTGATCGTGCAGACGTTCACCTTCGAGGGCATGCCCGACGGCGTGGCCCTGGAGAAGCTGGTCCTCGAGGACATCGGGAACGGCCGCACCCGGCTGACCGCGACCTCGCTCGTCGACTCCTTCGCCGACCGCGACGCGTTCGTGGCCAGCGGCATGGAGGTCGGCGTCCGCGAGGGCTACGAGCGCCTCGACGAGGTCCTCGCCGGGGAGTGACCCCGGTGCCCCTCCGCGGCGTCCCCCGAGCGTGTGGGCGGACGCCGCGGAGTGCGGCCCCACCCCGGCCCGTCCAGGGGCCCGCCCCGGGCCTGCGAGGGGCGGGGAGGACGGGTCCGCTCAGTCGTCGACGGGCCGGGCGCCGAGCTGAGAGCGCAGCAGCGCCAGGGCCGCCTGCTCCGGGTCCACCACCGGGTCGGCCTGCCGCTCGCCGGCACCCTCCGCCGCCCGCTCAGCCATGAGCTCGCGCGCCTCGGCCGCCTCCGCCGCCCGCGCCGCCTCGCGGGCGACCTCCGGCGAGACCGCCGGCGCACCGCTGCGGGCCGCGCCCTCGACGACGACCTGCACCTTCCAGCGCACGCCGAGCAGCTCCTGCAGCGCCTGGCGGACGACGTCCTTGTTGAGGTCGTCGCCCAGCATCTTGGCCAGCGCCGGCGAGGTGGCCGCCAGGGTGAGCACCCCGCCGGCCAGGTCCTGCACCTGGGCGCTCTTGAGCAGCGCCTCGGTCGTGCGCTTGTGCCCGCGCACCACCTTGAGCAGCTCGGGCCACACCCGGCGGACGTCGCTGGTGGTCAGCTCGCTGTCACCGGAGGCCGACGCCGGGTCGGCCGAGACCACCGGCGTCGGCTCGGCGCCCCGCGGCGCGGGAGCCGACTCGGCGGCCGCCCGGGGAGCCGCGGTCGCGGCCGGGCGCGGCTGCTCGGTGCGGGCGGCCGCCGCGGCCACCGCCGCGGGACGCGGCTGGTGCGGCCAGTCCTCGTCGTCGGTCGGCTCCGGGGGCAGCGGGATGTCCGGCTCCCCGACCGCGACCCGCGGCGCGCGCGGCTGCTCCGCGGCAGCGGGCGGCTGCTCCGCGGCAGTGGGCGGGCTCGCCGGAGCCGCAGGAGCCGCCGGCCGGGACGGCGCACCGGAGCCCGGCGGCGTGGTCTCGGGCCAGTCGTCGGCGGCGGGACCCGGCCGGGACCGCGGCGCGCCGGCGCCGGGTGGGGTGGTCGTGGGCCAGTCGTCGGCGGCGGGCGTCCGGACCGGCTCTGCGCGGGACGGTTCGGCGGCTGCGGGAGCGGCCGGGGCCGACGCCGCCGCGGGCGCCGCCGGATCCGGCGCCGCGGAGCGGGTGGCCGGGGCCGGGGACCGGTCGGCCGGCGCGGGGGCGGCCGGGGCCTGCGCGGCCACCTGCGACCTGCGGACGAACTCCCGCCGCGGTCCGGCCGGCTGCTCCGGGGCGGCGGGAACCGGCGCCGCGGCAGCCGGTTCAGCGGGCTCGCGCCGGACCTCGCGCACCGGCCCGTCGGCGACCGGGCGGCCGGCGTGCTCGCCGGCGATCGACAACCGCCGCTCGAGGCGCTCGAGCCGCTGCAGGGTGGCCGCCGCCGAGTCGTCGGTGGCGGGCAGGAGCATGCGCGCGCACACGAGCTCGAGCAGCAGCCGCGGCGCCGTCGTCCCGCGCATCTCGGTCAGGCCCTCGTGCACGGTGTCGGCCATCCGCGAGAGCGTCGCCGACCCCAGCGCCTGGGCCTGGGAGCTCATCAGGTCCAGCCGGTCGGGCGGGCAGTCGAGCAGGCCGTTGCCCCCGGCGTCCGGGACGGCGTCGAGCACGATGAGGTCGCGCAGCCGGTCGAGCAGGTCGGTGGCGAACCGCCGCGGGTCGTGCCCGGCCTCGACCACCCGGTCGACGGCGCGGAAGACGCCGGGCGCGTCGTGCGCGGCCAGGGCGTCGATCGTCTCGTCGAGCAGCGCGTCGTCGGTGACCCCGAGCAGGCCGACGGCGTCCCGGTACGTGACGCCGTCCGGCCCGGCCCCGGCCAGCAGCTGGTCGAGGATGGACAGCGAGTCGCGCACCGAGCCGCCGCCCGCGCGGACCACCAGCGGGAACACCGTCGGCTCGACCTGCACGCCCTCGGCGGCGCAGGTCTTCTCCAGCAGCCCGCGCAGCGTCGTCGGCGGGACCAGCCGGAACGGGTAGTGGTGGGTGCGCGAGCGGATGGTGGGCAGCACCTTGTCCGGCTCGGTGGTCGCGAAGACGAAGACGAGGAACTCCGGCGGCTCCTCGACGACCTTGAGCAGGGCGTTGAAGCCCTGCGTGGTCACCATGTGCGCCTCGTCGACGATGTAGACCTTGTAGCGGCTGTTGACCGGCGCGAAGAAGGCCCGTTCCCGCAGGTCGCGGGCGTCGTCGACACCGCCGTGGCTGGCCGCGTCGATCTCGATGACGTCGAGCGAGCCGGGACCGTCGGGCGCCAGGGCCACGCACGAGCCGCAGACGCCGCACGGGGTCGACGTCGGCCCCTGCTCGCAGTTGAGCGAGCGGGCGAGGATCCGGGCCGACGACGTCTTGCCGCAGCCGCGCGGACCGCTGAACAGGTAGGCGTGGTTGATCCGGCCCCCGTCGACGGCGTTGACCAGCGGGGTGGTCACGTGCTCCTGCCCGACCACCTCGGCGAAGGTCGCCGGGCGGTACTTCCGGTAGAGCGCCAGAGCCACGCGACGAGGTTACGTGGCAGGTCGGACGACGTCGGGGACCGCCGCCGCGCCCTCGGTCACGTCCCCGGGCAGACGAGGACCCCCCGTGCACCCGCCAGAGCCCGCTTATCCTTGCTGCCTTCCGGCCCTGGGGAGGTTCACAGGGTGACGCCGCACGAGGGGTCGTCCTCCACTGTAGAGGAAACCGCTCGGCCGGTGGTCGCTCCCCCCGATACGCTCCCGGTCATGACCCCCTGGCCCCGTCCCGAGGCTCGCCCCGAGCCTGCGAGGGGCGAGGAGGACGGGGTCCTCCCACTGCCCCCGCCCCGCTCCTGACCCGGAGCACCGCGGGTCGCTGACCGCCCGGCGCGCCACGCGCGGGCCCTGCGCCGTGCTCCGGACCGAGTCCCCCGATCCGGACCCCGACCAGGAGCGTCATGTCCACCCCGTCTGCCCGCTCGTCCGGCGCTGCCACCGGCTCCCCCGCCGCCCCCGCGACCGGCGGCTTCGTGTTCGTCGTCCTCGCCGCCCTCTGCTGGGGCACCTCGGGCGTCAGCGGCCGCGTCGTCGCCGACCGCACCGACCTCGGCCCCCTCGACATCGCCTGGCACCGCATGGCCATCGGCGCCGCGGTCCTCCTCGCGGCACACCTGCTCACCCGCCGGCGCCGCCCGGCGCCCGTCCCGCTCCGCCGTCCGGTGGTCGTCCGGCTGGCGCTGGTCGCGGCGGGACTGGCCGCCTACCAGCTGGCCTACTTCGCCGCGGTCGCGGCGGCGGGGGTGAGCGTCGCCACCCTGGTCGCGCTCGGCCTGGCCCCGCTGCTCATCGCCGTCGGCGCGGCGCTGCTCGGCCACGGCCGGCCCGACGGCGCGACGCTGCTCGCGCTGGCCGCCGCGCTGACCGGGCTGGGCCTGCTGGTGGGCCTCACCGCGGGGGCCTCGACCGGGACGGCGGTGCTGCTCGGTGCCCTGCTGGCCGTCGGGTCGGCGCTGGGCTACGCGGTGGTGACCCTCGCCAGCGGCGCCGTGCCGGCCGGCGTCCCGGTGACCCTGGCCGGGTTCGCCGGCGGGGCGCTGCTCCTGACGCCGGTGGCGCTCGCGGCGGGCCTGCGCCTGACCGCCGAGCCCGTGGCCCTGGCCACACTGCTGTACCTGGGGGCCGTGCCCAGCGCGGCGGCCTACGCGCTGTTCTTCCGCGGGCTGCGGACGGTGCCCGGCGCGGTCGCGGCGATCGTCACCCTGCTGGAGCCGGTCACCGCGACGGTGCTGGCCACCGCGTTCCTCGGCGAACGGCTGCCGCTCGGTGCGCTCGCCGGCGGGCTGCTCGTGCTCGCGGCGGTCGCCGGGCTGTACCTGCGGCGGATCGGAGCCCGCACCCGGCCGGACGTCGTCCCGGAGCCGGCCGCGTGAGGCACGGAGGCCGGTCCCCGCGGGTGCGGGGACCGGCCTCGTCGCTGCGGAGGATGGGAGATTCGAACTCCCGAGGGGTTGCCCCCAACCCGCTTTCCAAGCGAGCGCCATAGGCCACTAGGCGAATCCTCCACGTGCGCACCCAGGATACCGGGCCGCCCGCACGGGGTCAGCCGCGGCACCCGGGAGCGCGCGACGCGGCGGGTGTTTCCCGTCGGCACGGTGGGGAAGGCTGGTCCGGAACGCCGGTCCCCCGGCGTGCGGCACCACGAGGAGGCACCCCCATGACCGAGCCCGACCAGCCCCGGCCCGACGTCGTGGACGCCATCGTCGCGGTGCTCAAGGGAGCCGACCCCTCGGGGCTGCCGCCGTCGGCGACCAAGGCGGAGAAGGACGCCGCCAAGGACCGCTACCTGTCGGAGTTCGCCGCGGAGCGGAGCAAGCGGGACCGGCAGACCCGCGCCTGGGAGCTGCTGCTGACCCGCAGCTACGACGAGCCGCCCACCTGGCAGCGGCTGTTCGACGACCTCTCCCCCGACGTGGTCGAGGAGCTCGGCGAGCTCTACGACGCGCTGCCCGCGGGTGCCCAGGAGGAGTACGCCCGGCGTTACGGCGTGCCCTCCGGGGTCTGACCGGCCCCGGCCCCGGCGCCGGAGGGGGACCGGCCGTGTCCGAGCCCGACATCCTGGTCGCCGGCCGGTACCGGCTGGTGTCGCGGATCGGCGGCGGCGGCATGGGGACGATCTGGCTGGCCCGTGACGAGCGGCTGGGCCGGCAGGTCGCCCTCAAGCAGGTGCTGCCACCCGCCGGGGCCGACGAGGCCGCGGTGGAGCAGCAGCGTCAGCGCGCGCTGCGGGAGGGGCGCATCGCCGCCCGGCTGAGCCACCTGCACGCCATCCGCGTGTTCGACGTGGCGGTCGAGGCGGGTTCGCCCTGGCTGGTCATGGAGTACCTGCCCTCGCGCAGCCTCGCGGAGGTGCTGCACGAGGACGGCGTCCTGCGCGTGGACGAGGTGGCGCAGGTCGGTGCCCAGGTCGCCGACGCGCTGGCCGCCACCCACGCCGCCGGGGTCGTCCACCGCGACGTGAAACCGGCCAACGTCCTCATCGGCTCCGGACCGGACGTCGACGGGCTGGTGAAGATCACCGACTTCGGCATCTCGCACGCCCGGGGCGACGTCACGCTGACCCAGACCGGGCAGATCACCGGCACGCCGGCGTTCCTCGCGCCGGAGGTCGCCCGGGGCAACGAGATGACGCCGGCGTCGGACGTCTTCTCCCTCGGCGCCACGCTCTACACCTGCCTGGAGGGCCAGCCGCCGTTCGGGATGGACGACAACGCGCTGCGGCTGCTGCACCGGGTCGCCGCCGGGGAGCTCGAACCCCCGCGGCGAGCCGGTTCGATGACCGGACCCCTGCTGCGGATGCTCGACCCCGACCCGGCGCGGCGGCCGACGATGGAACAGGTCCGCGACGAGCTCGCCCAGCTCGCCGCCGGACGGGACGGCGACCCGACGACGGTGCTGCTCGCCCGCACGCGGCTGCGCTCGTCCACGAACCGCGACCGGACCGCCGAGTTCCCCCCGGCCGCCGGCTCCCTCGGCGCTGCGGCCGCCCCGGCCCACCCGCCGCGCACGTCGACGCCCCCGCCCCGGACGTCGACGCCCCCGCCCCGGACGTCGACGCCGCCGGGGGCCCGCCCCCCGCAACCCCAGCCCGCCGCCCGACCGGCAGCCGCGACCCCGGCCCGCCGGCGGAGGACCCCGGCGGTGGCCGCGCTGGTGCTCGCCGTGCTGCTCGCCGGGGGCGCCGCCCTCTGGGCCACCACCCGGGGTGACGACCCCGGGACGACGGGCGCGCAGCCCGCGCCGGCGTCGTCCGCGGCCGGCGAGGACGGGCCGGGGGCGTCGGACACCGCCGGGCGGGCGGGGAACGGGGCAGGGGACCCGGACGCGGTCGCCGTCGTCGAGGAGACCCTCGGCGAGTACTACGGGCACCTCCCCGACGACCCGGGGTCGGCGTACGAGATGACCGGGCCGACGCTGCGCGCCGCGGCCGACCCCGCGTACTACGAGGACTTCTGGGCGCCGTGGTCGGAGGTCGAGCTCGCGGACGTGCGGGACGCCGAGCAGGGCGACGACGGCACGGTCACGGCGACCACCGAGGTGCGGTTCTCCCGCGCCGACGGCAGCGGGGAGGTCGAGCTGCACGAGGTCCGCCTGGTGCCCGCGGACGACGGCGGGTGGCTGGTGGACCTCGACCGGTACGTCGAGACCGTCGGCTGAGGCCCGGGACGACGAAGCCGCCCCCGGGATCCCGGGGGCGGCTTCGCACTGGCTGGCGGTGGCGGTGGGATTTGAACCCACGGAGGCTTGCACCTCACACGCTTTCGAGGCGTGCTCCTTCGGCCGCTCGGACACGCCACCGCCGAAGAGACTACAGGCCCCGCTGACGGCGGAAGAACGCGCGTAGGAGCGTGGCGGACTCCTCGGCGCGGACACCCCCCGTGACCTGCGGACGGTGGTTGAGCCGGCGGTCGCGGACGACGTCCCACAGCGAGCCGACCGCGCCGGCCTTGGGGTCGTCGGCGCCGTAGACGACGCGGTCCACCCGGGCCAGCACGCTGGCGCCGGCGCACATGGTGCAGGGCTCGAGGGTGACCACGAGCGTCGTCCCGGTCAGCCGCCACCCGTCGCCGTGCACCTGCGCGGCGGCGCGCAGCGCGAGCACCTCGGCGTGCGCGGTGGGGTCGCCGCGCTTCTCCCGTTCGTTGGCGGCCTCGGCGAGGACGGCTCCGTCCGGCCCCAGGACGACGGCGCCGATCGGCGTGTCGCCCCACTCGACCGCCGCGGCGGCGAGCTCCAGCGCGCGGCCCATGGCGGCGTCGAGGTCGAGGGTCACCGGAGTGTCCCCGGGGAACTCGTGCTCTGCATGCGCCGGGCAGGCAGGGCACGAGCATGCGGGGAACGACGGTGCGGGGTCACGGTCCCGCCACGGTGAGCAGGTCGATGCCCGTGAGGTCCGACAGCTCGGCCAGCGCGGCCGCGGGCTCCACGACCTTGATCGTGCGCATCCCCATCGCCCGGGCGGGCTTGAGGTTGATGCCGAGGTCGTCGAGGTAGGCGCAGTCCGCGGGCTCGACCGGACGGCCGACCGCCTCCGACAGCCGGGCCAGCGCCCGCCGGTAGATCTCCGGCTCGGGCTTGCGCACGCCCTCCAGCGAGGACTCGACGACCGCGTCGAACAGCTCCAGCAGCTCCCCGAGCCGCCCGGTGCGCTCCATCGGCGCGACGTTGTTCGACAGCAGCGCCAGCGGCAGCCCGGCGTCCCGGAGCCGGGCGACGGCCGCGACCATCGCGGGGCGCAGCTCCCCGGCCAGGGCGGTGAGCACGCGCCGGGCGTCGAGCCGGTGCCCGGCGGCCAGCGCCTCGGCCTCGAAGGCGTCGATGAAGCCTGCGGCGTCGAGCTCGTTGCGCTCGTACCGGGCCCAGGCGTTGGTGTCGGGGTCGGTGCTGTTCAGCCGCCGGATCAGCCCCTCGGGCAGGCCGGCCTCGGCCTCGTAGGCGGCGAAGGCCGGCATCGGGCTCTCGGTGATGACCCCGCCCAGGTCGAAGACGACGGCGGACACGCGGGCGCTCCCCCGGTCGACGCGGGAGCCCGTCCGCTCGCTCACGGGGTCACCGCGGCGGCGAGCTCGTCGGCGAAGCCCAGGCGCGCGGCGATGGCGGCGACCATCTCGTCGGCCCACAGGTCGTCGGCGGTGACGATCGGCCGCAGCTCGTCGGCCGGCAGCCCGTCGTCGGAGAACACGTCCAGGTCACCGCCGGGCCAGCCGGTCTCGTCGTCGTCGAAGGCCCCGTCGGCGTCGACGGCGATGCCGTACCGCTCGACGACCTCGGCGGCCAGCACCCACTCCTGCATGGTCGCGTCGGAGATCAGCACCCGCACCAGCCCACCGGGCCCGTGCCGGAGGACGACGAAGTACAGCCGCGAGTCGACGACCACCACGAACGGACCCGGCCAGCCCTCGGCGCCCGGTTCACCCAGCGCGCGCTCGAGCACCGGCAGCTCGTCACCGGCGTCCGCGGCGAGCAGTTCCACCCGCCAGCGACCGTCCGGCCGGCTGACCCGCACCGCCCAGCTCGCGCGGGGATCGTGCCCGCTCATCGCTTGCGCAGCATGGTCAGGCCGTCGGACAGCGGCAGCAGCACGGTCTCCCAGCGGGGGTCGGTGGCCAGCGCGGCGTTGAGCTCGGCGATCGCCCGCTCGTTGGCGGTCTCCGGGGCGAGCACCCGCCCCCCGGCCAGGGTGTTGTCGAGCAGCACGACCCCGTTGTCGGTCATCCGCGGGTGCAGGTCGTCGACGTAGGCGGCGTAGCCGGTCTTGTCCGCGTCGACGAAGGCCAGGTCGAAGGCCGGCTCGGCCGGCAGCGCGCGCAGCGACTCGTGCGCGTCGCCCAGCCGCAGCTCGATCCGGTCGGCCATGCCCGCCCGCTCCCAGTACCGCCGCGCGATCGCCGTCCACTCCTCGCTGACGTCGAGGCAGAGCAGCGAGCCGTCCGCGGGCAGCCCGCGGGCGACGCACAGCGCCGAGTAGCCGGTGAAGGTGCCGATCTCGATCGCCCGGCGGACGCCGAGGGCGCGGGTGAGCACCTGCATGAACACGCCCTGCTCCGGGGCGATCTGGAAGGTCGGCGGGACCTCACCGCGGTCGGCCAGGGCGGCGGTCTCGGCGAGCAGGTCGGCCACCACGTCGTCCGGCGGCTCGGAGGTTGCCCGCACGTAGTCGCCCAGTTCCGGGGTGAGCAGGAACGACCGCGGCGTCATGGCACGTGGGGGCGGAAGAGCGCGGAGGTCGGGGTCATAGCCTCTGATCATGGCCGATCCCGCCCCGGACGACGGAGCCGACGTCGACCCCGCCCTGTTCGCCCGGCTGGCGGCCGACCCGCTGGCCGGACACCTGGGCATCGAGCTCGAACAGGTGCGCCCCGGCTACGCCCGCGCCTCCATGACGGTCCGCCCGGCGCTGCTCAACGCCGTCGGCACCGCGCACGGCGGCGCCACGATGGCGCTGCTCGACGTCGTCCACGCGGCGGTCAGCAACAGCCACGGGACGGTCGCCGTCGCCCAGGACGTGCACACCGAGTTCCTCGCGCCCGGGCGTCCGGGCGACCGGCTGGTGGCCGAGGGCACCGAGGTGCACCGCAGCAGCCGCACCGCGGTCTACCGGATCGACGCCCGCGCCCAGGACGGCCGGCTGGTCGCCACGGCGCTGGCGCGGGTGTTCCGCACCGAGCGCCCGTGGGAGTCACCGGCATGAGGACGGGTTCGCGTGCATCGCAGCGAGCTCTGCGAGCGAGGAGCGGAGCGGTTCCGGAGACGTGCCCGAGGAGCACCGCGTGACCCCCTCCTCCCCCGTGCCGACGATGCCCGCGCCGCCGGTCGGCGTCGTCGGCCTCGGCCAGCTCGGCGGATCCCTGGCCGCGGCCCTCGTCGCGGCGGGACGAACCGTCACCGGGTGGGACGTCGACCCCGACGCCCGCGAGGCCGCGGCCGCCCGCGGGGTGCGGATCGGCCGGGAGATGGCGGGGGTCGTCGTCCTCGCCGTCCCGCTGCCGGCCATCGCGGGGGCGCTGGACGGGCTGACCCTCGCCCTCGACGCCACGGTCACCGACCTGGGCTCGGTGAAGGTCCCGGTGCTGGCCGACCTGGGTGCGGCGTTCGGCGGGCGGTACGTCGGCGGGCACCCGATGTGCGGCACGGAGCGGTCCGGGCACGCCGCCACCGACCCCGGCCTGTTCGCCGGCGCGCGCTGGGCTGTGTGCCTGGAGCCGGGCACCGAGCTGCCCCGGTGGCTGCGGGTGGCGGAGGTGGCGCTGGCCGTGGGCGCGGAGGTGGTCCCGGTGACCGCCGCGGAGCACGACGACGCCGTGGCCGCGATCAGCCACGTGCCGCACCTGCTCGCCGCGGCCCTGGCCGCCGCGGCCGGGGAGGCGGGCCCGCTGGCGCTCGCCCTGGCCGCCGGCAGCTTCCGCGACGGCACCCGGGTGATCGCCAGCGACCCCGCGTTCGTCACCGCGATGGTCGAGGGCAACGCCGGGCCGACCGGCGCCGCGCTGGCCCGGGTGCAGGCCCAGCTGGCCCGGCCCTGGCCGGAGCTGGTCGCCGCGGGCCACGCCGTGCGGGCGGGGGCGCCGGCGGGACGGCGCGCCGTGCGGGTGCCCCTGGACCGGGCGGCCCTGCTCGCGCTCGGCCGCGCCGGCGGGGCGGTGACCGGACGGCTCGCGGCGTTCCTCGAGGGGTACGTGCCGGACCCGTGACGCGACCTGACCGTTTCGCCCGCGCGGCGGCGGGCAGGGAGCGGTCATGGACGACAGCGAGATCCGCAGCCGCATCGAGGCGCTGGTCGAGGAGGAGCGCCGACTCCGGGACAGCGGTGAGCACACCGACGAGGAGCGCGCCCGCCTCCGGCAGATCGAGGAGGACCGCGACCAGCTCTGGGACCTGCTCCGCCAGCGGGACGCCAAGCGCCAGTACGGGCAGGACCCCGACGAGGCCCAGCCCCGCCCGGAGCAACAAGTGGAGGACTACCTGCAGTAGGCCCCCGTGCGGCCCGGCCGGCTCGGACGGGTCGCGGAGCCGGGCGCGAGCGGCGAGCCGTCGTCCTCCGAGCGGGTGAACACTTAGAGGGTGAAGTGTGTCCCGCTGATCACAGGGTATGCCGCCGCTCGGCGCGCTCCGTCGCGCGCCCCCGAGGCGATGGGAGCAGGCATGGTGGACGCGGCGCGGAGGATCCGGCGGGCAGTGGTCACCGGTGGAGCGGGGTTCCTCGGCTCCCACCTGTGCGAGCAGCTGCTGGAGCGCGACGTCGAGGTGGTCTGCCTCGACAACTTCCTCACCGGCTCGCCGGAGAACGTCCGCCACCTGATGGAGGACCCGGGGTTCCGGCTGGTGCGCTGCGACGTGACCGACTTCGTCCACGTGCCCGGCCCGGTGGACCTGGTGCTGCACTTCGCCTCACCGGCCAGCCCCATCGACTACCTGAAGATGCCCATCGAGACGCTCAAGGTGGGCAGCCTCGGCACCCTGCACACCCTCGGCCTGGCCCACGAGAAGGGCGCCCGGTACGTCCTCGCCTCCACCTCCGAGGTGTACGGCGACCCGCTGCAGCACCCCCAGGACGAGAGCTACTGGGGCAACGTCAACCCGGTCGGCCCGCGCGGGGTCTACGACGAGGCCAAGCGTTTCAGCGAGGCGATGACCACGGCGTACCGGACGTCGAAGGGCACCGACACCGGCATCGTGCGGATCTTCAACACCTACGGCCCGCGGATGCGCCCGGACGACGGCCGCGCCATCCCGGCGTTCGTCGGCCAGGCCCTGTCCGGCCGCCCCCTCACCGTCGCCGGCGACGGCTCGCAGACCCGGTCGATCTGCTACGTCGACGACACGGTGCGCGGCATCCTGGCGATGGCCTGGTCGGCCGAGGCCGGGCCGGTCAACATCGGCAACCCGGACGAGCTGTCCATGCTCCGGCTCGCCGAGTGGATCCGCGAGCTGACCGGGTCTTCCTCCCCCATCGAGTTCATCGACCTCCCGGTGGACGACCCGAAGGTGCGCCGGCCCGACACCACCCGCGCCGAGCAGTTGCTCGACTGGCGGCCGACCGTGCCGTCGGAGGAGGGGCTGCGCCGCACGGTGGACTGGTTCGCCGCGCGGCAGGCGGCGCCCGTGGCCGCCGCCGGGTGACCGGAGCCGGGTCGTCCGGCCGACACCGCTCCGTCAGCGGACGCATCTAATCTGTGAGGAGGGCGGTCACGGGGTCGCCGACGAGACCTGACCCACCGACGGGGGAGCTGCAGGATGGGCCGCCACGCCGACACGACCTCCGGCCGACGGGGTGTCGCCGTCACGCCGCAACTGCTCATCGCCGCCGCCGTGGCACTCGTGGTGCTGGTCGCCGGCGGCATCACCTGGTGGGTCGTCGGTTCCGGCAGCGCCGACTGCGACCGGACCGACGTCGTCCGCGTGACCGTGGCCCCGGAGCTGGCCGCCGTCGCCGACCGGGTGCTGGCCGAGGCCGACGGGTTGGGGGACGGCGACTGCGCGGGCGCCGAGGTGGCCGCGCAGGAACCGCTGCAGACCGTCGGCGACCTGAGCGCGCTCGAGGCGGCCGACCTGCCGCACGTCTGGGTACCCGACTCCTCGCTGTGGCCGGCGCGCGCGGACGGAGCCGCGCTGGAGACGGTGGGCTCGATGGCCACCTCGCCGGTGGTGCTGGCGACCAGCCGCGCTGCCGTGGACGCGCTGGGCTGGGACGGGTCACCGCCCGGCTGGGGCGAGGCGCTGGCCAGCGACCAGGGCATCGCCGTGCCGGACCTGGCCAGCAGCGCCGAGGGACTCGCCGCGCTGAGCGCCGTCCGGACCGCACTGGGCGGTGGCGCGGACGCCGACAACGCCGTCGTGCAGGCGGTGCTGGCGGCCGAGCGCGGTCCGTCGGTCTCGCCCGCCGACGCGCTGGAGGCCGCAGGCGCCGACGACGCCGACGCACCCCTGGTGCCGGTCAGCGAGCAGGAGGTCCACGCCACCAACAGCGGCGCCGAGGACCCGTCGCTGGTCGCGGTGTACCCGAGCGAGGGCTCGCCGTCCCTGGACTACCCGGTCGTCCGGGTGGGCTCGGCCTCCGGCGCCGACGCCGCGGCGGTGGAGGCGGTGGTCTCGGCGCTGACCTCCGACGCGGCGCGCACCGCGCTCGGCGAAGCCGGGTTCCGCGACGCCGACGGCGCGGCTCCCCCGGAGGCCGGGGAGGCGACCGGCACCCGGGAGGAGGCGCCCACGGCGGTGCCGCTCGACCCGGGGCAGGTGCAGTCGCTGTTGACCCAGCTGGCCGAGCTGGCGGCGCCGTCCCGCATCCTCGCGGTCTTCGACGTGTCGACGTCGATGGAGGCCCCGGCCGGGGGCGGCACCCGCGCCACGCTCGCCCGGGACGCCGCCCAGAGCGCCCTGTCGCTGGTGCCGGGCAACTTCGCGCTGGGCCTGTGGGTCTTCGCCAACGAGCTCGAGGGCGACCAGGACTGGTCGGAGCTGGTGCCCACGCGGTCCCTGGAGACCGACGTGGAGGGCACCACCCAGCGCGACCTGCTCGACGAGCAGCTCGACACCGTCCCCGACCGCCTGAGCCCCGGCGGCACCGGCCTGTACGACACCACCCTGGACGCGGTCCGCGCGGCGCGGGCGGACTTCGACCCGACCGCGGTGAACAGCGTCCTGATGGTCACCGACGGCACCAACGACGACGACGGGATCGAGCTCGACTCCCTCCTGGAGACACTCCGGGACGAGGCCGACCCGGAGCGGCCGATCAAGGTCATCGGCGTCGCCCTCGGACCGGACGCCGACCTGGACGCCCTCGAGCAGATCGCCGAGGCGACCGAGGGTGAGGCCTACTCCGCCGTCGACCCGGCCGACCTGCAGACGGTGCTGTTCGACGCCCTGCGCCAGCGGGAGGCCTGACCCTCCTCCGGGACGCTCCTGCTCTGCCTGCACCAGGTACGCAGAGCACGAAGGAACCCCGGCACCACCCTCCCCCGGGACGCTCGTGCTCTGCCTGCACCAGGTACGCAGAGCACGAGCATG
This sequence comes from Geodermatophilus sp. SYSU D01105, assembly GCF_054050095.1. Classification (NCBI taxonomy): domain Bacteria; kingdom Bacillati; phylum Actinomycetota; class Actinomycetes; order Geodermatophilales; family Geodermatophilaceae; genus Geodermatophilus; species Geodermatophilus sp. SYSU D01105. The sequence continues at coordinate 21,552 of NZ_JBJGYR010000002.1, forward strand.
CGGCGAGGTACAGGTGCGCCCCACCAGGGTGGGTCAGCGCACGAGTGGCCCCGGACCGGGCTCCGGGCCCGGCGGAGCTCAGGTCCGGGCGAGCAGGCCGTCCAGCGCAGCCGTGACCTCGGCGACGGTGATCTTGCCGAGCGCGGGGTCGAGCTCGGTCCCCCACGGGTCACCCGTGCCGTCCCCGTGCCACAGGACCACGTGCAGTGGCCCTCCGTCTGGCCCGACCCGCGACGGTGGGCCCCACAGCGCCGGGGACACCGGCCCGAAGAGCACCACCGACGGACGACGGTAGGCCGTCGCGAGGTGGGCCATCCCGGTGTCGCCGCTGACCACGACCCGGGCGCCGGCGACGACGGCGGCCAGCTCCAGGGTCGACGTCCGGCCGGCCAGGACGGCGTCCTCCCCCAGGCCGGCCTCCTCGGCGACCGCGCGGGCCAGCGGGACCTCGGCCGGGCCGCCGGTGACACGCACGTCCAGGCCGGCCGCAGCCAGGTGCCGGGCGACCGCGGCGAACCGGTCCGGCGGCCAGCGCCGTCCCGGGAAGGCGGCGCCGGGGTGCACGAGCGCCACGCCGCCGGGCGCCGGGGAGGGCACGGAGGGGACGGCGAGGTCGAGCGCGTCGGGGTCGGCCGCCACGCCGAGGCCCTCGACGACCAGCCGGCACCAGCGGCGGACCTCGTGCTCGTCGGGGTACCAGGGAGGGCCGGGGTAGCCGGGGCTGGCGAAGGTGAGCAGCCGGTCGGGGTGCAGGGCGTCGACCACGACGTGCGACGCCGGGCCCTTGCCGTGCAGGTCGACGGCGAGCTCGGGGGGCGGGCCGGCCCAGTCCAACGGCTCGAGCTCGCGGGCGGGCAGCACCTCGTCGACCGCGTCGACCAGTCCGGCGAGCGGTTCCAGCGCGGTCGTCGTCGCGAGCACCAGGCGGTGCTCCGGCACCGCGTCGCGCACCGCCCGGATCGCGGGCACGCCGGTGAGCAGGTCACCCAGGCCCAGCGGCCGCAGCACCACCGCGGCGGGGCGGTCCTGCGCGTCGCCGGGACGGCCTCGCTGCGGAGACCCGCCCCGAGCGTGCGAGCGGTGGGACGGCCGGGGTCCTCCCCAGGAGGCGACGGGGTCCGTGCTCACACGCGCGAGCGCTCGACCAGGGCGGTCGTGGAGTGCCCGTCGAGGTAGGGCAGGACGACGGCCTGGCCACCCCAGCGCCGCAGCACCGCGGCCTCGGGCAGGTCGGCCCCGGCGTAGTCACCGCCCTTGGCCCACACGTCCGGGCGGAGCCGGTCGAGCACCTCGGCCGGGGTGTCCTCCTCGAAGACGACGACGGCGTCGACGAACTCCAGCGCCTCCAGGACCCGCGCGCGGTCGGCCGCGGTCACCAGCGGGCGGGAGGGGCCCTTGAGCCGGCGCACCGAGTCGTCGGAGTTGATGCACACCACCAGGCAGTCGCCCAGCCCGCGCGCCGCGCGCAGGGTCGCGACGTGGCCCGGGTGCAGCAGGTCGAAGCAGCCACCGGTGGCCACCACGGTGCCGCCGGCGGCCCGGACCCGGGCGATGACGCCGTCGGCCCCCGGCGTGGCGACTCCCACCGGCGCCGGGGAGGCGTCCCACGCCGATGCACCGCCGCGCGCGACGAACGCCCCCGCGGCGGCCACCGCCGTGGCCACCGCCTCACCGGTCACCGCCCCGTCGGCGAGGGCCAGCGCCGCCGCCGCGGCGAACGAGTCGCCGGCGCCGCACGGGTCGCCGCCGGTCACCGGCACCGCGGGCACCACCATCGGCGTGCCCTCGCCGTAGGACAGCAGCGCACCGCGGGCGCCCAGGGTCACCGCGACCGCACCGACGCCCCAGTGCCGGATCAGCGCCTCCGCCCGCGTCCCGACCGCGGCCAGCCCGTCGCCGTCGGCGGACACCCCCACGCCGGCCGCCACCCGGGCGGCCTCCGCGCCGTTCGGGGTCACCAGGCGGACCGTGGGCACCGGGTCGGCACCCCGCGGGTGCGGGTCCCAGACGACCGGCCCGCCGGCCTGCGCGAGAGCGGCCCGGACGTCGGCCGCGGCCGTCGTCCCCCGGCCGTAGTCGGCCACCAGCACCGCGGCCGCGGAGCGGATGGCGTCGGCCGCCTCGGCCGGCAGCGCGCCGAGGCCGGCCACCGAGGACCCGCTGTCGATCCGCACCACCGAGTGGTCGCCGACGCGGACCCGGCGCTTCACGGCGGTCCCGCCCGTCGCCGGGATCCCGACCAGCCGCACCCGGCCGGCCAGCAGCGCCCGCAGCCGGTCGGCACCCTCGTCGGGGGCCATGGGGGTCACGAGCACCACCTCGCGGCCGGTGCTGCGGGCCGCGATGACCGCGGCCAGCGCCGCGCCGCCGGGGCGCTCGCGGGTCTCGACGTCCTCGACCACCGGGACCGGCGCGTCGGGGGTCAGCCGGGACGCCGTCCCGACCAGGTCGACGTCGAGCAGCGCGTCCCCGACGACGACCAGCGGCCCCCCGCTCACCGGGCGACCCCGAGCCGCGCCTCGGGGATCCGCGCGGGCTCCGCGAGCACCGCGGCGTCGAAGGCGGCGCACACCAGGTGCAGCGCGACCAGGTGGCACTCCTGCACGCTCGCCGTCCACGGGGAGTCGATGCAGACCGCGTCGTCGGCGGCCGCGGCCAGCGGGTTGGGCGCCGGGCCGGTCATCGCCAGCACGGTGATGCCGCACTCGCGGGCGCGGCGGGCCGCCGCGACGGCGTTCGGGCTGCGGCCGGAGGTCGACAGCAGCACCAGGACGTCGCCGGCCCGGCCGTGCGCCTCGACCTGGCGGGCGAACAGCTCGTCGGCCGGGTAGTCGTTGACGATGGCGGTCAGCGACGAGGTCTCCGCGGTCAGGCAGATGGCCGAGAACGGTGGGCGGTCGGCCCGGTAGCGGCCCACCAGCTCGGCGGTCAGGTGCTGCGCCTGCGCCGCGCTGCCCCCGTTGCCGGCGGCCAGCAGCCGCCCTCGGGACTCCCCGCAGAGGACGTCGGCGATCAGCCGTCCCCAGCGGTCCAGGGCGTCGAGCTGTCCGTCCAGCGAGCGCAGCGCCGCCACGAGGGAGGCGACGTGGTCGGCCCCGGTCAGGTGGGTGCAGACGTCGGGGGACACGACCTCGGCGGCGGAGTGCGGTGCTCCGCCGATCGGGGCGACGCTCATCGGGCGACCTCCACGGGGCTCGTCTGGCTCTTCTCGGTGCGTACGGGGCCGTCCAGGACCTGCCGGTAGACGGTCTCGGTGTCGGCGACCACGCGGGCCCACCGGTACCGGGTGCGGGCCCGGCGGACCCCGGCCGCGCCGTACGCGGCCCGGCGGGCGTCGTCGGCGAGCAGGGCGGTGAGCACCGTCCCGAGCCGCTCGGGGTCCCGGGGTGGGACGAGGTCCCCGGTCACGCCGTCGGCGACGCTGTCCTGGAGCCCCCCGACGGCGGTGGCGACCACCGGGCGGCCGCAGGCCATGGCCTCCAGCGGGGTGATGCCGAACGGCTCGTACCAGGGCACGGCCAGGACGACGTCGGCTGAACGGACCCACGCCGGGACGTCGGCCCGGGCCACCGCGCCGGTGAACACCAGCCGGTCGGCGACCCCGGCCTCCGCGGCGACCGCGCGCAGCCGGCGCACCTCCGGGTCGGCGTCCAGCCCGTCGGCCGGTGGGCCGCCGACCACCACGAGCTCGGCGCCCGGCACCGCGGCCAGCGCCCGGACCGCGTCGTCCTGCCCCTTGCGCTCGACCAGCCGGCCGAGGACGAGCAGCCGCTGCCGGCCGGGGGTGCGGGGGGCGATCGGGCCCTTCGGGGTGAACACGGTGGTGTCCACGCCGCAGGGCACGATCGAGGCACGGTCGCGCTCCAGGCCGAGCCGGCGCAGCTCGAACACCTCGTCGGTGCAGGTCGCCACGACGTGGGTGACGTTGCGGCACAGCGCCCGCTCGAGGTCGACCCGCTGCGGCGGCGAGGTGTCGGCGGCGCCCTGGTGGCGGCGCTTGACCGAGCCGAGGGCGTGGAAGGTCTGCACGACCGGGATCCGCCCGGCGGCCGCGACGGAGGCCAGCCCGCTCATCCAGAAGTGCGCGTGCACCAGGTCCGGCGGCGCCTGGGCCCAGGCCCGGCGCAGCCCCGAGGCGAACTCGGGCATGTGCCTGAGCAGGTCGTCCTTGGGCAGCACGCGCGCCGGCCCCGCGGTCACGTGCGCGACGTCGTACCCGTCGTCGGTGGTCACGCGGTCGGGCTGGTCGGGGTCCTCGCGCCGGGTGTGCACGGTGACCTCGTGGCCGCGCCGGACCAGGCCCGCGGCGAGGGCTGCCACGTGGACGTTCTGCCCTCCGGCGTCGACCCCGCCGATGGCGGCGAGCGGGCTCGCGTGCTCCGAGACGAGGTCGATCTTCATGGGCCATGCGCCGAGCCGGTCGGTCCTCATCGGGTCACCTCCTCCAGCAGCCGGTCCCAGTCGGTCAGGAAGCGCTGGAGCCCGTACCGCTCCAGTGCGGCGGCCCGGGCCGCCTTGCCGGCCAGCCGGGCGGCGTCCTCGTCCTCCAGGTAGGTGCGGACCGCACCCCAGAGACGCTCGGGGTCGGTCGAGAGCACGCCGGCCTCGCGTGGCACCGCCTCGACCACCTCGGTCGTGGCCAGGCCGACGACGGGCATGCCCAGGTGCATCGCCTCGAGCAGCGAGAGCCCGAGGGAGGTCCAGCGGACCGGGTGCACGTACACCCGGCGGCGGGCCAGCTCGGCGTGCATGGCGGCCTGCGGCGGGTCGTCGTGCAGCGCGACCCGGCCTGGGTCGAGGCCGTAGCGCTCGTGCAGGCCGGACAGGCCCATCCCGAAGACGTCGACCGGGGCGACCGCCGCCAGCCCCGGCAGCAGGTCGGCGCCGACCGTGCGCCCCCGTCGGACCGGCTCGTTGGTGACGACGGCGGCGCGGGCCAGCTCCCCCGTCCAGCGCTCGCCGGGGTCGACGATGCCGTGCTCGATCACCGTCGTGGGCGCGCGGCCGTTGTCGTAGAAGAGCCGGTTGAAGTGCGTGACGTGGGCGATCGGGATGTCCGACCTGTCGGCGAGCGGGTGCCGGGTGTGCGGGACCGGCCCGTCGTCGGGCTCCAGGCCCGGGGCGTTGTGCTCGAGGAACACCGCGGGCAGGTCGCGGCCGGGCTCGCGGCCCAGCCACTCGCGCACCAGCTCCAGGTCGCGCACCCGCTGGAGGACGACGACGTCGACGTCCTCCTCCCGCAGCTGCTCCGGGGTCACCTCGCGGGCGGCGGCCGGCCAGTCCCAGGTGCGGGCCCGGCCCAGCCCGTCGGGGCCACGACTCCCCCCGGGGCCGTCCACCACCGGCAGCAGGTACTCGTGCGGCCCCTGCACGAACGCCGTCGTCCACGACCCGTGCACGTGCCAGAGCAGGACCTTCACGGGGCGACCACCTTCTCGACAGCCGCGACGACGTCGGCCGCGGTCACGGACGTGAGGCAGGGGTGCCCCGGCACCGGGCACTCGCGGGCGCGGGTGCCGCGGCAGGGGGCGTCCTGGTCGCCGAGGAGCACGGTGGGGACGCCGTAGGGCGCCCACCGCGCGGCCGGCACGACCGGGGAGAACAGCGAGACGACCGGCGTCCCGACGGCGGCGGCCAGGTGCGCCGGACCGGTGTTGCCGACGACGACCGCTGCGGCGCCGTCCAGCACGGTGGCCAGCTCGGCCAGGGTCAGCGCTCCGCCGAGGTCGACGCCGCGGGTGCCGGCGACGGCGGCGGTCAGCTCGCGCTCCCCCGGCCCGCCGGTGACCAGCACCCGGTGCCCGGCGTCGGCCAGCGCCTCGACGGCCTCGGCGCAGCGCCGCGCCGGCCAGGCGCGGGCGGGGACGCTCGCGCCGGGGTGCACGACGACGTACCCGGGCGACGGATCACGGCCCCCGGGCTCGTGCGCCACCGGGGGCAGGGGTCGGCGCACCTCCAGCCGGCCGTCGTCGCCGGGCGGCAGCTCGAACCCGGCGGCCCGGGCGAGGGACAGGGCCCGCTCCGGCTCGGGCAGGTCGTCGTCCACCCGGTGGCGGACGTCGAGCAGCGAGCCGGGGTAGTCGACGCTGATCGCGGAGATCCGCGGCACGCCGGCCGTGCGGAGCACCAGCGCCAGGGGCAGGGGCGACTGGTGGAAGGACGTGGAGACGACCGCCTCGTCCGGCGCGAGGGCGCGGACGCGGTCGGTGAGCGCGGCGAGGTCGGCGGGGTCGACCGGCGGCGGGTCGCCGAGGATCCACGGGCAGGACCAGGTCCAGACCTCGTCGACCCCCGGCAGCAGCGCGGCGGCCTCCGCCCCGGCCGGCCCGGCGAGGAACACGACCCGGTCGGCGCCGGCGGCCACCGCGCGGACCAGCGGGCTCTGCACGAGGACGTCGCCGGCGGAGTCGAGCCGGGCGACGAGCACGGTCCCCCTCACCACTCCCCCGCCAGGACATCGTCGACCGCCGCGGTCAGGGTGTCCGCCCGGCGCGGGGCCGCGGCGACCTCGGCCTTGCGGGTGACCGGGGTGGGGACCAGGATCCCCGAGGCCCCCGCGGCGGCCGCCGCGTCGACGTCGGCACCGATGTCCCCGATGACCACGCACCGGGCCGGGTCGACGTCGAGCTCGGCGCAGGCGGCCTTGACCATGCCGGGTGCCGGCTTGCGGCAGGTGCAGCCGTCGTCGGGCCCGTGCGGGCAGACCTGGACGGTGTCGAACGGGCCCAGCAGCTCGACCAGCCGGGCCATGCAGGCGTCCACCTGCTCGCGAGTGATCAGCCCGCGGGCGACACCGGACTGGTTGCTCACCACGCCGACCCGCACGCCGCGGGCGCGCAGCGCGTCGACCGCCTCCCTCGCCCCCGGCACCGGCTTCACCAGGTCCGGGTCGCCGTTGTAGGGGTAGTCGCGGACCAGGGTGCCGTCACGGTCGAACAGGACCAGGTCGGGCAGCCCCCTCCAGGGCCGCACGCGCCGGTGCTGCACGACGCCGCGCAGGAAGTGCCAGGTGGCCAGCGGCGGGATGAGCGCGCTGGTGGCGAGCATGGTGCCCACCTCGGCGCGGTCCCGCGGGCCGGGGGCGATCCGCGCCCAGGCGAACTCGGCGGTGCCGGCGGCCCAGGCCAGCGCGGCCGCGGCGGCGGCCCGCGGGCGGCGGGCGACGGCCAGGCCCAGCGCGGCGACCCCCGCGGCGGTGACGGCGAGGTGCTGCGGACGGCGGCCGAGCGGGGCGTCGGCACGCTCCCGCCAGTCCGCCCCGTGCAGGCGGCGCATGAGGACGTCGTCGGCGTTGCCGGCCTGCACCCGCAGGCTCACCCAGCGATCGACCGGGCGCACCGGGTGGGTGACCCAGCGCTGCCCGCGGGTGAGCCGCGCGCCGGTGTCCAGGACACGGAGCGCGAGGTCGGAGTCCTCGCGGAAGGCGCGGGGGAAGCGCTCGTCGAAGCCGCCCACCGCCGCGAGGGCGGACCGCCGGTAGGCCAGGTCCGCGGTGATCCAGGAACTGGTGGCCAGGCCCGCGGTGCCGCGCTCCCAGTCGGTGGGGCGGCGCCCCTCGGGCAGCGGCACGCGGACCCGGCCCTGGCTGCCGGCCACATCCGCGCCGAGGGCGGTCAGGTCAGCGGCGAGCCGCTCGTACCAGTCGGGGTCGGGGACGACGTCGTCGTCGAGGAAGGCGATCCACTCCGTGCGGGCGGTGCGCCAGCCGAGGTTGCGGGCGCGGGCGGGGCCCCCGCCGCCGGTGCGGACCACGCGGACCGGCGGCAGCCCGGGCCGCTCCGGTCGCAGCGGCGCTCCGGAGCGGCGGTCGTCGACCAGGACGAGCTCGGCCGGGCGGGGGCCGGGAGCCTGCGCGAGGGCGTCGAGCAGCACGTCGAGGGAGGGCCGGCCGACCGTCGGCACGACCACGGCACACTCCTCGATCCCCACCTGCATGTTTGCGTCCTGCCCTCGTCGGGGACGCGGGAAACACTACGGGCTTGAAGTGTCCCCCGATCGGGGCTGGACACGGCCCCTCTGCAGGGGCCCGCCGCGAGCGTGCGAGTGGTGGGGGGCAGGGGGCCTTCGTCAGCGGCGCGTCTTGGCCGCCGCAGACACCCGTGCGAGTGCATCGGTGACGACGGCCGCGTCGTCACCCAGGAGAGTGAGCAGGTGCGCGACCAGCCCGTCGTGGGTGGGCGTGGCCTCCTCGACCCTGGCCCGCCCGGCCGGGGTGAGCCGGGCGTGCAGCAGGCGCCGGTCCCCGGCCGTGCGCTCCCGGACGACGAGGCCGTCGGCGACCAGCCGGCTGACCGTGCTGGTCACCGCCGCGCGGGACAGCCCGATGGCCTCGGCGACCTCCCCCATGGTCGCCCGCTCCTCGGGTGCGTCGGCGATCCGCCGGAGCGCCTCGAAGCCGGTGAGGGAGATGTCGTGCTGGCGGTGCAGGGCCGAGTCGACGCGCCGGGTGATGCGGTCGTGGACCTGCACGATGCGCAGCCAGGTCTCGGCCGGGCGTGGCGCGACCCCGGGCAGGTGGGCGACGTCGGGCGGGACGTCGTCGGGGGAGAGGTCCTGCGCGAGTACGTCCTCGGGGCGCGGCACCCCTCCATCGTCACTGACGGAGCGCTCAGGCGCTCCCGGGAGGCGGCGGACCGCCCGGCGGGACCGTCTGCGGCCGGGAGCCCCGGCGCCCGGAGACGGCGGCCAGCCCGGTCCCGGCGGTCAGCAGCGCGACCCCGGCGGCGAGCACCGGCCAGGGGACCCCGCCCTCGTCGGGGAGCGGCACCTGGGTCGCCGCCTCCTGCGGCACCGCGTCCACCGCCGCCGGCGCCACGTCGCCGGGCGTGGGCAGGCCGGGCACGGGCATCGGCACCGCCTCGTCGGCCGGCGCCGGGAGCCCGACCGGCGGGGTCTCGGGGAGGGTCCCCGGCGACGGCACCGTGCCGGCTCCGGGCGGCGCGGCGATGGCGGCGCAGTCCTCGGCCGACGGCCGGGTGAAGCTGTAGCCCTCGAGCTCGTCGACGTAGGTGGTGCCCGAGCCGTCGAGCGCCGCGTAGTGCAGCAGGGGGTCGATCGTCTCGCCCCAGTCGACGTCGCCGGTGCTCAGCACGACCACCGCGCCGGGAGCCACCTCCGCGACGGCCTCCCCTGCCGGCCGGCGGGTGGTGGCGAGGGTGACGGCGTAGGCGACGGCGCCGCCGGTGACCTCGACGACGACCCCGCCGGGACGGCAGCTGGGGCCGTGGGTGACGCGGGCGTCGGGCCGGGTGGGGTCGTCGACGGCGACCGCGGGCCCGGCGCCGGCGATGCCGGCGCAGAGGAAGAGGGCCACCAGGCCGAGCGTCCTCGTGGCGGTCGGGACGAGCGGGGCGCGCAGCGGGCCGTCGCGTCCGGCCCGCGGACATGGCCGAGTGAGGACCGGCACGCGCACTTTCCCCCTGGAACTCCTGCACGCCGCCGCATCTCCGGATGCGCCGTGCGCGCTCCCATGATGACCTGCGCGGAGCCCCGCCGGACGGGGGTTACCGGCCGGTTGCGCGTGTCGCAGCGGCGTGTCGGGAGAAATCCGGTCCGGGACCGGACCGGAACCTGTGACGCGGCACTCACTACGGTGGCCGGGTGGACTCTGCGGCGGGCACCGGTCGGCGTCGGCAGGACGAGGTCTACCGCGCCGGGGTGTACGGCCGGCGCCCGCGGGTGCCCACCGCGGCGCGCGCCCTGCAGCGCCGGGCGCGGGAACACCTGAGCGCCCGGGCCTACGCCTACGTGGCCGGCGGCGCCGGGGACGAGGCCACCCAGCGGGCCAACCAGGCGGCCTTCGACCGGTGGGCGGTCGTGCCGCGGGTGCTGCGGGACGTGAGCGTCCGCGACACCTCGGTGGAGCTGTTCGGACGGCGGCTGCCCGCCCCGCTGCTCCTCGGTCCGGTCGGCGCGCTCGAGCTCGTGCACCCGGAGGCCGACCTCGCGGTGGCGCGCGCAGCGGCCGACCTGGGCGTGCCGATGGTCTTCTCCAACCAGGCCTCGGTGCCGATGGAGGAGTGCGCCGCGGTGATGGGCTCCTCGCCGCGCTGGTTCCAGCTGTACTGGTCGACGTCCGACGAGCTCGTCGAGAGCCTGGTCGCGCGGGCCGAGGCCAGTGGCTGCGAGGCCCTGGTGGTCACCCTCGACACCACGATGCTGGGCTGGCGGCCGCGCGACCTGGACCTGGGGCACCTGCCGTTCGCGCTGGGCAAGGGCATCGCGCAGTACACCTCCGACCCGGTGTTCCGGCGGCTGGTCGAGGAGCGTGCGACGGCCCCCGCCGCCACCGAGCCCGGCGCCGCGGCGCGGCGCGACCGCCAGCTGCGGCCGACGGTGGCCGCGCTGCGCGCGCTGGTCGGCATGGCGCGGGCGTGGCCGGGCCCGCTGGTGGAGAACCTGCGCTCGCCGCTGCCGCGGGCCGCCGTCGAGACGTTCCTGGCGATCTACTCCCGGCCGTCCATCACCTGGGACGACCTGCCCTGGCTGCGCAGCCGCACCCGGCTGCCGATCCTGCTCAAGGGGGTGCTGCACCCCGACGACGCGCGGCGCGCGCTGGATGAGGGCGTGGACGGCGTCGTGGTCAGCACGCACGGCGGACGGCAGGTGGACCGGTCGGTGCCCGCGCTCGACGCGCTGCCGGACGTCGTGGCGGCCGTCGCCGACCGCGCCCCGGTGCTGCTCGACAGCGGTGTGCGCAGCGGCGCGGACGTCTTCACCGCGGTGGCGCTGGGTGCCCGCGCCGTCCTGCTCGGCCGGCCGTTCGCGTGGGGGCTGGGCCTGGCCGGCGAGGACGGCGTGCGCCAGGTCGTGTCCGACGTCTTGGGCGAGTTCGACCTGACGCTGGGACTCACCGGGCACACGTCGGTGGACCAGCTGGACCCCGGCGTGCTGCGCCGGGTCGGCTGACGCGCACGGGAGCATCGCAGCGAGCGCCGGCGAGCGAGGAGCGGACCGGGGGCGGAGGCCGACCGGTGTCATGGCGCGGGGTGACACGCCGGGTTGGGGGGTCCGGGACGACACGCCGGACCGCCCTTGACCCCTCGGTGTGACCCGGGTCACAGTAGGGACGGGCGGGGGAGCCGGCTACGAGTGGCCACCCACTGCTGGGTGGACCGACCAACGCGGCCAGACCGTCAGGACCGGCCCCCCGCCCCTCACGTCGCGACCGTGAAGGCAGCGCCTGGCGCGACCGGTCGTCGTGACCACGGTGGCGCTCTGGCTCCCCTGCGGGACGGTGACGGACCTGGCTCGCCTGTCGGTGCTCATGTCGGTGAACCGCCGCGACGGCACGGTCCTGCCCGCTCGCCGGGCGGCCGCGGACCTCATCGCCACCCTCGTGGACCAGGAGACGGGACGCGGGGCCCCCTGCTCACCCCAGGACGGTGCCCGGCAGCGCGTCCAGGACCGCGATGGTCACCGACTCCCAGCGCACCCACCGCACTGACTCGGCAGCGGGTGCTCCGGACGGCTCGGAGCAGGCCGGGCTCGCGGTTCCGGCGCGCGACCAGGATCGGGAGGTCCGGGGGTCGCGTCGGCCGCTGGAGGCTTGCCTTCACCCCGCTCGTCGGGCGTCCTCGGCAACCGCGGTCGGGGCGGCAGGCGGTTCGGTCTCCCGATCGCGGCTCAACCCGAGGCTCGCGTAGGCGGACAGGTAGATCTCCTTCTGCGCGGACCAGCCGAACTCGCGGCAGCGTTCCCGCGCCGTAGCGACCAGGGACCGCCGCCGGTCCGGGTCCCGGTGCAGTCGGACGAGCGCGTCGGCGAGGCTCTCCGCCGAACCCGACTCGAAGTACTCGACCGCATCGTCCCCGAAGTACCGGGCCGTCGACCGCAACCGGCTGGCCACCACGGGGATGTCGAGGAGCATGTACTCGTACATCTTGTTGGTGTGGACGAGGTTGGAGTACGGCGATGACTTCTGGGCGACGATCCCCACGTCGGCCGCGCTGAGTTCCGCGACCAACTGCGGCATGTCGAGCCAGCCGAGGTACTGGACCCGGTCCTGGAGGCCCTCCCGCTCGATGAGCCGCTGGAGCTCGGGCACGTAGTCCCCGGTCCCCGTGATCCGGAGGCGCAGGTTCGGGATCCGGTCCCGGGCCAGCGCCACCGCGCGGACCATCGTGTCGTGGCCGTAACGGTCATCGACGAGACCGTGGCACACCGCGGTGAACCACGCCGGGTCGGGTCGAACGTCGCGGCGGTGCTCGAGCAGGTGCCGGGCCTCGGGGCCGTTCAACACCACGACGATCTTGTCCGGGTCCGCCCCCCGGCTCACATACCGCTCCTTGAGGTCCTCCGTCACCGTGAGGACCACGTCCGCGTATCGGATCGCCGCCCGCTCGACGACCCGGAGCAGCCGTGCCAGCCGGACCGAGCCGTACTTCGTCTCGCCGAGTTCTGGTGTGGGCTCCTTGAGGAAGACCACGACCTTGGCCCCGAGAAGGCGTGGCACGAGCGCCGTGAACGCCAGGACGTCGGGCATGGAGTTGGCCTGCACCACCCGAAACGGCCGCTGCACATGGAGTCGGGCCACCGTGACCGTCGCCGCCACGAAGAACGCCAGATAGTCCCACAGGTAACTCAGGGGACCGCCCCGCCGGCGCGTCAGCGGCAGCCGGTGCAGGGTGACGCCGTTGTCGATCTCGACGGGCGGGGTGCCGGGCTCCCGCAGGCAGACGATGTCGACGTCGAAACCGGCGTCCCGCAGCGCTTCGGCCTCCCGTCGCAGCGACAACTCGTAGTACTCGCGTTGGCGCACGAGGCAGACACGATCGCCCGGGACCGTCCTCGTCGTGGACCGCCTAGTAACCGGCCTCAGCCGCATCGGTCACCTCCGTGTCGTAGGACCGCCCGTAGTCACGACGCCAGTAGTGGTGGGCGGTGTAGCGGAAGTTGTCGGCGGGATCGACGATCCAGCCCTTCAGGTGCTCGTCGGTCCACCCGCTCAGGTGTGACCAGCCGTAGCCGGGCACCATGACCAGCTTCCGGTCGCCGGAGGCCCGGATAGCGGTCAGCGCCTCCTGGCTCACTGCCTCCCACAGCCGCGCCGCCGACGCCCTGTTGGTCGACGCCGGGTCGATCGGCTCGTTCATCAGGTCGTAAGCGACGACTCCCGGGTCGTCGGCGAACGCCTCGCTCAACCGCCGCCACAGGTCCACGAAGTCGGCCCGGCCGACCTCGGGGCTGCCGATGGCCCGCCGCACCCCACGGCCACCGTCGTCGAGGTGGTACGCGGCGAAGTTGTGGACGTCGAGGATCACACCCAGCCCTGCCGCGTGGGCACGCTGCACCACGGCCCGCAGCCGATCCAGTTCCGCCCGGTCCAACTCGGCCCCGAGCGTCGGCTGGATCCGCTCCCACCGGAAGGGCAGGCGAACCGTGTCCAACCCCTGCCCGGCGAGATACCGGAACGTCGCCTTGTCGGCGTACTGGTAGTCGCGGCCGTAGGCGCCGGGGTTCGCATTGGAGAACTCCGTGACCTGGTTGCCGCCCCCCGGCGCACCGAACTCGCCCCCACTGACGTTGACGCCCACGGGCACGCTCGCCGACCGGGCCACTTCTGTCAGCAGGCGGCCTGCGGGGCGGGCCGTGGGGGGCGGCGCGCCCTCTCCAGTCCCGATGAAGGGGCAGTAGTCGTAGTCGGTCCCCCACCAGTCGCCGACCGACCAGGCGTCCACCCAGAGCCCCGCCTGGTCGGCGCTCTGGAACCACTTCCGAGCCAGGTCGATCCACCGGTCGTCCCCGTCGTTGGGGATGCCGATCTCACCTATGTAGCCCTCGGCCCGGTTGTCCTCCAGCCACTGCGTGAAGCTGGCGAGCTCTGCCAGGACCCGGCGCTGCAGCGGGTCCTCTCCCGTCGGGGCGCCATCGGCCGTGCCCGCGGTCGACAGGATGCGGCGGACCGCCGGGACGCCCCACACCAACGTGGACAGCAGGACCGCCACCACGACCAGGAGCACCAGGACGGGTCGCCCCCGTCGAGGCTCGCGCGGCCCTCCAGTGGGACAGGAGCCGGTCCCGGGTTCAGGACGCGCCGCCCACCCGTCGGCCGCACGGTTGCCCGTCTCAGGCGCTGGAACGGTCACGCGAGTCTCCACCGGAGAGGAGCGGTCGGGTCGGGGGCACCCCGCGCCGGCACGCACATTCGCTCCGCACCCCGGACGTCATCTCTGCACCGCGGCCTCGCGCGGCGTCGACGCACCCGACGGCGTCCCGGCACTCGCCTCGGATCCAGGACCGCGCCGATGGGCTGCGTCGAGGGTCGCGCCGATGGCGAGCAGGAGGAACAGGAGCTCCCCGCCGCCTCGAAGGGTCAGGTGGGGATCGAAGAACATCAGGACCCCCACCGCCCAGATCACCGTCGTCACGGTGATCCCGATGGCACCGACCACCGGCTGGCGCACTGATGCCAGCCGCCTTCCCGTGCGAGCCGCCACGACGAGCAGTGCCAACACCGACACCAGGAGTGGCAGTCCTCCGCTCCACAGCGCCCACGTGTAACCGCTCTCGATGTAGACGAAGTCCCCCTGGAACACCAGATCCGGGACGCGGCCGGCCGTCTGCACTCCGAACAGCCAGTTGTAGTCACTGCTGATCGGGGGCCAGAAGTACCGCTCCAGGTTCGCCAGGCGGCCGTACGGACCGGTCCACGAGTCGGGCAGACCCGTCTGGGGGTCTGTGACGTCGAGACGGGCGGCCAAGACCGGCTGCAGCACCTGGATCCCGACGGCGAGGAAGGCGACGCCCGCCAGCACAGCTTGCGGGATGGTCCCGGTCACCACCGCGAAGGCGATGCCGGCGATCACCACTCCCACCGCGACGGACGCCTGACCGGAGGCGAGAGCGAACAGTCCCAGGACCGCTGCCACCAGCCACCACAGGCGGCCCCGGCCGGACAGACGCAGGGCGAGCGCCGCCGCGATCACTGCCGCATAGATCATCACGTCGCCGTAGGCGATGGGATTGCCGAGTGTCGCCGTCGCCCGGTTGCTGGCGAGGTCGTACCCGTTCTCCTCGGGGGGGACCAGCGCCGTCAGCGCGTAGATGACCGGTCCGACGCCCACGGCCTGCAGGACCCCCAGCACGCCCATGACCCCGGCAGAGACCAGGACCCCGCCCAGAGCCCAACGGACGGCGCGGAGGTCGCGGAGGATGAGGCGCACCACTGCGTAGAGGAGCGCGAGCTTCCACGGCGTGAGGGCGTAGAGCAGGTCGTCCATGGTGATGTCGCGTGCGCGCGCGTACATCCACAGGAGCGTGGAGATCGAACTGGTGAAGGCGAACGCCAAGACCATGAGGTCGAGCCGATGCCCGCCACGCGGCAGTGCCCACCCCGATCGGGCCCACCGCCGGAGGACGACGGGCACCAGGCCACACAGGACCAGCGCCAACAGGCCTTCGTTGAGGCGGAGGTAGGGGATGACCGTTCCCCGGCTCACGCCGGCCAGCAGCGGGTTCAGCGTGATGAAGGCGACGACCGCACCTACCGGCCGGAGCGCGGTCAGGACGACCAGCAGCGCTGCCGCGCTGAGCACGACGACGAACGTCGGCGCCGCGGCAACGACCGGGACGAGCAGTACCGCGACGACCACGAAGCCCAGCACGATGACGACGTCCGCGACCGTCGCCTGCCCCCGAGCCGGCGGTCGGGGCCGCTCCCCGGCTCCGACCGCGGCCTCCCACCACCGGCTGAGCACAGCCGAGACGCGGCGCCCGACGGCGCCGACGGATGGGAGACTCAGAGCTGTCACGAACCGGGATACCCGCTTCGCTGACGACGCATCCGGAGCAGCGTGAGCAACGCCACCGTCAGGAGGACCCCGACCAGCAGACCGCCAGCCGCGGCGCGCAGCGGCTGCGGCGACACCGGGTCCGTGAGGACCTCGGGGGACCCGAGAGGGGTCACGGTCCCGTGGTTGGCGAAGGAGGCGATCCGTGTCGACTGCGCAGCGTATCTGCGGACGAGGTAGTCCGCGGTTGCCAGACCCCGAGCCCGCAGCGGGTCGAGGACCTGCACCCGCAGGACGCTGCTGTCCTCGACAGGCTCCGCGCTGACGGAGTCGAACAGCTCCTGGGGGGCGCGGCCCACGGCATCGGCCGCGCCCTGGAGGAAGTCACGGCGGGTGATCAGCACCGCGTGGGTGGCGAGCTGCCTCGTGATGCTGTCCACCGTGGCCGTGTCGCTGGGCTCGTGGAGGAACTCGACCTGGATGGCGTAGACCGGCGGCTGAGCGGCGCTCTCCAGGGCCGCCCCGAGGGTGGGCACCACCAACAGGCCCGCGATGAGCAGGACCAGCAGGGCCCGACGGCGGCCGACCCCGCCGCGGGCCGTCCGTGGAGCACGGTCGACCCGCGTGGTGTCCTCGCCCGTCGCCACGTGGGCGGAGTGCCGGTTCGCCTCACCCGTCGTGGGCGGAGGCGGCGTCAGTTGGCTCATCGCCGCTCTCCGTGCCCCGGCATCAGGATCGCCGACAACAGCATGGGGACGGCGGAGGGGCGTGTCTCCGGGTGGGCACCGTAGTGCTCTGAGGACTGCTGTAGCGGACGCCCACGCACATCGGCTCACGCCTCTCCTCGGCTCAGCGAGGTGGCGGACGCTACCTCAGCGATCCCGCTGAGATAAGAACCCCGCGAATGCCCGGGGCGGAGCACAGGAATCGCGCTCCATGCACCACAGTTCGCAACGGAACGGAAACTGATCGTATCTATTGGCTCTTCCGTGTGGCTCGATCCGGCCGACGATCAGTCGTCGGCGACGTTGCGGCGCATCCGCTCCAGGACGGCGGCGACGCGGGCGAGGTCGTCGCCGTCCAGCCCGGCGCGCAACTGCTCGTCGTGCGCGCGAGCGGCGTCCCGCAGGCGGTCGAAGAGCCGCAGGCCCGCCTCGGTGAGCTCCACCCGGCGCACGCGCCGGTTGTCCGGGTCGGCGACGCGGGCGACCAGCCCCGCGGCCTCCATGGCGTCGAGCTGCTGGGTGAGCGTGGCCGCGCGCACGCCGAGGGCGTCGGCGAGCTCCCGCTGGGTGGCCACCGGGCCGGCGCGCAGGGAGAGCAGGACCAGCCACACCGTGCGCGATCCGCCCGCCGCCACGAGCCGGGCGTCGAAGGCGCGGCTGACCTCCCGCGCGACGCGGGCCAGGAGCAGCCCGATGGGCGGGCCGCCGGGGGGCCGGGGCACGCCGCCACCCTACCGCGACGATCAGGTACCTGACCTTTCGGTACCTCACGATCCCGCGTACGGTCGAGGGCGGCCGATCCCCCCGCCGAGGAGGCCGCGATGACCGCGACCGCCCCCACCTCCGCCGTCCGGCTGCGCCTGGGCCGTGACACCCGCCGGCTCGTCCTGCTCCTGCACCTGGCCTGCTCGCTGGGCTGGCTGGGTGCCGACGTCGTCCTGGGCGTGCTGGCGGTCACCGGGTTCACCTCCGACGACCCGTTCCTGGTGGCGTCGAGCTACACGGCGCTGCACACCTTCGCCGTCCCGGTGCTCCTCACGCTGGGACTGGGCAGCCTCGCCAGCGGCGTGCTGCTGGGACTGGGCAGCCAGTGGGGCGTCGTGCGGACCCGGTGGGTGCTGGTCAAGCTGGTGCTCAACGTGGTCCTGGTGGCTCTCGTGCCCGTCCTGCTGCAGCCACAGGTGACCGAGGCCGCGGCCCTCGTCCGATCGAGCGACCCCGTGCTCGCCGACCAGCTCGGCCGCGGCCCGCTCAACCTGCTGTTCCCGGCGTTCGTCTCGGGGACCTCGCTGGTCGTCGCCGCGGTGCTGGGGATCTGGAAGCCCTGGGGTCCGACGCGGCGGCGCGCCGGCCGGGACGAGCGCTGAGGGCGCGAGCGACGGCGTCACCCCCGCGGGGGAACCCCTGCGCGGCTGCACCGTCGGGGACGCCCGCACTGTTACGGTACTCCTCAGTCACTGAACGACTACGCTCCGAGACGACGACCGCGCCTCGGAGAGCCGACACATGGGGGTCCATCCATGGCGAACGTCAACGTCACCTACCAGCAGATGGAGGAGGCGGCCGGGCGCCTCAACAACGGCCGCACCGAGATCGACGGCCTGCTGGGACAGCTGAAGAACCTGGTCGACCAGCTGGTCTCCGACGGCTACGTCACCGACAGCTCCAGCCGCAGCTTCCAGTCGTCCTACGACGAGTTCACCACCGGCGCGAAGAACACCATCGCCGGCCTCGAGGGGATGGCCCAGTACCTCACCCAGGCGGCCGCCACCTTCCGCGACGCCGACACGCAGCTGGCCAGCGCGCTCGGTCGCTGACCTCTCCGCTCCACGAGTCAGGGGCCGTCCCGCGGAGAGCGGGACGGCCCCTGACCCGTTCGCGGGCCCGCGACCGGACCGTGGTGACCGGTCAGCCGGTGAGGGCCACCACGGCGGCCACCACGCCGAACAGCAGCGCGACGAGGGTCGCGACGCTCAGCAGGAACCAGCCGTACCCGGCCGTCAGCGGCCACAGGGGCGCGGTCCCGGGGTGGGCCTTCTGGGCCAGCCGCGTGTTGCGGAACCGCTCCTCGCGCACCGGCAGGCCGGTCGACTCCAGCAGGCCCATCGGCCAGGCCTGGTCGAACAGCGCCTGGGCCAGCATCCCGCTCCGGGCCAGCACGCGGCCGCCGGAGTCGACGAGGAGCACCCGACCGGCCAGCACCGTGTCCCAGGCGTTGGGCATCATCGGCGGGTACAGCGCGCGCACCAGGCCGGCCAGCTCACCGGGCCCGTCCCCGATCCTGAACCCCACCCTCTCCTGCTTCGCACCGTCGCTCAGCCAGGTCGCCGTGCCGGCCGACCGGTCGACGACCAGGCGGCAGCGCTCGATCCGGGGACGCGGGTCGGGGACGACCTTGACGTCCCCCATCTCCGGCACCACGGGCCGGACCTCCAGTGCCGTCATGCCGCACTCCCCTCCGTGACCTGCACACCCGCGACCAGCGCGTCCAGCTCGGGCAACCACCGCTCCGCGTCGCGCGGGTCCGGGAAGGACGCCGACAGCAGCCACGCGGCCTCGTCGAACGGCAGCACGAACACCACGTGGTCGGAGACCGTGCGGGTGTCCTCGTCGTACGCGCGCTGGCGCACGCGGATGCGCCGCGGTCCGGGACCGGTGAGGTGCTCGACCTCCGGCGGCAGCAGCTGCAGCTCGCCCGGGAGCAGGACCTCCTCCACGACCTCGCCGACCGGGGTGCCGGCGGGGAACGTCAGGCCGTTGAGGCGGACCACCGACCGCGGTCCGCGGGCCGGCTCGGGGCAGAGGAAGAAGGCGCCGAAGCACTCCGTGCGGAAGGCGGCCTCCGCGAGCAGCGCCAGCTTGACCGCCAGCCGCTCGACGTCGAGCTCGCTGTGCGGCTGCCCGGAGGACGACCACAGCCGTCGGGCGGCCTCCGGCGCCCACTGCCTGAGGTCGTCGGCCGAGGTGGCGGAGGCCCACAGCCCCGAGTGGTCGACGGTGATGTCGGGCGGGGTGGGGCTCATGCCCGCACCCACCGCATGCTGGTGGCCATGACGTCGAACAGTCCCACGAGCGCGGGACCGAGCTGTTCGACGGGGGTCGAGAAGGCGAACACGAGGATCCCGTGGCTCCCGGGGATGGGGACGTAGTAGTCGAGCCGGGTCACGCGCAGCACGCCGCCGGGCAGCTCCCCCACCGGGTCGACCCGCTCCTCGTGGACGCCCAGCCGGCGCACCGCCGGCGCGCCGGCGACCTCGACGAGGTCGAGCTCCTGCACGGTGACGTCGTCACCGCCGGACGACAGGGTCTCCAGCAGGCCGGCGAGGTCCGCGCCGTCCCCCTGGAGGTGGGTCACCAGGGCCGACGCCGGCACCGGCATGCCGGCGACCGGGTCCAGGCTGAGCAGGACGTCGAGGCCGCCGCGGCTGCGCGCCGCGGTCAGCGTCTCCCCGAGGTCGCGGGTCAGCCCCGTGCGCAGCGCCTCGCGGTGCTCCGCGGGCACGGTGGACAGCCGCTCGTCCACCAGCTGCTTGACCCGCAGGGGCACCCGGTCGTCGAGCGGGATCCGCGCCCACCCGGGGGGCAGCAGGAGGGTGAAGTCCTGGACGGCCGCCGTCGCGCGGGTCATCGGACCTGGCACAGCGGCATCGACCACTGCTCCACCGTCTCCGCCCGGCGGGCCGTGTCCCGGGCCTCCTGGGACGGCTCCACGACGAAGTCGTTCACGACGTCGGCGCCGGACTTGACCAACTGGCCGCCCTGCACGACCCAGCCCCAGGTGACCGCCGAGGCCGTCGTGACCTTCTGGATGGCGTCGATCCGGATGCTGCCGGGGACGGCCGCGTCGATCCGGGAGACCAGCGTCGCGAGCTCGGCGAGGTCCCGGTCGGCGAACGCGAGCACCCGGCTGGTCACCGCGGTGGGGCTGCCGGTCAGGGTGGCGACGGTGGTCCGGGCGGCGTCCGCGGCGTCGTCGGCCGCGCGGAAGGCGTTGCGCATGCGGGAGGACAGGCTCAGGGCCGTGCGGGCGAAGGGCACCCGCCGCCCCAGGTCGAACAGCCGTCCGGGCAGTCCCCGGGCCGCGAAGGCGGCACGCCCCCCGCGGGTCGCGGCGATGGCCTGCCCGATCCGGCTGGCCGCTCCGCCGACGTTCCGGGCGATCGCCCCGACGCCGAAGCCCAGGCCGAAGGTGGCCAGGCCGACGAGGTCCCAGACGACGTCGTCCCAGTCGCCGTTGTCGGTGGCCGCGAGGCCGATGTGCGCACCGAGCATGACCACGGTCAGCGCGGCGCCCGCGGCGTTCAGGGCGCCGACCACCGAGATCGCCGTCCCCGCGATCACCAGGGTCGGTGCGGCGAACGCGATGATGAGCGCCGCGATGGCGATGACGAACACCGCGACGGCGATCCACTTCAGCGCCGTCGTGATCCAGCCGGCGTTGCGGTCCCACCAGCCGTCCCGGAGCTCCTCGCGCCCGCGCGCGTCGCGCAGGGTCGCGGCCGCGGACCGGGCGGCGCGCTCGTAGTCGCCCGCGGCGCGGTCGTAGTCGCGCCGGGCGGTCGAGAGCCGGGTGGCCGCCTCCTCCACGGCGTGCTGGTGGTCGCGCAGGTCGGCAGCGGCCGCGGTGGCCTCCTCCGGCGTCGCGGTGGCGGCTGCCCGCGCCGGCCGGTTGGCCTCCAGGGTCCTGCGGTCGGCCTGGGCCTCCTGGGCCCGGTGGACGGCGCCGTACGCCCGGGTCTGCACCTCACCGAGGTCCTCGGCGAACTGGCGCAGGGCCCGCGCGGCGGCCTCGTACCGGCCGCGGGCCTTGACGATGCGCTCGGAGAGGTCGCCGGCCCGCTCGACGAACTTCTCCCCCGCCTCGCCCTTCCAGCCGCCCCGCGCCTGGGAGGTGAGGCGCCGGAGGTTGGCCGCCTGCGCCTCGATCTCCGCCGCCGTGTCCTCGTAGCGGCGGGCGAGGGTGGTGAGGGCACCCGCGTCACCGGGGACGCCGTTGCGGCCGTCGAGCGGCGCGAACGAGGCCGGCGGGGTGGGGCTCCAGCTCATCGCGGGCACTCCCGGGTCGCGTCCTGGATGGATGCGGCGAGCTGGTTGTCCGCGTCGATGTAGGCCTGCCGGCTCTCGTCGGCCATCGTGTACACGGCGTCGATCGAGTCGATCAGCTTCTGGCGGTTGTGCTTCCACTCGTCGACGAAGGCGCGCATCTCGTCGAGCAGCGCGTTGCGGCCGATGGCGGCCTCCGCGTCCTCGACGATGTCCGCGGCGCGCGTGAACTCGTGCAGCAGCATGCCGAGGCTGCCGGCCGTCTCGCCGAGCAGGTCGAGGTCCACCTCGAGGTCAGCCACGCTCTCCCACTCCCCCCGTGCGGACGCCGGTCGACGTCCGGACCACACCGTCGCGATTCCTACGCAGCGTAACCGGGCGACCGCGGAGAAGCGGGGCTCCCCCGGGGTGACCACCCCATCGGGCCATCCCCCTGCGCCTCACGCGTCCCCTCCCGTCCCACCGGCGGGCGCGGAGGGGACGGCGACGGTGAGCAGGGTGCCGTCGCCGGTGTGCAGCAGCCCGCGGCCGGGCTGCACCGACTGGCCGACGGCGCTGCGCGGGAGCCGGACGCCGACCAGGTCGCCGTCCGTGCTGCCCTGCGGCGACAGGAGCAGGCCCTGGCGCGAGCGCTTGGCCTCCACCTGCCAGCCGGACAACCCGGTGCAGATGCTGTCGGCGTTGCCGGCGAGCACCAGCGTCCGGCCCGGCCCGGCCAGCCCCTTCACCACGTCGCGGAAGACCTCCGCCGCCGGGCAGTCGCGGAGCACGTCGCCGTCGTCCAGGAGCACGACCAGCGGCCCGGCCGGCGCCCCGGCCAGCAGCTCGCGCCAGTGGTCGGCCGGCGCGGCGGCGTCCTCCACGACCGCGAGGACGCCGTCCCGTCCGGCCAGCGCGCGCAGCGGTGAGGCCTTGGGGGCACCGACCACCACCGGCACCCCCTGGCGGAGCAGGGACTCGGCCATGACCGCGAGCACGGTGCTCTTGCCCGACCGGCCGGGGCCCGCGACGACGAAGGCGGGGCCGTTGCCGTGGACGAGGTCCAGACCGGCCGCGGTCAGCTCGTCGCCACCCACGCCGACCAGCGCGACCGGCGACGTCGCCTCGGCCGGGCGCATCGCCCAGGCCTCCTCGAAGGTCAGCCGCGCGGGCAGGACGTCGACCCGGAAGGGCCGGGCCGCGCGGGGGACGAGCGCGTCGCGGACGTGCGCCGCCTTGGCGATCTCGGCCAGCGCGGCGGCCTGCCCCTGGCCGCTGTCGTCGTCGGACAGGAGCGCCACCTGGGTCTCGACGGCGCCGTCGACGGTGAGCCCGCGGCCCGGCGGCAGCTGGTCGGGCACCTGCCGGGTGCCGATCCCGATGAGCGGGTAGTCGCCGCGGTCGGCCAGCCGCATGACCAGCTTGTTGTCGGTGAGCGAGGCCAGCCGTGCGGTGCCCAGGGACCGGTCGCCGGTGACCACCACGGAGACCCCGACCGAGGCGCCCTCGCGGACGATGCCCATGAGGATGTCGGTGAGCCGCCCGCCGTCGACCTCGCCGAGGGTGGGGGTGAAGCCCTCCCACCGGTCCAGCAGCAGGACCACGTGCGGCAGCCGCTCCTCCGGGACGGCGGCCCGGCGCTGCTCGGGGACGTCGGCGTACCCCCCGTCGGCGAGCAGCTGCTGGCGCCGCTCGACCTCGCGGGCCAGCCGGTCGAGCAGGCGGACGGCCCGCTCGGTCTGGGTGCGGGTCACCACGGCCCCGCAGTGCGGGAGGTCGGCCAGGGGCAGCAGCGCGCCGTTGCCGCAGTCGAGCCCGTACAGGTGGACGTCGGCCGTCGAGCAGCGTTCGCCCACCGCGCCGGCGAGGGTCCGCAGCAGCTGGGACCGGCCGCTCTTCGGCGACCCGATGACCAGCAGGTGCCCGTCGGTGGCCGGGTCGAACGCGGCTCCCCGCCGCTGCTGCGCGGCCGGGAGGTCCTGCAGGCCGAAGGGCAGCCGGGTGGCCGAGGCGGTGGCCGGGCCGGCGACGGCGTCGAGGTCGGCGGCGAGCACCCGCTCGGGCAGGGCGTCCAGCCACGGGCTGCGCTGGGCGGGCACGCCCTCGGCCTCGGCCGCCCCGCGGATCGCCTCGACGAGGACCGACAGGTCGGTGACCTCCACGTCCGAGGTCCGGACGGCTGTGGCGGGCCGCTGCGGGGCGCCGTAGCCGAGCTGGTGCCAGCCCAGCGGGACGACGAACGGCTCGACCGCCGCGACCGCGCCCTGGCCCGGGCGCCGGCCGCCGATCCGGCCGGCCTGGAAGGGCACCAGGCCGCCGTGGCCGAGCCGGGCGAGACCGCGGCCGGGCGCCGACTTGGGGATGCGCGCGGCGTCGGGCGCGTCGAGCACGTCGGTGCTGTCCTGGCCGTCGGTGACCCGCAGCGAGATGCGCAGGTTGGTGTTGGCCCGGATCTCCGGCGAGACCACGCCGCTGGGCCGCTGGGTGGCCAGCACCAGGTGGATGCCCAGCGACCGGCCGCGCTGGGCGATGTTCACCAGACCGGTCACGAAGTCGGGCAGCTCGCGGGCCATGGAGGCGAACTCGTCGATGACGATGAGCAGCCGCGGCAGCGGCGGGCGCTGCGGCTCCCGGGTCTGCAGCTCGATGTAGTCGTCGATGTCCTTCACGCCCGCGTCGGCGAGCCAGTGCTCGCGGAACCTCAGCTCGGCGCCCAGCGACGTCAGCGCCCGCTCGACCAGGTGCGCGTCGAGGTCGGTGACCATGCCGACGGTGTGCGGCAGGTGCACGCAGTCCTTGAAGGCGCTGCCGCCCTTGTAGTCGACGAGGACGAAGGTGAGGGCGTCGGGCCGGTTGGCCACCGCGAGCGACGCGATCATCGTCTGCAGCAGCTCGGACTTGCCGGCGCCGGTGGTGCCCGCGACCAGGCCGTGGGGACCGTCCGTGCGCAGGTCGAGCGTGAAGGGCCCGTCCAGGCCGGCGCCGACCACCATCCGGGTCGTCCGGCCCTCGAGCTGCCACCGCGCGCGCACCGCCTCCACCGTGGGCGGCTCGAGACCGAGCAGGTCCAGCAGCCGGGCGATGTCGGGCAGGACGGCGTCGTCGTCCTCCACGCTGACGTCGCGCAGCGGGGCCAGCGCCCGGGCCGCGGTGTCGGCGAGCTGCGCGGACACGCCCTCGGCGAGGACCCCGGTCACCGGGTCGTGGCCGCTGCGCCGGACGTCGAGCAGTGCGTCGTCGTCGGCGTCGAAGACCGCGGCGGCGGTGGCGGCCTCCGGCAGGAACCGCTCCTCCTCGTCGGCGCACACGGCGTAGATGCCGTGGGCGGGGCCGTCCTGGAGCAGCGGGGCCAGGCCCGGGGTCGCCCGCAGGGCCCGGAAGCCGTGGACCACGAGCACGTGCGCGGGGAAGGCCTCCGGCTCGAGCCGCCCGCCCCGTGCCGTGGCCTCCTCGCGGCGGGCCTTGAGCAGCGCGGTGAGCTCCGCGACCCGCGCGGTCACGGTCTGCTGGTCGTTGCCGACGAAGGCGACCGCGCCCTCGCCGTCGGGGGTGCGGGCGTGCGGCAGCCAGCGGACCCAGTTCCAGTCCGACCGGGCGCGGGGGGCCAGGACGGTCAGGGCCAGGTCGCGCGGCGGGTGGTGGACGGCGAGCTGGAGCACCACCCAGCGCAGCAGCCCGGCCAGCGGCTCGGCCGGCCCGGCCAGACCGAGGACGCCGGCCTCGCGCAGCGGCACCGCAGCCGGCACGGCGCGCACGATCCGCTGCTCGCCGCCGTCCTCGGGCGCCGTCCGCCGGGTCACCTGGACCTCGGCGGGCAGGTCGCCGGCGCCCAGCCGCAGGCTCAGCGCGTCCGGGTCGGTGCGGCGGCGCTCCCACAACCGCTTGCGCGGCTGGACCGCGGTGAGCAGGACGGCCGCGGCGTCGGGGTGGGCCGCGCGGCGGCGCGCGGTCTCCGCGGCCAGCGCCTCGTCGATCCGGCGGTGGGCGTCGGCGAGCTCCCGCTCGTACTCCTCGCGCGCCCGGCGGTCCTCGCGGGCGGAGTGCCGCCGGTCGGCGACGGTGTTGCTGACCATCATCACCGGGCTGGCCACGGCGAAGACGAGGTACATCGGCGAGCGCATGACCACGGCGAGGACGACGCCGATGAGCAGCGGCGCCAGCACCATGACCAGCGGGAAGCGCCGGGCCTCCCGGGCGCGGGGCTCCTCGGGCAGCTGGATGCGGACGACCCGCTGCGAGGGCAGCAGCCGGGGCGCGCGGACGAACGCCCGGGTGCCGGGGCCGGCCGGCTCGACCGCGGCGTCCGAGCCGGAGGCCGGGACGATCGTGAGCTGGGTGTCGCCGAGTCCGATGACCTGTCCGGGCTCGACCGGCGTCGGCTCCTCGCCGACCGGCACACCCTCCAGGCTGGTCCCGTTGGCAGAGCCGAGATCGGCCAGCGTCGCGCCGTCGGGGCCGACGCGCAGCACCGCGTGCCGGCGGGACATGGACGGGTCGCTGAACCCGAGCGGGCTGCTGCGGCCGAGCTCGTGCGTGCCGACCGGCAGCTCGGCGACCAGCCCGCTGGCCGGGCCGCTGACCGCGTGCAGCTGCCAGCCCCGGGCCGGGGGCGGTGGCAGGTGCGCCGCCGCGGCGGTCGCGGAGAGGTGCACGACCGCGCCGTCGACCAGGGCGCTGCGGCCGACCGGCTGGTCGTCGGCGAGCCGCTGCCCGTCGACGAACAGCCCCTCGGCGGGCACCCCGGCCGCCCGGCCGAACGCCGCGGCGACCTGTCCGACCGGGGTGTCGTCGTCGAGGTCGACGGCGACGTCGAGCACCGTCCGGTCGGGCAGTCCGAGACCGACCTGTACGCGCACCTGTCCTCCTCCGCGCCGTCAGTCGACGCTGTTCTGCAGGACGTCGAAGGTCCGGCTGTCGGCCTCGACCTCGCCGAGCCGGACCGACACCGTGCAGGCGCTGCCGACCGTGTTGGCGTAGGGCACCCGGTCGGTGAAGGCCAGGGCACCGGTGCAGTCGTCGGTCCGCACCTCGAGCTCGCCGCCGAGCTGCTCCAGGAGCAGGGTCGGCTGCGGGTTGCGGCTGCTGAAGACCACCGAGACGTTGTCCGCGGCATCCGTCCCGCGCCACACCGGCAGGACGACGACGTCGACGGTCGACCCGACGCGCACCGTGCCGCCGATCTGGACCTCCAGGTCGTCGAGCCGCTGCGCGGGGTAGGCCGGGGTGGCCACCAGTCCGTCCAGCGCGTCGCCGGTCGCGGTGCCGAGGTCGGCCAGTCGCTCCCGGACCGCGGTCGCGGGGTCCTCGTCCCCGGCGTCGAAGGGCACGCTGTAGGTGGCGGTGGCCGACGCCCCCGCGGGGACGTCGACCGGGACCTGCCACCCGCAGGCGGTCACCGGGATCCCCGGTGTCGCGTCCCGCACCACGCCGGCCACCTGCCAGTCGACCTCGGGGCAGGGCTGCCCCGCGGCGGCCGGGACCGCCTCGAACAGCGGGCCGGCGAACGCGGTGTCCGACGACCAGGTCACCGTCGTGGTGAGCGTGCCCGACCCGGGGTCGAAGTCCGCCTCGCGGACCGTGGTGAGCCCCGACCTCAGCCGCTCCGTGGGCCCCAGGACGCTGACCTCGGCGACCCCGCTCCCCCTCCCGGGCGCGGCGGCGACCGCCTCGTCGTCCCCGCTCCGGCCCGCGACGAGCACGGCGACGCCGACGACGGCGGCGGCCGCGACCAGCGCACCGCCGGTCACCGCCCAGCGTCGCCGGGCGCTGGCCCGCTCCCCGGGCGTCGACGCCGGGACCGGCGCCGGGCCGGCCGGCGTGGGCCGGGGCGCGCGCAGCTGCGTCTCCCCGGCGGCCGCGTCGGGGTCCAGCCCGGACGGCGTCACCCACGGTCCGCCGTCGCCCGCGGCCCGCGGGCCGGCGGCCGGGACCGCCGCGCCGCCCTTGACGTTGGTGCGGCCCGGGTCGAGCTCCTCGACCGGCCGGTGGCCGAGCACGCCGAAGGCCGGTGCGGGGCCGGCGACCGCCGGTTCCCAGGCGCCGGGCTCGGGCACGACGGGGAGGGCACCGAGCGCGGCCAGCGAGGGCTGCAGGTCGCGCAGCGCCTCGGCCGCCGCCGCCGCGGGCGGCCGCCGCGCGGGGTCCTTGGCCAGCATCGCCTGCAGGACGGCGTCCAGCTCGGTGGGCAGGCCGGGCACGGCGGGCGGCCGGGCGGTCACGTGCCGGTTGGCGATCGCGTAGCCGGTGCCGCCGCCGGCGAAGGGTGTGCGCCCGGCCAGCAGCTCGTAGAGCAGGATGCCGGTCGCGTAGACGTCGGAGGCGGCGCTCACCGTCTCGGCGGTGAAGATCTCCGGGGCCATGTAGTCGGCGGTGCCGAGGACCCCGGTCATGCGGACGGTGGTCTCCTGCGCCAGCCGGGCGATGCCGAAGTCACCCAGGAGGACCCCGGGGGGCTCGGCCGCGGTCAGCAGCACGTTGTCCGGCTTGACGTCCCGGTGGAGGACGCCCTTGCCGTGGGCCTCGGCCAGGGCCGCGAGCACGTCCCCGGTGAGCCGGACCGCCTCGGCCGGGGGCAGGGTGCCCGCGGCCCGCAGGCGGGCCCGCAGGTCGGCGCCCGCCACCAGGTCCATGACGATGGCGAGGTCCTCGCCCTCGATGACCAGGTCGCGGACGCGGACGATGTTCGGGTGCACCAGGTCGAGCAGGATCGACCGCTCCTGCACGAACCGGGTGAGGATCTCCGCGTCGCGCGCGAACTCGGGGCGCAGGAGCTTGGCGGCGACCCGCTCCCCGCTGCGCTGGTCGAGCGCCTCCCACACCTGGCCCATCGCCCCGGAGCCGAGCACCCGCTCCAGCAGGTACCGGCTGCCGAGGGCCCGTCCCGTCGTCTGCACGCGGCCCCCGCTCAGCGACCGACGGGCAGCACGAACCAGGACAGGGCGGGCTCGCCGGCCCCCACGCCGCGGCCCGGACCCCGGGTGGTGGCCTGGAGGACGGCGACGTCCTCGAGGCGCAGCGCCTGCCGATCGCCGAAGTCCAGTGCCGGGCCGGCCAGCCCGGAGTCCGCGTCGAGGGCGAGCCCCTGCAGCGCGTCGAGCACGGCCGGGGCGTCGCCGGACCCGGCCTCCGCGGCCGCGGCGGCGATCGCGACCACCGCGTCGTGGCTGCGGACGTCGGCGGTGCCGGCCCCCGAGACGGCGAAGCTGTCGGCACCGCCCACGGCGGGCAGCTCGGTGTCCTGCGCGGCCAGGCGGACCGCCGCGAGGAAGCCGGCCATGCCCGCGTCGGTCGAGGCCTCGGACGCGGCCGGGCCGACGGAGGAGAACTGGCCCGCGGTGGTGGCCGCGCCGGTGGTGCCCAGGTCGGCCAGCCGGGCGGCGAAGGCCGGGCTGAGCGCGGACGGGCCGAGCACCACCGGGACGGTGGCGGCCGACCCCTGCAGCGCGGCGACCACCTCCGCGGCGGTCTCGGCCGAGGCGTCCACGACCACGCCGTCGGCCCGCCCGTCGGGGAGCGCCGCCGCCGCGGCGGCAACCTGGGCGGGCAGCGCGTCGCCCGGGGTCACCGCCGTGCGGGCGCCGAGGGCGGCGACCCCGTCGCCGAGCCCGTCGGCGGTGAACACGAGCGGGGCCCGCTGACCGCGTTCGGCCAGCAGCGCCGACAGCCGGCCGGCGACCTGCTCGTCGCTGGGACCGGTGCGCCAGGTGGTGTCCCCCGCGAGCTCGTCGCGGGTGTCGTACGGGAGGAGCACCGCGGTGCCGGCGTCGGCGGCCACCTGCAGCGCGGGGTCGAGGTGGCTGCCGGCCGAGGCGTAGACGATGCCCGCGACGCCGGCGTCCACCAGCTGGCGGACGGCGGCGACCGCGCCCTCGGGCGTCCCGCGGTCGTCGACGACCTCGAGGGCCAGCCGGTCGCCGCCCTGGTCCAGGCGGAACTCGGCGACCCGGGCGCCGGCGGCCGGAGCGGCGAACTCGGTCCCCTGCCCGCGGGCCGCCGCGCCGGTGACCACGACGCCCACGCGCACCGGCGGCGCGTCGTCGGGGAGCAGGGTGAGGGCGACGGCCGGGGCCGCCGCCGGGCGGAAGTCGGCCGCCTCGTCCTCGCCGGCCGCCGTCGAGGTGCAGCCGGAGACGGCGACGGCCGTCAGGACCATCCCGCCGATCAGTCGTCGCACGTCACTGCTCCCCGGCGAGACGGAAGGTGAAGACGGTCGCGGAGGTGGACCCGTCGGGCAGGTCCTCGGCGAACGCGTCGTAGGTGTCGGCGGACTGCAGCGCCCGGACCAGCTGCTGCTGCTCCAGCTGCGCGTCGGCCAGCTCGGTCATCCGGACCCCGCCGAAGCTGGCGGCCGTCTGGCTGGTCTGCTGGACCTGCTCGGTCCGGACGCCGGCCTGGCCGGCGCTGTCCTGCATGACGCCCAGCAGGCCCCGGCCGTCGCGGGCCGAGCCGAGGTCGACGAGCACCTTGGCCAGCTGGGCCTGCAGCTGGGCAGCGGCCGCGGACTGGGACTGGTTGGCGGCCGACACCTGCTCGGCGAGCCGGGCGACGGCGTCCTGGGCGGACGCGTCGAGGTCCTGCTCGGCCGCGGCCTGCGTCGCCGCGAGCTGGGCCTGCTGGGCGGCGACGACCGCGCGGCCCTGCTCGGTCTGCCGGTCGGCGGTCTCCCCGAGCCGCTGCATCAGCGCCTCGGACAGCTCGGCCAGCGCCGCGTCGGCCGCACTCCCCGCCTCCGCGGCGTCGTCCGCGGTGGCGGCGACCTGCTCCTCGCCGGCGGCGCGGACCCGGTCGGCGGCCTGCTGCAGCAGCGCCTCCAGGTTCGACCGGACCTGGTCCTGCGAGCAGTCGACGGCGGCGAAGTGGGTGGCGACGGCGTTCAGGGGCGACGACTCGACCGGCGGGTCACCGCACTCCCAGGCCGGGCCGCCGGGGTGCACGTACAGGGCGTCGACGGCGTCGAGCAGGTCCGCCACCCCGTCCTGCAGGCCCCGGTCGGACACCGGGCCGTCCACCAGCGTCTGCAGCTGGCCCAGCGGGGCGGCGAGGCCGGTGAGCTGGGTCTGCAGGGCCGTGAGCTCCGGGGCGATGTCGTCGAGCTCGTCCCGCGCGGTCGCGGCGGAGGTCTTCACCGACTGCCACGCGGTGACGTCGTCGGCGATGCGCTGCGTGAGCGGCTCGTCGAAGTCGGTCGAGGTCAGCGGGTCACCGTCGCAGTCCTCTCCGGTGAGGAGCGCGAGGGACTCGTCGAGCTGGGCGGGGTCGGCGACGGCGAGGTCGCAGACCGCGTCGGCCAGCGCCGTGAGCTGGACGCTGACGCTCCCGGGGCCCTGCAGCTCGGCGAGCTGCTGGTCGGCCAGGCCGGTGATCTCCGTCAGCTCTGCTCGGACCGCCGCGGTCTCGACGTCGTCCACGGCCGCCGTCGCGTCCCCGATCCCGTCGCCCAGGGCGTCCAGCTGGGCCTGCAGCTGCGTCACGGTGGTGCCCGGCACCAGCAGGGACCGCAGGGCGGCACCGTCGGCCTGCACGTCGCGGACCGCCGTCACGAGGTCCTCGATCAGCTGGCCGACGAGGTCCACCGCCGCGGTGTCGAGGACGCCCGCGATCTGCGCACCCCGGGTCCGCACGTCCACGGCGACCTCCACCAGCTGGGAGCCCGCGCCGATCAGCCGGCACACGAGCGTGTCGGTGGCGTCGGCGCAGTCCGCCTCGTCGCCGATGCTGTCGCGCAGCGAGGCGCGCAGGTCCTGCACGCAGTCGCCGCTGGCCGCGCCGAGCTCGCGCAGCTGCCGGCTGACGGTGGACAGCTGGCCCAGCAGGGTGGCGGCCGGCGCCTCGTCGGCGGCCTGCGCGCCGCAGCCGGCCGAGGCCGGGCCCCCCGGGGCGGCGGCGGGGGTGCCGAAGTAGTCGAGGACGCCCCGGATGCTGTCGCGCAGCGAGGTCATCGCCTGGGAGTTGGTGGACTCGACGGTCGAGCCGACCGAGTCGTCGAGGGCCTGGAGGTCGGCGAGCACGCTCTGTGCGGCGGTGTCGACCGAGTCCGCCGTCCGGTCGAGGGCCGCCGTCGCGGCGGCGCCCACCTCGCCGGCGTTGGTGCTCAGCGTCTGGCGCACCTGCTGCAGGCTGTCGGCGACCTCGGCCAGGGTGGCGTTGACGCCCGCGATGAGCGCGATCGTGTTGTTCTCCGAGGCGACCCGCCCCGCGGAGCCGCCGAAGGTGCTGCCGACCAGGCTGGCGATCGAGGTGTCGGTGGCCAGGCCCGGCTGGACCGCCACGTCGATCTCGGGCAGCCGGAAGTCCTCGGCGTCCTGGACGAGGGTGAAGGTGGTGCTGGCCGACAGGCGCGGCGGCGCGAGCAGCGTGGCCCACTGGACGGTGGTGGCGGTGCCGTCGGTGCTCACCACGCCGTTCGTGGTGCCCGGCTCGGCGGCTCCCGGCTGCGGTCGGACCAGGCTCGCCCCGCTGCCCTCGGGCAGGACGGCGCTGGCGACGACGGTCAGCGGGGTGGTGACCAGCTCGTAGCGGTCCCGGAGGACCCCGCCGGAGTCGTACTGGAAGCGCTCCGGGCGGACGGTGGTGTTCTGCACGGTCACGTTGACCTCGACGCGGCCGCTGACGCCGGCCAGCTCGGCCAGGTCGGTGCCGACGCGCCCGTCGTGCCGCCAGGAGGTCGTCACCCGCACCGGCAGGTCCGCGGCGTTCTCCCCCGGGTCCAGCTCCCGGGTGCGGGTCTGCGACCCGTCCTCGTCCTGGCTGACCAGCGCGGAGGTCAGCGCGGTGATCGCACCGTCCGTGCCCAGCTCCACGGTGACCGCCTGCAGCGCCTGCTGCGGTGTCTCCTCGGCGAGGACCAACGGCGCCGTGCTGGCCGAGGCCCCCAGCAGCACCGCGGTGCAGCCGGCGGTCACCCCCCAGCGGAACCTCGACGTGCCCGCCCGTGTCCGCGCCCCGCGCATGCCGCTCCCCGTGTCGCTGCCGGCGACGCGCCCAGGCGCCGCCCCCTGTCGGGACCCGGCACGCTCGGCCGGCCCGACGATCAATGCGTCACGGTGCGGTGGCGCACAGTGACGACTCTGCCGACAGGGTACGGACGGTTCCGGAAGTCGGTCCATCACCCGTTCGTCGCGTGTCCGTGACGATCTCGCCGGATCCGACCACAGGGAGTGAGCGTTCGTCCCGCGCGCCCCGTGCACCCCTGAGGGCACTGGCCCCTCACCCCTGGGAGGGAGTTGGGGGCGATTTCGTGCCGGAACTCCTCGATCTTGATCCGCGACGTGCCGACACAGCGGCTCGAGCGGCGCTCCAGGAGGACCGCCGGACGACCCCACGGAAGGGATCGAGATGACACAGCAGGAGAGACGGGACGGGTTCCCGGAGATGGTGATGGAACCGCCGGTGGCGCACGGACCTGCCGCAGGTCCGGCGCCCGCCGGTCCCCCGGCGGCACCGGCCCCCACCCCCACGCCGTTCCGGCTCGACGTCACGGCGGACGACGTCCGGTCGTCGGCAGGCGTGGTGGCCCGGGCCTTCGGACCGGTCCTGGCCGGCCTCACGGTGCTCGTCGCCGTGCTCGGCGCCGTCGTGCTGCCGGACGACCACGGCGGCTCGCTCGCCGACTGGCTGCAGACGGCGATCGTCGTCCTGGCGCTCGCGCTCGGCGGCCGCCTCGTGGTCGACGGCTCGGTGGCCGTCGACGACGCCGCCCTGGAGGCCACCCTGGCACTGAGGGTGGTGCCGCTGGTGGTCACCCTCGTCGTCCTCGGGCTCGTCGCCCGCGCCACGGCGCGCGCCGAGCGGCAGAGCCCCTCGGCCGGCCCACGCCGGCTGCTCACCCGGTCCGCGGTGACCGGGGTCGTCGCCGGTGCGGTGGCCGGGCTGCTGGCGCTGCTCGGCAGCACGTCCACCCCCTACGGTCTCGACCTCGGCGAGGAGTTCGACGTCCCCGGGTCGGTGGAGGTCGGGGCCGGCGCGCTCGGCACCTTCCTCGGGGTCCTGCTCCTGGTCGGCGCCACGGCCGCGCTCGCCCGGGTGTGGGCCTCCCCCGTGTCCCGGATGCCGCTGCCGGCGGCCGTCGCCGCGTACCGGACCCCGGAGCGCACCGCCGACCTGCGCGTCGTGCTGCGCGTCCTGCGCACCTTCGGCATCGGGCTGGTCACCGCGGCCGCGGTGGGCCTGGTTGTCGCCTTCCTCCACCAGGCCTACCTCACCGACGACCTCGACGGGGACCGGCTGGCGGTGTTCGGCGGCCTGGTGGCGCTCGGCGTGAACGCCGTCGTCGTCCTGACCCTCGGCGCCCTGGGTGTGCCCGCGGTCCTCAGTGGCCGGAGCGAGGGCAGCGCGGAGCTGGTGGAGATGCTGGACGGCGGCATCGGCGCCAACGCCGACCGGTCCTTCGGTCTCACCGACAACCCGTGGTTGCTGTTGGTGTTGCTCGTGCCGGTCGCGATCGCCCTCGGCACCGCCGTCCGCCGCTCCCTGCGGGGGACCGGCACCGTGGTCAGCGCCCAGGGGCTGCAGCTGGCCGCCGGCATCGGCGCCGTGACCGGTCTGGCGGCGGCGCTGCTCGTCCGCGTGGCCGCCTCCGGCGAGGTCTCCGCGGCGGGTGACCCCGGTTTCGTGATCGAGGTCAGCGGCTCGGCGGGCGCGAACGCCAACCCGTCCCTGCTGTGGGCGCCGCTGCTCGGCGCGGCGTGGGCCGCGGCGGTGGTGTGGGCGATGCGCCTCGGGCCCACGCTGGCGCTGTCCCTGCCCGAGCGGGTGACCCGCCTGGTCGCCGGTCGTGGCATCAGCCCGGAGTGGGCCGCGGCCCTGGCGGGCACCGCCCCGGCCCCGGTCGGCCGTCGCTCGCCGGCCGTGCGGCTGGCCGCACTCGTCACCGCCGCTGCCGTGGCCGTGGCTGCGGTGGGCGCCGCCGTCGTCGCCGTCCTCAACGCCACGGTCTTCACCCCCCGGGCCGCGGCCGAGGACTACCTGGACGCGATCGCCGACGGCGACGTCGCCGTCGCGGTCACCCAGCTGGCCGAGGTGCCGGAGCTGGCGGACCAGACGTTCCTGAGCGACGCGGTGCTGGACAGCGACGACTTCACGCCCATCAGCGACGTGACGATCGGGTCGGTGCGCGAGTCCGGCGACTCGGCCACGGTCGACGTCACCTACGTCGTCGACGGCGAGGAGGTGGCCGACACCATCAGCCTCACCGCCGGGGACGACCGCCTCGGGTTCCTCCGGGACTGGCAGGTGGCCGAGTCGCTGCCGACCGTCGAGTCGTACTCCGACAGCAGCCTGGGGCGGGAGATCGCCGGGGTCGAGTTCCCGGCGACCGGCTCGTACCTCGCCCTGCCGGGCCGGTACACGGTCCACGCGGCCGACCACGCGCTGCTCACCTCGGACGACTCGTCCTTCGTCGTGACCACCGACTCGGCGGGCAGCCCGTCGCTCTCGCCGGAGATCCGGCCCGAGGTGCTCGACCGGGCACGGGACGCCGTGGACGAGGCCATCGCGACGTGCGCGGAGGCCACGGAGCTGCCGCTGGCGGACTGCCCGTTCCTCACCGGCTACAGCTGGCTGGAGGACCTGACCGATGTGCAGATCACCGTCACCGAGCAGCCGGAGTACTCCCTCGAGTACGACGAGTCGGTCGGCGGGCTGGTGATCGTCGGTGAGCAGTCCGGAGAGGTGACGGTGACCGGCACGGAGACCGTGGACTTCTTCTTCAGCGAGCCGGAGGAGCGTCCCTACGAGGGCTCCTACAGCTTCCGGGTCGACGGCGAGGTCACCGCGTCCGGGGACGACCTGGACGTGACCTTCGACTGACCTCCCTCGCCGTCCCGGTGGAGATGCGCTCCACCGGGACGGCGCCCTCTCGCTCCGACACCAGAGGTAGGACATGAGCTCCACACCGACCCGGGCCACGCGGTTGGCCGCCGCCACCGGAGGCGTTCTCCTGAGCGCGCTGGTGAGCGCGTGCGCCGGCCAGCACGCGGCCGACGACAGCAACGCCCCGCCGGCATCGGCCAGCACGGCCCCCACCAGCACGGCTCCGACGAACACCGCCCCGACGAGCACCGCTCCCACCAGCACCGCCCCGACCGGCAGCGTCCCCGCGACCACGGCACCGACCCCGGCGGTGCCGGTCGACTGGAGGCCCCTGGCCTTCGACGCGGCCGACTGCGTCTCCCGCGAGGAGTGGCGCAGCGACCACGGGGACACGGCGACGTGGGACGACACGCCGCTGGAGACCCACGAGGCCGACGTGACCGGCGACGGCCGGCCGGAGGTGTTCGTGACCTCGACCTGTCCCGCACCGACCTCCAACCGCGCCGCGTGGGTCGTCGCGTTCCAGGACACGGCCGGCGTCCCGACCGCGCTCGGCGTGCTGACCGGGGACGCGTTGCTCGAGCGGCCGGAGGTCACCACCGATGGCGCGACCGTGACCCTCGAGGGGGTCACCGTCGCCGGCGAGGACGCCTACTGCTGCGGAGAGCACTGGGCTCGCGCCGTGTACCGCTGGACCGACGGACGCTTCGTCCTGGCCGAGCGCCTCGAGGCCCTCACCTCCCAGCCGTTCTCGCCCACCGGCCTGGCCGACGGGTCGCACGTGGGCGTGATCCGCGGCGGGGACGACGACACGGTCCTCGTCGACCTCGTCGAGTGGTTCGAGGGGCCGGCGGCCGAGCAGGCCTGCCGGGAGGACGGTGTGCAGGTCCACGAGCAGATGGCCTGGTGCAGCGACTACTACGTGCGGAACCACAACGACCTGGTCCGCGTGCTGCCCACGGTGGAGGACGTCCCGATCACCCACATCGGGTGGCCCTCGGGCGAGGACCGGACCGATCGGCTGTCGGCCGTGGCCGACCTGGTGGTGAGCGACTCGCGCACCACGGAGCGGTTCTTCGAGTTCACCGTCGAGGACGGCGTGGTGACCGCGTTCACCGGGGAGCACTTCGTCTCCTGACCCGACGCCCCAGGGACCGGCCCCGAGGACACCGCGGCCCCGCTCTCCCGGACGGGAGGCGGGGCCGCGTTGCTGTCTCAACCAGACGTGCACCCGAAGGGATTCGAACCCCTAACCTTCTGATCCGTAGTCAGATGCTCTATCCGTTGAGCTACGGGTGCCTGGTGTTCAGTTGTGTTGCGCGGAGGCTCCGGGATTTGAACCCGGGATGGGGGTTAACCCAAACCGCATTAGCAGTGCGGCGCCATAGACCGGACTAGGCGAAGCCTCCCGGGGTCCGAGTCCCCCCGGAACCACCGAGAAGGAAGACTACCAGCGCCCCGGACGACGATCCGCGTGGGGTCCCCCACGTGCGGCGGGGGACCCCCCCGCGACGCCGGGTCATGCGGCGACCGGCTCGGCCGCCGGACGGCGGACCCGTCGGCGGCCGGGCACCAGGGTCGCGGTCACCGCGAGCGCCGCCCCGACGACGGCGAGCACCAGGCTGCCGCTGACGCCGGCCGGGCCCTCGATCAGCGCCCCACCCAGCGCGGCACCGACCGCCGACGCCCCGGTGGCCACCGTCGACAGCCAGGTGAACGCCTCCGTGGTGGCGTGCGTGGGGGCCAGCGCCCCGACCAGGCTGTTCTGCACGGTGAGCGTCGGCGCGATCGCCGTCCCGCCCAGGAAGAGCAGCGCGCCGAGCACCCAGGGGTTCGACGCCGCGGTGAGCGGGGCCAGGCCGATCGTCACCCCGAGGAGCAGCCAGCGGTACTGCCGCGGCAGGGAGACGCTGACCACCCGGGCGCCGAACCACAGGCCACCGGCCACCGAGCCCAGCGACCACAGCGCGAGCAGGACGCCGGACATCCCGGGCGAACCCGCGGCGTCCGCGAACGCGGGGACGGCGACCTCGAGGGCGCCGAAGCCGAGCATCAGCGCCGAGCCGCTGACCAGCACCCGCGGCATGCCGGGCGCGAGGACGGTGGCCAGCGGGGAGGTCCGCTCGGCGGCCGGGGCCGGGACCCAGCCGCGCATCGCGCGCGACGTCGCGATGCCCAGCGCCCCGGCCACGGCCAGCACCCCGGCCACGCCCACGGCCCACGCCGGAGCGGCGAGCACGGCGAGTGCGGCGACCACGGTCGGGCCGGCGACGAAGACCAGCTCGGTGGCGGTGGCGTCCAGCGCGAAGGCCGTGGGCCGGACCCGGGGGTCGGCGCGGGACCACAGCGCGCGGACGGCACCCGACACCAGCGGCGTCCCGGCGCCGGCGGCGGCCGAGGCAGCGACGATCACCGGCGTCGGGGCGCCACCCAGGACGACCGCGACCAGCAGCGTCAGCAGCAGGGGGTAGGCCGCGGCCTGGCCGAGCAGGACCGGACGCGGGGTCCGCCGGTCGGCCAGCCGACCCAGGACCGGCGCCATGGCCGCCATCGCGACGCCGTAGGTGGCCGACGCGAGGCCGGCGACGGCGTAGGAAGCGGTCTGCTGCTGCACCATGAGCAGCAGCGCCAGCGGGACCATGGCCGACGGGAGGCGACCGGCGAAGCCGGCCACCAGCAGCACCGGAGCGGACGGCAGGCGCCAGACGGACAGGTACGCACGCACGACAGAACTCACTTCACGAGCACGGAACGGGAAGAGTAGGGGGTCAAGTCACGTTGACCACCTACAGACTAGGGACGCGACCGTAGGGAGTCAAATGAGGTACGCCACCTACGTGTCGCGCGGCAGGTAGGGAGCTCCATGGACTACGACACCTACGGGTCGAGCGCCGTCGAGCTCGCCATCGACCTGGCCAACACCGACCGCAGCCAGCCTGGCTGGGCCGCGGAGTTCCTCCGCGCGCACGACGAGTGGTTCGAGCCGGGCACCACGGCCGAGCTCACCGCCCGGCAGGCCACCCAGGCCGCCGAGACGGCCGGCCTCATCCGCGCGGTCGCCGTCGCCGGGTCACAGGCCGAGGTGATCGACCGGCTCAACGCCCTGCTGGCCCTGGCCTCCCCGCAGCCCTACGCCACCGACCACGACGGCGAGCTGCACCTGCACTACGCCCGGCCCGAGGCGCCCGTGATCGAGCAGCTGACGACGACCGTCGCCATGGGCCTGTCGCAGGTGGTGGTGCAGCACGGCTGGCAGCGGATCGGCGTGTGCACCGCGGAGGGCTGCGACAACGTCTACGTCGACACCTCGCGCAACGCCAGCCGCCGCTACTGCTCGAACACCTGCGCCAGCCGCTCGACCGTGGCCGCCTACCGGGCCCGCCGCAAGGCCTGAGAGGACCCCGCCCCCTCACCGCTGGCACGCTCGCGGCGAGCCTCTGGACGGGGCCGCGGAGCCGGAGGACCGCTAACGTCCGGCGACATGCGCAGCGCCCGCCACTGGGATGCCCGGCTGCACTCCCTCGTCGGCGGCCTGCCCACCTCACCGGCCGACCGCTGGCTGCGCCGGCTCACCACCGCCGCCGACCACGGCGTGCTGTGGATGGCCGTCGGCCTGCTGCTCGCCTCCCGCCGCGGAGCGCTGCGGCGCGGGGCGGTCCGCGGGCTGGGCTCGATGGCGGTGTCGAGCACCGTGGTCAACGCCGTCCTCAAGCAGGTCTTCGGACGGCGGCGTCCCGACCTGGCCGGGCACGCGCTCGAGAAGCTGCTGCACCGGCCCCTGAGCACCCACTCGTTCCCCAGCGGCCACGCCGCGTCGGCGGGGGCCTTCGTCACCGGGGTCGCGCTGGAGAGCCCGCTCGCCGGGGCGGCGCTGGCGCCGGTGGGCCTGGCGGTCGGCTACTCCCGGGTGCACGTGGGCGTGCACTACCCGGGGGACGTCGTCGCAGGCCTCGTGGCCGGCGCCACGGTCGCCGCGGGCAGCCGCCGGTGGTGGGCGGTCCGGCCGACCACCCCGGCCCGGGTGCGGGAGGCCCGCTCGGCGCCGGTCCTGCCCGGGGGCGAGGGCCTGGTGGTCGCGGTCAACCCGCGCTCGGGCCCCGAGGGGTACGACCCGGCCGAGGACGTCCGCCGGCTGCTCCCCCGCGCCGAGGTCCTGGAGCTGGGCCCCGACACCTCCGTGGCCGACCTGCTCGAGGAGCCCGCGCGGTCGGGCCGGGCACGGGCGCTGGGCGTGGCCGGCGGTGACGGCAGCGTGGCGGCGGCCGCCGCGGTGGCGCTCGAGCACGGCCTGCCGCTGGCCGTGCTCCCGGCCGGGACGCTCAACCACTTCGCCCGTGACGTCGGGGTGCACACGCTCGAGCACGCCGCCGCGGCGGCCGAGGCCGGCGAGGCGGTCGAGGTGGACGTGGCCGACGTGAACGGGACGCCGTTCCTCAACACCGCCAGCATCGGCAGCTACCCGGAGATGGTGCGGCGCCGGGACGCGCTGGCCGGCCGGATGGGGAAGTGGGCGGCGATGGCGGTCGCCGCCGCGCGGACGCTGCGCTCCGGGACGCCGGTGTCGCTGCTGCTGGACGGCCGGCCGGTGCTGGTGTGGATCCTCTTCGTCGGCAACTGCCGCTACACGCCGCGCGGACTGGCACCCGCCTGGCGGCCGCGGCTCGACGACGGGTTGCTCGACGTCCAGTACCTGCGCGCCGACGTCCGCTTCAGCCGGACCCGCGCCGTCCTGGGCTCGCTGCTGGGCGTCAGCGACCACAGTTCCGGCTACGCGGACTGCCAGGCCCGGTCGGTGCGGGTGGTCTCCCGCTCGGGCCCGCAGCAGGTCGCCTACGACGGCGAGACCGGTGAGGAGGCCACCGAGTTCGTCTTCGGCAAGCGCGCGCCGCTGACCGTCTACTGCTGCCGCGGGTCCTGACGGCGGGCGACGACCAGCAGCGCCAGCGCGGCCAGCGCCTCCCCCAGCTCCTCGACCAGGGTGCTCAGCGCCCGGGGGAGCGCGCCGACGGGCTCCTGCACGACCGCCGCCAGATCGGTGAGGACGTCGAGGCCCAGCGCCGCGGCCGCGTAGCCGGCCAGCGCCAGCACCACCGGGCCGGTCGCGGCCACCCCCGCCCGCCGGCCGGCCAGCCACAGCACGGCCAGCGGGGGGACGGCGAGCAGCACCCCGGCCCCGAGTTGCAGCACCGGCGGCACCCCGACCTCGAGCGCGCCGTGGGCGCTGACCAGCTTGGCCGCCGCGAGCACCAGGCCGAGCGCGCCCACCGCCGTCCACCACCGGGCCGCGCCGCCGGAGACCCGGGGCGCCGTCCGCAGCGCCGTGGCGGCGACCAGCACGAACAGGGCCGTCGTGAACGACCGCGGCAGCCCGCCGACGGCGTCGAGGTCCAGCAGGCCGGACCACTCCCCACAGCCGGTGGTCGCGCAGCGGAGCCGGACGAGGAAGCCGGCGCCGAACAGCACGACGGCGACGGCGGCGAGTACGGGCGCCCAGCGCAGCGGGACCGGGCGCGCACGTGTCACCAGGGGATCATCCCGGCCGGCCCGGCCGTCGTCATTGACCCAGCAGAGTGGCTGCGACCTCACTACGGTCCCGATCAGGGTGTCCCGGTGCGGTCCGGGACACCGGAGAACCGAAGGTCCCCGAGGAGAAGAGGTCCCCACCATGTTGGTCCGCCGGATCGCCCGGCCGCTGCTCGCCTCGACGTTCGTCTACGGCGGCGTCGACACCCTGCGCAACCCGCAACCACGGGTGGCCGGCGCCCGCCCGGTCGTCGACCAGATCACCGAGCAGGCCGACCGGCAGCTGCCGGTGCAGGTCCCCCGCGACGTCGAGCAGTGGGTCAAGATCGACGCCGGCGTGAAGGTCGGCGCCGGCGCGCTGTTCGCCCTCGGCAAGCTGCCGCGGCTGTCGGCGCTCGCGCTGGCGGTCAGCATCGTCCCGACCACGCTGGCCGGCCACCGCTTCTGGGAGCACGACGACCCGCAGCAGAAGGCGGGGCAGACCATCCACTTCCTCAAGAACCTCGGCCTGCTCGGCGGGCTGCTCATCGCCGCCGTCGACACCGAGGGCCGGCCGTCGGTCGGCTACCGGGCCCGCCGGGCGGCGAAGCGGGCCGCCGACGCCACCGAGAAGAACGTGGGCAGGGCGCAGAAGCGTGCGGCCAAGGCGCAGCGGACGAGCGAGCGCCGGCTCAAGAGGGCCTCCCGCTGACTGCACCGCTGACGCCCGCGGCCGCGCTCCGGAGGATCGCCTTCCTCCTGGAGCGCGCC
Source organism: Geodermatophilus sp. SYSU D01105 (assembly GCF_054050095.1). Classification (NCBI taxonomy): domain Bacteria; kingdom Bacillati; phylum Actinomycetota; class Actinomycetes; order Geodermatophilales; family Geodermatophilaceae; genus Geodermatophilus; species Geodermatophilus sp. SYSU D01105. The sequence continues at coordinate 63,112 of NZ_JBJGYR010000002.1, forward strand.
CGCGAGCCCACGCACCGCGTCGCGGCGTTCCGCACCGCCGCCGCCGTCGTCGACACCCTGGGGCCCGAGGAGCTCGACCGGCGGATCCGCACCCGGACGCTCACCGACCTGCGCGGCATCGGCCCGAAGACCGGTGCGGCCATCGTGCAGGCGCACGCCGGCGAGGTGCCCGAGTACCTGGCCCGGCTGGAGGAGGCCCACGGCGAGCTGGTGCCGCTCGCCGACGACGTCGCCGAGTTCCGCGCGTTGCTGCGCGGCGACCTGCACGTGCACTCGGACTGGTCCGACGGCGGCAGCCCCATCCGGGAGATGGCCGAGGCGGCCATCGGCCTGGGCCACGAGTACATGGCGCTCACCGACCACTCCCCGCGGCTGACCGTCGCCAACGGACTGTCCGCCCAGCGGCTCGAGCGCCAGCTCGACGTGGTCGCCGAGCTCAACGAGGAGCTGGCCCCCTTCCGGATCCTCACCGGCATCGAGTGCGACATCAACGTGGACGGCTCGCTCGACCAGACCGACGAGCTGCTCGGCCGGCTCGACGTCGTCGTCGCGAGCGTGCACTCCGACCTGCGGGCCGACCGCGCGGCGATGACCGAGCGGATGCTCGCCGCCGTCGCCGACCCGCACACCGACGTCCTCGGGCACTGCACCGGCCGGCTGCTCGTCCCGCGCGAGCAACGGGAGGGGCGCCGCCAGCGGCCGCGCCCGGAGAGCACCTTCGACGCCGAGGCGGTGTTCTCCGCCTGCGTCGAGCACGGCACCGCCGTCGAGATCAACTCCCGCCCCGAGCGGCTCGACCCGCCGCTGCGGCTGCTGTCCCTGGCCGTCGACCTGGGCTGCGAGTTCGCGATCGACACCGACGCGCACGCGCCCGGCCAGCTGGACTGGCAGGGCAACGGCTGCGAGCGGGCGGTCGAGTGCGGCGTCCCGGCCGAGCGGGTCGTCAACACCTGGCCGGCCGCCCAGCTCCTCGGCTGGACGGCCGGCTGAGGAGCTGGGCGGCCCGCTGGACCGGGTGGCTCAGCCGCCCCGTGACCGGCTGAGCCACCCGGTCATCCGCCGGCCCGCGGCTCGGGCAGGGCCGGCTCCGGCAGGTGCACGCGGCGCCCGTAGGTGCGGACCAGCCGCGGCAGGGGAACCTCACCGACCGGCTGGCGCACCGGCTCCGCCGGCCGCCGCACCGGCTCGGCCGGCCGGTCGTGCGCAGGCCGGTCGCGGACCGGCCGGCCGGCAGTCGGCTGCTCGGCAGTCGGCCGGTCGAGGGCCGCCTGGTCGCGGGCCGGCTGCTCCGCGGCGACGTTGTCCCGGAAGGCGACCTCGCGGGCCGGCTGCTCCTGGGCCACGTTGTCGGCGAACACGACCTCGCGGGCCGGCAGCGGCACCGCCGCGCGGACCACCGGCACGCGGTCCCAGGGCAGCAACCGCGGGCGCCGCGCCGCCGCGACGTCCTCGACCCAGCCCACGGCCAGGACGGCGACGAAGAGCAGCGTCCAGGCGGTCGCGTACTCGAGCGCCATCCCCCGCGCGTCGTCGGTGTCGAACTGGGCCAGCGGGGTGGCGGCGAGCACCACCGGGGACAGCCAGATGGCCAGGTTGCCCCACAGGTAGATCGTCATCGCCCGGCTGTTGAACAGCGAGACGATCGCGCCGAGCGTGGGCAGCCGGTCCAGCCAGGCGAACGTCGGGTAGATCCGCAGCAGGATCACCACGGCGCCCAGGCAGTAGGGCATGTTCGCCAGCGGGATGTCGTCGATGTTGTACGTGCCGTAGACGTCCTGGCGCGTGAACGCGTACCAGAGCCCGACCCCCAGCAGCGCGACGCCGGCGAGCAGCGTCCGCTTGAGCGGCAGCTGCCGCAGCGTGCCGTCGTGGTGGGCGAACCCGAGCATCCAGCAGCAGGCGTAGGTCGACAGCAGGACGGCCAGGTCGTAGGTGCGGCCGCTGAGCTCGACCAGGCCGAGCGTGACGACGATCAGCACCACCGGCGGGATGGCCAGCATCCGCACCGGCCACCGCCGGAACAGCCACAGCATCGCCGGGCTGAGCAGGATGAACCACAGGTACACGCGGATGTACCAGAGCGGGATCACCCAGTCGAGGCCCTCAGCGGAGTACGGCGGGTCCGACAGCGGCACCAGCCACAGCCACGCGGTGCTCCAGCTCCACGGCTGGCCGGCCTCGCTGGTCGTCGTCCAGCCGAGGGCGAACATGGCCGCCACCGCGACCGCGCCGAACACCCAGAAGGGCGGCAGCAGCCGCCGGAGCCGCTTGCGCCAGAACGCGCGCGCCGAACCGGCACGGTCCAGCGAGGACGCGACCAGCCCGCCGCCCAGCGCGAACATGATCGCCATGGACGGGAAGGCCAGGGGCAACCACGCCCAGCCGAACGTGTGGTAGGTCATCACGCGGATCAGCGCGAAGGCCCTGAGGAAGTCGATGTACCGGTCCCGCTGTCTCATCACTCCACCCCCTTGCTCGTAGCGGTTTCCACCGTGGTCCACACCTGCGGGTCCTCCCCGCCGAGGCTCCAGATCGCCACGCCGCGCAACTGCTCCCGGACGGCGATCTCCTGCTTGCGGTCCAGCGAGCGCGCGTCCTCGTACCAGACGGTGTGCTCCTGGTCGTCCTGCGTGTACGTGAAGGTCCACGCCGCGCTGTCGTCGTCCCACCGCGGCGTGGCGGCGACCTGCTCGGCCAGCGCGACCGCGTCGGTGGCCGACAGGTTGCGCCCCTCGCTGCCGACCCAGTCGTAGCCGTAGGTGGGCAGCCCGAGCATCAGCTTCTCCCGGGGCACCTCCGCGACGGCGTGGTCGACGACGTCCTGCACCCAGTCGGTCGGCGCGACCGGCCCAGGAGCGCTGGCACTCCACGCGTGGTCGTAGGTCATGACCCGCACCTGGTCGGCGATCCGCCCGATCAGCTGGTAGCTGTAGGCCAGCCCGCTGGGGTCCTCGTCGCTGACCCGCGCCGGGACGGCGACGGTCAGCTCCATGCCCTGGGCGTGCAGGTCGTCGCGCAGACCCTCCAGGAACTCGGTGAACTGGGGACCCGCCGTCGCCGGCAGCGCCTCGTAGTCCACGTCGATCCCGTCCCAGCCGTTGCGCGTCGCGAGCTCGACCAGCTGCGCGCGGTGGTCGGCGGCCCGCCGGCCGTCGGCGAGCAGGTCGGCCACGGCCTGGCCCTGCCACTCGCCGTCGGCGAAGTTCTGCACCGTCGGGAGCAGCGCGACACCGTCTCCGGTCAGCTCGTCGAGCACGTCCGCCGGCGGCGGGGTGAGCGCGAGCGTCCCGTCGGGGCGCACGGCCGCCCACGTGGGGCTGACCTCGGTCACCCCGCCCTGGTCGAGCGCGGCCTGCAGCGAGGCCGGGGCGCGCTCGTCCCACACCGGCAGCCAGGCGGCGGCGACCAGCGGCTGCGCGGCGGGGAACAGCCGCGGCCGCAGGAGGACGGCGCCGACCACGAGCGCGACGACCGCGGCGGCGACCCCCAGCCACAGCAGCGGGTCCTTGCGGTGGCGGGTCATCACGAGCCCACCCCCACCGGCTGCTTCGCCGGGGTGCCGGTGGTCGTGGCGACCTCGTCCATCCGCGCGGTGCGGGCTAGCTTGTTCCAGCCCAGCCGCACGCCGCGGATCGCCGTCCCCAGCGAGGCGTAGAGCAGGTAGATCCGCAGCGGCTCGTAGATGACCCGGTAGACCGGCACCATCAGCAGGTGCTCGGCGCGCTCGTTCATCAGCCGGACGGCGATCACCGCCAGCAGGCCGTACACCACCGCGAAGACCACGAAGTACAGCCCCAGCGCCAGCGGGCCCTGCGCGAACAGCGTCTGGACGATGCCCAGCAGGATCAGCGGGGTGAAGACCAGCGGGACGACGATGGTCAGCACCGTCATCGGCATGACGAGCATCCCGAGCCAGCCGTAGCGGGGCCGGAACAGCATCGCCCGGTGCCGCCAGACGGCCTGGATCGTCCCGTACATCCACCGCACCCGCTGCTTGAGCAGGGCGTCGACGGTCTCCGGCGCCTCGGTCCAGGCCACCGCCTCGTCGGCCTGCTCGACCCGCCACCCGTTGCGGTGGAGTGCGAGGGTCAGCTCGCAGTCCTCGGCCATCGTGGCGTTGGTGTAGCCGCCGGCCTCGAGGACCGCCGTGCGCCGCCAGGCCGCGCACGCGCCGGGCACGATCATCACCGCGTTCATCAGGGCGCCGGCCGCACGCTCGAGCCCGATCTGGGTGACGTACTCGAGCGCCTGCCAGCGGGTGACGACGTTGGTCGAGTAGTTGCCGACCTTGATGACGCCGGCGACGGCCCCGACCCGCGGCGAGTGGAACTGCTCCACGAGCCGGGAGATGGTCTGCGGGGTGAAGAGCGTGTCGGCGTCGAGCGTGACCACGTGCTCGTGCCGGGCGGCGGCGAACCCGTTGTTGAGGGCCGCCCACTTGCCCGAGTTGGGCTGCCGGATCAGCCGCACCCGCTCGTCCCGGTCACCGACCGACCGCACGGCGGCGGCCGTACCGTCGGTGCTGCCGTCGTCGACCACGATGATCTCGCCGATCGGGTGGGTCGAGCGGAGCAGGTACTCGAGGGTCCGGACGATGACCTTCTCCTCGTTGTACGCCGCGATCAGCACGGTGACCGGCGGCCGCGCGACGTTGACCGGGCGGATCCGTCGCTTCGCCCGGACCACTGCGAGGACCGCGTTGAACAGGCCGAAGCCGAGCATGGTCACCAGCGCGAGGACGAAGAGCACGTAGAGCAGCTGGGGCGGGAGCACGAAGAGGACCTCCGCCGTCCCCAGCGCCAAGTGGTCCCAGAGGGTGGGGGTCACCGCGCCGGCACCGGCCTCGTCGATGTCGGGCTGGGACTGCGGCATCGTGGTGAACGTGTAACCGGCGTCCCGGGCCGCCGCGACGAGCTGCTCGACGTAGGCGAGGGTCATCGACCGGTCACCGCCGGCGTCGTGCAGGAGCATCGTGATGTTGTCCTGCTCGCCGAGCGGGGGCAGCTCGATGTCGCCCTCGATCAGGCCCGAGGCGTGCGCCCAGTCGAGCGTGTCGAAGTCGTGGGAGGCGATCACGTACCCCATCTGCTGGGCGCGCAGGATCCCGGTGGTGTCCTCGCGCAGGATCTCCTCGTCGTCGCTCTCGTAGGGCAGCCGGAAGAACTCGGCGGCCTGTCCGGTCTGCGCGCGCATGATGCGGTCGGCGAGGGAGACCTCGAGCTGCTCGCGGAAGGCCGTGGCGTCGCTGACGTCGATGTGGGTCAGCGTGTGGTTCCCGAGCGCGTGCCCCTCCCGCACGATCCGCTGCATGATCTCGGGGTACTTGGCGGTCTGCGCGCCGGTGACGAAGAACGTCGCGGGGACGCCGTACTCGCTGAGCAGGTCCAGCAGCTTCGGCGTCCAGACCGGGTCGGGGCCGTCGTCGAACGTCAGCGAGATCGTCCGGTGGATGTCCGGGCCGTAGCCGTAGCGCTGCAGCACGTACTCCGCGCCGCCCGCGGTCGCGCGGTCGTCCCCGGTGACCTCGGAGACCACCTGGCCGGTGAACGGCTCCTGCGCGTAGGTGGTGCCGTTGACGCGCAGCAGCTCGACGACGCGGACCAGCGGGCCCTCGCCGATGACGGGGGCGTCGCTCCCGACGTCCTCGGGCGTCGGGCCGTCGGGGGTCGGCGCGCCGGCCAGCGCCGGGGGCGCCAGGACCTTGGGCACGGCGACGACGCAGAAGCCGACGGCCAGGACGAGCAGCGTCAGCAGGACGGCGCGCAGCCGCCGCCAGCGCCGCCCGGAGGGGTTGGCGAAGACGGGGATGGTGGTCGCGCCACGGGCAGCGGGCTGCCCGGAGCGGGTGGAACGCCTCATGGGTTTCGAGTCCTCGGGTGCGTGTACGTGCAGGCGGAGGGCGTGGCGGAGCACGGGACGGGGAAGTCCCCGGCGGGGTGGCGTGGGCCCGGTCGCGGGCACGCCTGAGGGCCGGCAGCCGGTCGACACGCCCGAGCGCGGGGCGGGCGGGGTCAGCCGGTCAGGGAGGGGTCAGTCGGGCCTGGCGCCGGGGTTCTCGGCGACGGCCACGACCGGGCCGGCGGCGCCGGTCAGCAGGAGGACGGCGTGACCGTTCGGCAGCGCGGTCCACGCGACCGGCAGGACGGCCGCCGGGAGGCCGTGCTCGTCCTGGCTGCTGGAGCCGGAGGCCGAGGAGGAGCCGTGTGCACCCGCCGCCGGAGCGCTGGGCGCGGCGGGAGCGGGCGAGGCCGGCGGCACCGGGACCGGCGCCGGGGTCACGGGCGTGACGGGGACGTCGCTCGAGCTCGCCACGGCAGGCACGGTCGACGTGGGCGCGCGGGCACCGCGGGTCGTGGACCCGGGGCCGCCCCCGGAGACCGCGGCACTGCCGCGGATGTGCACGTCGTCGCCGGCGGGCAGCGTCAGGGCGTCCCGGAGCTGCGGCGGCGTCACTGCCACCACAGGGGGCGCCGCGCCGGTGGGCGCGGCCTCGGTGGGCGTGGTCGCCGCCGGGGCGACGGTGACCGGCCCGACCGGGACCGTGGGGGTGACCACGGAGGCCGATGGAGCCACCGGGTCGGGAACGGGCGCTGCGGCCGGATCGAGGACCGGGTCCGCGACCGGCGCGGTCGGGTCCGCGACGGCGCCGTCGGTCGTGGTGCCGTCGGTCGTGGTGCCGTCGGTCGTGGTGCCGTCCGTCGTCGTGCCGTCCGAGGGCGCCGGCGTGGCCGTGCCGTCGCCCGACGCCCCGCCGGTGGACCCGCTCCCGGACGATGCACCGTCCGGGCCGCCGGAGCCGGAGCCGCCGGAGTCGGAGCCGTCCGGGCCGCGGCCGGTGAAGCCGTCGGCGGACCCGGTCGAACCGTTGCCGCCGGAGCGGGGGGTGGTCCCACCGCCGGTCGGTCGGCCGGTGTCCGTGCCGTGGTCCACGCCGCCGCCGACGGAGCCGCTCCCGGGGGCGGGGACGTCCTCGACCGGGACCGGCAGGGGCACCGGGGCCGGCTGCGGCGCGGGCGCCGGCTGGACCACCGACGGGGACGGCTGCGGTGCGGGTGCGGGTGCGGGCTCGGGGGCCGGGGCGGGCGCGGGAGCAGGAGCCGGCGCGGGAGCAGGAACCGGCGCGGGAGCAGGAACCGGCGCGGGAGCAGGAACCGGCGCGGGAGCAGGAACCGGGGCGGGAGCAGGAACCGGCGCGGGGGCCGGGGCAGGCGTGGGAACGGGAGCGGGCGCGATCACCGGAGCGGACTGCTGTCCGGCGAGGCTGTCCACGACGACCGGCGTCCCGGCGTCCGCGACGGGGGCCGCACCAGCGAGCACCTCCTGCGGGTCGGCGCCCTCGGCCAGGGCCGGGACGTCGGCGCGCTGGTCGCGGGACGCCTCGTCGAGCGCCGACCGCCAGCCGGCGTGGCACTCGACCCACCACGGGTCGTCCCAGTCGACGCGGTCCCACCAGGGGTCGTCCGGGTCCGGGCAGGTCCAGTCACGACCGGACTCGTGCCACGTGCCGGGACCGTGACTGGCCTGCGCCGAGCCGCCGGCAGCGGCCATGAGGCCCCACATGCCGACGAGGAACAGGGCCGCGAGGAAGAGCCGACGCAGCCAGGTGCGGGACAGACCCGGAGTGCGGGTACCGGCGAGGAGAGGTGACGCGGTGTGACCGGCCCCTTCCTCACTGGTTCCTGCGCTCGACACGGATCAACCCCCCGTTTCACATCCGCGCACACGGCGATGTGGCTGGTGACGGGGCATCCGGCCCGCGCCCACCCGGAGGCGACTGTTCGACGTATCTGGGTGGGGGTCAACCTGTTGGGGTGTGACTCACAACTTTCTCCGGCGCTGTGTTACACAGAGTGACGATCCGTGCCGCCAGCGCTGTGAAGCAGGGCTAGCTGAATAGCGCAAGAGTCTCAAGGCCGCAAGTCGACACCGCCCGAGCCAGCGGACATGACCGGTAGTGCGCGGTCAGCTGCGCGCGGTGCCCGGGCGGCGGTCGACCGCATCCAGCGTCACGGCATCGGTCGCGCGCTGGAGGAGCCAGGAGGCGGGCAGCACCAGGCGCGGGGCCACGCCGACGAGGACGGCGACGAGGACGGCCACCGCGGCCAGCGCCTCCCCTGACTCCTCGAGGTAGGTGGCCGTGACCGCCCAGTGCCCGGTCGCGGCCGTCGACACCGCGGAGAGCCCGACAGCGGCACCGGCGTAGGCCGCGAGGGAGCCGAGCACGCGGCGGCGGTCGCGGCGCTCGGCACGGCTCACGAAGGCGAGCACGGCCAGGACCGCGGACACGACGAGCACGCTGACGACGACCGCGCCCGCCTCGCCGATGAGGTCGGTCAGGCCCGCCATGGCCTCGGCGTGGAGGGTGCTGCCCGCCTTGAGGACGGCGATGGAGGTGGCGACCAGCCCGACGGCCAGCCACCACGTGCGGCGGCCGGGCATGCGCACGGCCCCGGCGAGCGCCCCCACGGCGGCGACGACGAACAGCGCCGCGACGAACATCCGCGGCGCCGAGAAGGGAGCGTCCATCGAGAGGGCGCGGGCGGTGGGCCCGGATGCGCCGGTCAGCCGGCCGACGTAGCCGACCGTCTCGAGCAGGACCGCCGTGGCCGCCAGGCCGACGCCGACGGGCGGGAGGGGGATGCGGCGCCGGCGTGAGTGCGCCGGGACGGCGACGGGGCGCTCCGCAGCGGTCAGCGGGTCGGCACCGGCCCGCTCGTCGGCGATCCGGACGCCACGGCTGAGCACCATGGCAGCGACGAGCCCCAACAGGACCCAGGCGAGCAGCCCACCGATGACCCACATCCACACACCGGGACCATCGGCAGGTCGGCGGCACTTCCTGATGGGTGGTCACACCACTGGGGGACGTGGGACCCGGCGGGCACCGGTGGCGAGCGGTGCCGATCCGCAGGCACAGCCCGGATGTCAGCCCTGGTCAACGTGGGGGATCCGGGCATGGCGACTGACCACGGCCAGCGCCCGAGTGACGGACGACCAGGAACGCCGCGCCGACCCACTCCGCCGTCCGGATCGGCCGCACACCTTCTCATCAATCGGGCCGGGGCACCAGTGCTGGGGAACTCCCCGCGGCGACGACCAGCCGAGTGTGCTGAGGCTGACCTCAGCAACGCGCAGTGCCGCGGCGACCGCGCTGCGGGACACGACGTGAAAGTTCCGGCACATCATCGGCTCAATTCCTCACGGACAGTGAGCCCTCGCCGGGGTGTCTCCGCGTCAGGGACCAACGGCCTTTCCTGCGGCTGTGGCGCCACGAAGGGTTTTCGGTCATCGCCAGCCATTGAGGTGTTCCAACCCCGGGACCCCTCGACCCGCGACACCGTGACAAAGGAAGACCCCGTGGTGGTCGAAGGCTCCGCTGCGCGGTCGTCCGGCAAGCAGTCGCCGGGAACGACCGCCAGGACCGGCTGCCGCGAGTCCACCGGGACCTTCGTGCGCCTCCGCCTCCTGGTCGCAGCCCTCCTCCTCGCCGGGGCGTGGCTGGTGCTCGGCTCCTTGGCCGGCGTGGCCCAGGCCGCGCCGTCGCCGGAGGATGGATCGTCCGGGGACACGTCGTCCGCCAGCCAGAGCCGGGAGAACGGCTCGTCCCGCGGCAACGACACCCCCGCCCGGGACAACTCCTCCCAGGACTCCGGCAACGACACCCCCGCCCGGGACAACTCCTCCCAGGACTCCGGCAACGACACCCCCGCCCGGGACAACTCCTCCCAGGACTCCGGCAACGACACCCCCGCCCGGGACAACTCCTCCCAGGACTCCGGCAACGACACCCCCGCCCGGGACAACGCGTCCGCCGACCGCCCCGAGAAGGACAGCCCCAGACGGGACAGCACCTCCGCTGGCGGGTTGTCGGACGACGGCTCCGCTGACGCCGCTGACCGCGGCACGGCTGACCAGGACACCTCGCCGGAGCGTCCCGCTGACCCCGGCAGCGCGTCCGACCGCGAGACCGACACCGCTCGACCCGCCGACATCGACGGCGAGCCCGACGCCGCCTCACCGGGACGCCCTGCCGACCCCGGGCGCAAGCCCGACACCGGCAACACCGACCGCGGGCCCCAGGCCACCCCGCCCGGCCGCCCCGCCGACCCCGGCAAGATCGACCGCGGGCCGGACGCCACCCCACCGGGACGACCCGCCGACCCCGGCACCGCCCAGGGCAAGCCCGACGCCACCCCACCGGGACGACCCGCCGACCCCGGGCGCAAGCCCGACACCGGCAACACCGACCGCGGGCCCCAGGCCACCCCACCCGGCCGTCCAGCCGACCCCGGCAAGATCGACCGCGGGCCGGACGCCACCCCACCGGGACGACCCGCCGACCCCGGCAACACCCCCGGGCCCGACACCACCCCACCCGGCCGTCCAGCCGACCCCGGCAAGATCGACCGCGGGCCGGACGCCACCCCACCGGGACGACCCGCCGACCCCGGCAACACCCCCGGGCCCGACACCACCCCACCCGGCCGTCCAGCCGACCCCGGCAAGATCGACCGCGGGCCGGACGCCACCCCACCGGGACGACCCGCCGACCCCGGCAACACCCCCGGGCCCGACACCACCCCACCCGGCCGTCCCGCCGACACCGGGACCGAGACCACCGCACCCGGCGCCCCGAACGAGCCAGGCAACACCCCCGGCACCAGCACGCCCGGCAGCCCCACCCAGCCAGGCGACGCCCCCGACCGCGGGCCGGACGCCACCCCACCGGGACGACCCGCCGACCCCGGCAACACCCCCGGGCCCGACACCACCCCACCCGGCCGTCCCGCCGACACCGGGACCGAGACCACCGCACCCGGCGCCCCGAACGAGCCAGGCAACACCCCCGGCACCAGCACGCCCGGCAGCCCCACCCAGCCAGGCGACGCCCCCGACCGCGGGCCGGACGCCACCCCACCGGGACGACCCGCCGACCCCGGCAACACCCCCGGGCCCGACACCACCCCACCCGGCCAGCCCGCCGACACCGGCAACACCCCTGAGACCATCCCCCCGACCCGGCCCGACGACACGTCCTCTGCAGCCGCATCTCCCGCCGACCGATCGCCGGCGACCACCGAGGGCACAGGAAGCACGGCGGGCCAGCCGGAGTACGAGGCCACCGCCACCACCACGGGTGACTCGCCGTCCGACCGTTCCTCCGACCAGCGCTCGCGGACCGACCAGTCACCGGCCACCACGTCGAACACGCCGCGGTCCACCCCGCAGACCCATTCGAGCACCGACCGGGGGACCACCACGACCGTCGTCTCCGACGCCGGAGATCCGGGGACTGGCGATCCGGGGACGACCGCCACCACGACGAGGAACGAGGTCGAGGACGTCCGGCCGAGTGACACCTCAGGAGCTGCGCCGCAGGTCCCGCCTGGCATCGAGGTCCAGGTCGACGACACGTCCTCCGCCACCACTGCGGCGCCGCCGGTGACAACGGCGGCCAGCGCCGGCCCGGGCTCGGCGCCGTTCCCCGTCCCAGCGCCGGAACGAACGGCTCCGACCGGTCCGGTGGTCTCCGCGACGCCGGTGCAGGTCATGGGTTCCTGCAACGACGGCGAACTCTGGTCGGCCGGCGGCCGGGGTGCCGCCGCGAGCACCCTCCGCAGTGCCGACGGGCGGGCGAGGGCAACGGCGACGACCGTGTTGGCGTCCTCGAGCGGATCGGTCGGTCTGCCGCAGCCGACGTCACCGTTCCGGTCCCCCATCCCCCAGGCTCCCCCGGTTCCTGCGGCGCCGACCTCCGGCTCGGCGGCCAGCGCGTCCGCCTGCGGCTCCGGACACGGCTCTCACGACAGCACCCTGCTCGCGGTCCTCGCGACCGACCCCGCGTTCTCCCAGGCGCAGGCGCTGGCCCTCGCCGACTCGCGGGCCGCTGACCGGGCCTCTGACCGGGCGTCCGACCCGGGATCTCGACCCGATTGAGTCCGGTACACGGGCGTAGTGCGCCCGTGGAGATGACGTCCCGCACCGCGACCTGCACCCGGCCAGCACCCCCACCGGGATCCACCCTCTCTTCCCTGTGCACCTGCACAGTTGCGTCCAAGGACGGATGCCATGCAGCACGACCTGCACCGATCGATCCAGCAAGCCCAGGACACCGGATGCGTCCGGTTCACGCACACGAGCAACAACCGGGAGGACACCTCTCCACGCCGTGACCGCATCGCCGTCGTCGGCTACGGCTACTGGGGTTCCAAGCACGTCCGCATCCTCAGCAGCACCCCGGGCGTCGACGTCACGATCGTCGACGGTTCTGCGAACCGCCTGGCGGAGGCGGCGGCCCACTACCCGTCAGCCGACCTCGCGACCTGCCTGGACGACGTGCTCGAGCACGTCGATGCCGTGGTCATCGCGACGCCACCGAGGACCCACGCGCCGATCGCGCAGCAGGCGCTGGACGCCGGCAAGCACGTGCTCGTGGAGAAGCCGCTCACCACGTCCGTGGAGGACGCCGAACTCCTGGTCAAGACCGCGGCCCGCCAGGGCGTGCACCTGATGGTCGGCCACACGTTCGAGTACAACGCCGCCGTCCGGAAGCTCCGGGAACTCGTCCGCTCCGGCGCGCTCGGCCGGATCCTCTACGTCGACACGGCGCGGCTGAGCCTGGGGCGCTATCAGAGCGACGTGAACGTGATCTGGGATCTCGCTCCCCACGACATCTCGATCGTGTCCTACATCCTCGACGAGATGCCGTCCTGCGCGACGGTGTGGGCGCACAGCCACATCAGCAGGCAGCACGCCGACGTCGCGTACCTCCGCTTCGACTTCCCCCGCTCGCAGACGCGGGCCTACGTCCACGTCAGCTGGCTGACCCCGAACAAGGTCCGGCAGGTCACCGTCGTCGGCGAGAAGAAGATGGCGGTGTACGACGACATGTCGGACACCGAGCGGATCCGCGTGTACGACATCGGCGTCGACGTCCAGGACATCGATGCGCCGGCGGAGGCCCACGCCCTCCCGGTGACCTATCGCACCGGCGACATCGTGTCTCCCTACATCCCCTTCGCGGAGCCACTGCTCCTCCAGGACCAGCACTTCCTCGAGTGCATCCGGACGGGAGCCCGGCCCGACACCCCGGGCGAGCGCGGCCTGGAGGTGGTGCGTGTGCTGGCCGCAACGGACCAGTTGGCGAATGTCGCGGGTGAGGACGTGGTGGCCGGAGCGGGTGCGTCCACCGAGCAGTCCGGCACGCTCCTCCTCCCCCGTCCGGCGTCCGGCGGTCCGGCGCCGACCCTCTCCCCCACGCGGTGACCGATGCTCACCACCACACCTCCCATCCCGTTCCTCGACGTCCAGGACCTCAACGGCCGCGTCCGGGAGGACCTACGCCTGTGCTGGGAGCGCGTCGTCGACCACGGTCGGTTCATCGGCGGCCCGGACCTCGAGACGTTCGAGGCCCGCTTCGCGGACTACTGCGGGACCGCGGAGTGCGTCGGCGTCGGCAACGGCACGGACGCACTCGAGCTCATCCTCGCCGCTCTGGGCATCGGGCCGGGCGACGAGGTGATCATCCCCGCCAACACGTTCGTTGCCACCGTCGAGGCGGTGTGCGCGGTCGGGGCGCGGCCACGCTTCGTCGACGTCCTGCCGGACACCCTGGAGATCGACCCCGACGCGGTGGCGGCGGCGATCGGCCCCCGGACGGCGGCGGTCATGGCCGTCCACCTGTTCGGACAGATGGTCGACGTCGACCATCTCCTCCCGCTGGTGCGGCGGCACGGCATCGTGCTCATCGAGGACGCCGCCCAGGCCCATGGAGCCCGGTTCGGCGGTCGCCGGGCCGGCAGTGTGGGCGTGGCTGCCGCCTTCAGCTTCTACCCGGGCAAGAACCTGGGCGCGTTGGGCGACGGCGGGGCGGTGGTCTCGGACGACGCAGCCCTGGTGGCCCGGACCCGACAGCTGGCCGACCACGGCCGGGCAAGCGACAGCCGGTACCTGCACACGGTCCGCGGTCGCAACAGCCGGCTCGACGCCATCCAGGCTGCCCTGCTCACGACCAAGCTGTGCCGCCTGGACGCGGACAACGGCCACCGGCGAGCACTCATGCAGCGGTATCGCGAACGCCTCCCTCGCGCATGCGTCCCTCTGGCGGAGCACCCCCGGGCCCACGCGGTCTACCACCTCGCCGTCGTCCAGGTGCCGGATCGTTCGGCGACGACAACGGCGCTGGATGCGGCCGGCATCGGCTGGGGCCTGCACTACCCAGTGCCGTGCCACCGCCAGCCGGCGTTCGCCGAGTTCGCCGACGCCCCACTACCGGTGACCGAACGCGCGGCCGAGCACATCGTGTCGCTGCCCATGTCACCCACGTTGACCCTCGAACAGGTGGACCGCGTCTGCGAGGTCCTGTCCGCACTGGAGAGCGCATGACCACCATCCGCAGGGTCCACACGGTGTCCCGCCAACGCCTCGGGACACCGCCCCCTCTGACGACGCGTCCGTCCCGGGAGCCGGTACGGCCCGGGGCGGACGTGGGCCGCGTCCGGCAGCCGGCGTGCGCCGAGGGGCGGAGGGAGGTCGCGGTCGAGCCTCGCGCGCACGGAACCGTCGCGGCCGTCGGCATGCCGCTCCGGGAACCGGCCGGCGAGCGGTTCGCCCGCAGGGCGCTCGACATCGTCGTGTCCGCGCTCGTCCTGGGGTTGCTCATGCCGGTGTGGGTCGGGATCGGACTGTGGGTCAGGCACGACAGTCCCGGACCGGCGCTGCTCAGGCAGCAGCGCATCGGGCTCGGGCGCCGACCGTTCACCTTCTACAAGTTCCGCTCGATGCGCATGGGAGGGGACGACCTCGCCCATCGGCTCCTGATCGAGGCCGAGCTGCGCGGCGAGGACACAGCCGAGGGCGGCAGCACCAAGCTGAGCTGTGACACGCGGATCACGCCGTCAGGCCGGTTCCTCCGCAGGACGAGCCTCGACGAGATCCCCCAGCTCATCAACGTCCTCCGCGGCGAGATGTCACTCGTCGGCCCCCGGCCGTGCCTCCCCTGGGAGGCGGACATGTTCGGGGCCGAGCACGCCGAGCGGTTCATGGTGCGGCCGGGGATCACGGGGCTGTGGCAGGTCAGCGGACGCAGCACCGTCGGGACACTGGACATGCTGCGCTTGGACGTGGAGTACGTGAGGGCTCGGCGCCTCGGACTCGACGTGCGCATCCTCCTCCGCACCATCCCCTCGATGCTGAGCGGGGACGGTGCCCGGTGACGGCACAGTCCATCGACGCCCTGCCTGCGGGCCGGCGATCGGGTCCGGCCACGGCGACCGTCCGACGGGTCGATCCCCGCACCGACCCCGCGTGGGCCGAACTGGCGGCCGGGGTGGAGAGCAACCTGTTCACGTCCCCGCCGTGGATCAGGGCCGTCAGCGGTGCCTACGGGATCGAGCCCACGGCACGGGTCGCGCTGCAGCCGGACGGGCGGCCGGTGGGAGGACTGGCCTGGGCGGACGTCCGCGACCTGCGCGGCCAGCGGCGGCTGGCACTGCCCTTCAGCGACCGGGCCGACCCGATCCTGCCGGATGCCGGGGCCTGGGCGGCGGTCTCGGCCGACGCCCTGGCCGGGGACCTCCCGTTCACGCTGCGGTGCCTGGACACGTCCGTCGCCATCGGGGATCCGCGGTTCACACCCCTCGGAGAGGCAGCGTGGCACCTGACGCCGCTGGACCGTCCGCTCGACGAACTGCTCGAAGCGTTCCGGTCGCAGACCCGGCGGAACATCGCGACGGCGGAACGGGCCGGGGTGGAGGTGGTCCTGAGGAGCGACAGGGAGGCGGTGGCCGAGTACCACCGGCTGCACGTGGAGCTCCGGAAGCGCAAGTACCGACTGCTGGCCCAGCCGCTGGACTTCTTCGAGCGCATCTGGGACGAGTTCGCCCCCGACGACGGGATCCGGACGGCGTTGGCCCTCGTCGACGGGCGCCCGGTGGCCGGCGCGGTCTATCTCATCTGGCAGGACACCCTCTACTACAAGTTCGGTGCCTCACAGGCCGACACCCTGCCACTGCGCCCGAACGACGCGATCCACTGGAACGTCATCCAGTGGGCGCACGACCAGGGGCTGCGGGCGCTGGACTGGGGGCTGTCGGACCTCGGTCAACCCGGTCTGGCCTCCTACAAGCGCAAGTGGGCCAGCACGGAGCGACGAATACACGCGCTCAACGCAGGCGGACCACCCATCGGCAGATCCGCGGACGTCGAGCACACCCTGCGCGTCGCCACTGAACTGCTGACCGACCCGTCCGTGCCCGACCGCGTCACGGCACGGGCCGGTGCGTCCCTGTACCGGTTCTTCTGCTGACACTACGGGGCGCCTGGTGTTGCCACTGCGCGAGTCGAGTCACCGAGAACCCCGTGCACCCACCCGATGCGCGACCCGTTGCCGACCTCCGGTTGGCTCCGACAACCGGGATGTGCGGCGCGTATCGAATCGTGGCGCTCGTGCCCCCGAGCCCCTCGGATGGTCATTCCGTTCCAGAGGGCTCGGCGACGACCACCCAGCCGATGTGTTCACGGCCCGTCCTGCACTGCCGTCCTAGCGAGGATCTCGATCATGTCCAGAGTCGTCATCACCGGAGGTGCGGGGTTCCTGGGCTCGCATCTGTGCGACCGCCTGCTCGACGACGAGTGCGAGGTGATCGCGCTCGACAACTTCATCACCGGCACGCCCAACAACGTCCATCACCTGTTGGGCCGGCCGGGCTTCCACCTGGTGAAGGCCGACGTGACGGAGTTCGTACACGTGCCTGGTCCGGTCGACCAGGTCCTGCACTTCGCCAGCCCGGCTTCACCGATCGACTACCTGATGCTGCCGATCGAGACCCTCAAGGTGGGCTCCATCGGCACGTTGCACGCACTCGGCCTGGCCAAGGAGAAGGGCGCCCGGTTCCTGTTGGCCTCCACCTCAGAGACCTACGGAGACCCTCAGGTCCATCCACAGCCGGAGACGTACTGGGGTCACGTGAACCCGGTGGGTCCGCGCGGGGTGTACGACGAAGCGAAGCGCTACGCCGAGGCGCTCACCATGGCCTACCGGCGGACGCACGGCGTCGACACGGCGATCGTGCGGATCTTCAACACGCACGGCCCGCGGATGCGCCCCAACGACGGACGCGCCATCCCGGCCTTCGCCACCCAGGCCCTCGCCGGCCGGCCCATCACCGTGGCCGGCGACGGCTCCCAGACCCGGTCGATCATCTACGTCGACGACCTCGTCGAAGGGATCATGCGCCTGCTGCGCAGCGATCTGGCCGGCCCGGTGAACATCGGCAACCCCCACGAGACCTCGGTGCTCCACATCGCCGAGACGATCAAGCGCCTGGTCGGCAGCGGGAGCGAGATCACCTTCGTCCCCCGCCCCGTCGACGACCCGTGCATCCGCCAACCAGACATCACCGTGGCGCGGCGCGAACTGGGCTGGGAACCCAGGATCGGCTTCGACGAGGGACTCACCCGAACCGTCGAGTGGTTCCGTACCCAAGCGAGCGTGGTGCAGGCATGAGGCCTCCGGGGCGCCCCTGCCCTCACCCCGCACCTGGCGGGCGCGTTGCCGTGCGTCGATGCGGGGTGCCGACTCCTCCTCCCAGGTCAAGGGTGCCGACAGGAGGACATGGCAGGGGTCTCGGACTCCGATGTCTCCGACCCGAATCGGGCCTGGACCGGCTCCGGTTGCGAAACGACACCCGACCGTCCGAGTATGTGCCTCCGCTAGAGCCGCACCGGACAGCCGTCCCCCTCTCCACCCCAACCAATGCCGTGCCCAGCCTTGGCCCGGCGTCGTCGCGAGACTGAGCGGTCATCTGATGAAGCCGATCACGCTGCTGCCCTGGCTCATCGAGTCCTCAGGTGATCGTCCCGGCCGTCGCGGTGATCTTCGTACGGGGGGCTGCCCGGACGAGCCCCTGAGCGATTGGTCGATCGGTTGAGCGATCACCTGCAGGCGGACGGGAAGCACTTCTCCGTGGGCGGGAGGCGCTTCCTGTTCCGCGGGGTCACCTACGGGACGTTCCAGCCTCGCTGCGACGGAGCCAGGTATCCCGAGCGCGACGCGGTCAAGCGCGACTTCGCGATGATGCGTCAGGCCGGCTTCACGGTCGTCCGGACCTACACGCCGCCGCCCGACGACGTCGTCGATCTCGCCGCCGACTGGGGCCTCCGGCTGTTGGTCGACGTCTTCTACCCCGACTGGCGCTACCTGGTCGGGACGTCGCCGCGCACACGTCGGCGGATGGCGCAGGATGCCGAGGCCGAGGTCCGGTCAGCCGCCGAACGGTATGTCGGCAACCCGTGGGTCCTCGGGTTGTCACTCGGGAACGAGGTACCCGCGGACGCCGTGCGCTGGCATGGCACGGATCGGGTAGCTCGATTGATCGGCGAGCTCGCCGCCATCGTCAAGGACGTCGACCCCGACCGGCTCGTGACCTACGCCAACTACCCGACCACGGAGTTCCTGCCGTTGGACTGCCTGGACTTCGTGACCTTCAACGTCTTCCTGGAGGGACGCGCCGACTTCCGCCGATACCTCACCCGCCTCCACCACCTGGCCGGTGACCGGCCGCTGGTCCTGGGCGAGATGGGGATCAACGCGGGTGCGGGCGGTTCCGGCGAGGTCCGCCAGGCGGAGGTGATCGACTGGCAGTTGGAGACAGCAGTGGAGAGGGGCGTGGCCGGTACCTGCATCTTCTCCTGGTCCGACAAGTGGTGGGTGGGTGACGCTCCTGTCGAGGGCTGGCACTTCGGCCTGACCGGGGCCGACCGCTCACCCCGACCGGCGCTCGAGGTGGCCGCGACGTGGAACAGCCGGTCGGTCGCCGACCTGCCGGTCGAGTGGCCGACCCTCACCGTCGTCATCTGCGCGTACAACGCGGCGGCCACGTTGGACGAGTGCCTCCGGTACACGTGCGACCTGGACTACCCCGGGCTGGAGATCCTCGTCGTCGATGACGGCTCCACCGACGACACCGCCGAGATAGCCACGTCCCATCCCCGTGCGCGGCTCCTCCGCGTCCCGCACGGCGGCCTCTCAGTCGCTCGAAATGCCGGGTTGGAGGCTGCCGGCGGTGAGCTGATCGCATATCTGGACAGCGACGCCTACCCCAGCCCGGAATGGCCGTACTACCTGGCCCTCGGACTGGACGGTCCGACCGTCGGTGGCGTCGGCGGGCCCAACGTGCCACCCCCGCGGGCTGGTCCGGGGGAGCTCCGAGTGGCCCGGGCGCCCGGAGGACCGGTGCACGTGCTGTTCAGCGACGACCGGGCGGAGCACGTCCCCGGCTGCAACATGGCCTTCTGGAAGGAGGTCCTCCTCGAGGTGGGTGGCTTCGACCCCGTCTACACCTCCGCCGGGGACGACGTGGACCTGTGCTGGCGCGTGCTCGACCGAGGCTGGGACATCGCCTTCCATCCCGCCGCCCTGGTGTGGCACCACCGTCGGGGCGGACTGCGCCCCTACCTCCGCCAGCAACTCGGCTACGGCCGTAGCGAGGCGCTGGTCGAGGCGCGCCACCCCGACCGCTTCACCGCCTGGGGAACGGCCCGCTGGCGCGGCTCGATCTACGACGCGGCGGCGCCGGCCCTGTCCCAACAACGGATCTACCGGGGTCCGTACGGGACGGCGGCCTACCAGTCGGTCTACCGAGGGGGCGGTCACGCGCTGGACCTGGCCCACCAGGTCGGGGTACCTGCCCTCACGGCCTGCCTCGTCGCCGCGCCGTTCGGGCTCGTCCTCCCGGCGTTCTCCCTCCCGGCGGTGCTGGCCGTCCTCGGCCTGCTCGCGCTGGGCTGCATCGACTTCGTCCACGCCGAGCCGCCGCGGACGTACGCCGGCAGCCGGCTGCGCTTCCGAACAGGTGTGGCGGTCCTGAACCTGCTCCAGCCGCTCGTGCGCACGTGGGGACGGGTCCGCCACCGGACGGCGGCGCGGCGCGAGTGCCCACCCGGCCCACCTCTGCCACGGCCGCTGACGAGCGTCGACCGCCGCACCCTCATGGCACCCTGCCCTGGTGAACGCGCCGAGGTGACGGCGGCCGCGGTCGCCGCCCTCCAGCGTTCGGGCTTCCGCGTCGCCCCGGGAGACGGTTGGACCGACTTCGACGCCCGCATCCGCTCCGGTCCCTTCGCCATCGGAGACCTGTTGAGCAGCGGTCACGTCCAGGGCTGGGTCCAACTGCAGGTCCGACGCCGGCTGCGCTGGCGAGCCACGATGGCCTTCCTCGCCCTCGTGTGCCTGCTGGCGACGTTGAGCTCACTGGTGGCTGCGGTCGTCCTCGCCGTGGGGATCGGCGAGATGGCCCGCGGCCTGTCGTGGGTCTCCGCGGGCGTCCGCCGTTGTCTCGAGGAGGCCGCGCGATGAGTGGCGGACGGGCGCGACACCGCAAGCCGCAGCCTCGCCGCTTCCGGTGGATCGTTCGGAGACGTCCGGGTGCGGTGAGCGAGCCCCGCCCCGAGCCGGACGAGGTACGGACCCCGGTGAAGGAGTCCCGAGGGCTGGGTGCCGCGCTCCGGTACGTGCCGCGCGTCTTCCCCTACCTGCGTCCGTACCGACATCTCATGGGCTTCGCGGTCGTGCTGATGGTGGTGCTGGCCGCGCTCAGCCTGGCGGCACCCTGGCCGCTCGCCTTCCTCGTGGACAGCGCGCTCGGCGACCGGCGCCCTCCCGAGTTCGTGTCCACGCTCGTGGGCACGAGCCCCTGGCGGATGATCGTCTTCGCTGTCCTCCTCGGGCTCTTCCTCACCTTCCTGTCGAACGCCGTGAGCATCCTGAACGCCTACGTGCAGACGCGACTCGAGCAGCGGATGATCTTCGACCTGCGCAGTGACCTGTTCAGCCACGTGCAGCGTTTGTCCCTGGCCTTCCATGACAGGACCCGCACCGGCGGGCTGATGTTCGCCATCAACTACCAGGCCGCGTCAGTCGGAGAGATCACCGTCTCGGTACTGCCACTCGCGCAGAACGTCCTGACCGTCGCGGGGATGGGCTTCATCGCGTACCGCTTCGACCCGAGGCTGGCCCTGCTGGCGCTCACGATCGTGCCCGCCATCTACTACTCGACCCACGTCTACGCCAACCGGGTGGAGCCGCGCCTGCGCAACGTGCGGGCGCTCGAGGGGAACTCGTTGTCCATCGTGCACGAAGCGATGTCGATGATGAGGGTCATCGTTGCTTTCGGCCGGGAGCGGTACGAGCACCAGCGCTTCCGTAGCCAGGGGCGCGAGGCCGTCGACGCTCGGATCGACGTCACCGTACGGCAGACGGCCTTCTCACTGGGCGTGAACCTGCTCACCGCCGCCGGAACGGCCGTGGTCCTGGCGTACGGCGCGCACCTGGTGCTGCAGGGGCAGATGACGGTCGGTGAACTGCTCGTCGTGCTGGCCTACATCGGGGCCGTCTACCGCCCGCTCGAGGAGATCAGCGGCACGGTCGCCGCAGCGCAGGAGCAACTGATCAGCCTCGAGGGAGCCGCTGAGCTCCTCGACACAGAGGTCGAGGTCAAGGACCCACCGAATGGCTTGGTCCTCGACCGAGCGGCCGGAGCGATCACCTTCGACGGGGTCCACTTCACCTACGCCGGGCGCGTCGACACGCTGACGGACATCTCCTTCCAGGCGCCGGCCGGGGAGGTCGTCGCGCTGGTGGGTCCGACGGGTGCTGGCAAGAGCACGCTGGTCAGCCTCATCCCGCGCTTCTTCGACCCCAAGCAGGGGCAGGTCCTGCTCGACGGCATCGACATCCGGTCGGTCACCTTGGAGTCTCTGCGCCGGCAGATCAGCATCGTGCTGCAGGAGCCGCTGCTCTTCTCGGGGACCATCGCCGAGAACATCCGCTACGGCCGGCTCGACGCCTCGTCCGACGACATCATCAGTGCGGCACGAGCGGCCAACGCCCACGACTTCGTCATGCGGCTGCCCGACCGGTACGACACCGTTCTGGGCGAGGGCGGAGCGCACCTCTCGGGAGGCGAGCGGCAGCGCATCTCGGTGGCACGGGCATTCCTCAAGGACGCCCCGATCCTCATCCTCGACGAACCGACGTCGTCGATCGACTCACGGACCGAGGCCGTCATCCTCGATGCGCTCGACCGGCTGATGGTGGGGCGCACGACCTTCATGATCGCCCACCGTCTGTCGACCGTTCGCAACGCCGGACAGATCCTCGTCCTCGACCAGGGCCGGATCGTCGAACGTGGCACCCACGACGAACTCGTGGGAGCGGAAGGCCTCTACCGGGAGATGTACGAGGCCCAGAACGGGAGGCGCTCCCCGCACGTGGTCGTCCCGTCGACCCCGACCACGATGCCGGCCGACGGCCTGGGGGCTCCGCGATGAGTGTCCTCGTGCGAAGGCCGGAGAAGATCGTCCTGCTCGGCATGATCACGAAGATGCCGGTCGCCGGTGTCGTGTGGCAGACCCTGCACTACCTGCTGGGCTTCGAGCGGCTCGGGTACGAAGCCCACTACGTGGAAGCCCACGCCCGCACCCCCTCCATGCTCATGCGGCACGAGGAGGACGACAGTTCCGCGCGCGCGGCCGACTTCCTCGGAACGCTCATGCGCCGCTTCGGGCTCGGCGACCGTTGGGCGTTCCATGCGTTGCACGCCGACGGCAGGTGCTACGGGATGAGCGAGCTGGAGCTCCGGCGGCTCTACCGCTCGGCGGCCTTCCTGGTCAACCTGCACGGTGGGACCCAACCCCTGACCGAGCACGCCGAGACCGGGCGACTCGTCTACCTGGAGACCGATCCGGTCCTGCTCCAGGTCGAGCTGCACGACGGCGTGCCGGAGACCGTGGACTTCCTCTCGGCTCACCAGGCGTTCTTCACCTTCGGCGAGAACCTCGGCAACGCCGACTGCGAACTGCCCCTGTCGGACCGATTCCCCTTCCTCCCCACACGCCAGCCGGTGGTCCTGGACCTGTGGGCGGGCAGAGCGGCGACGACGAGGTCGACGTTCACCACCATCGGCAACTGGCGGCAGGACTGGCGCCCGGTGTACTTCCGCGGTGACACGTACACCTGGAGCAAGCACCACGAGTTCCTCAAGGTGCTCGACCTGCCGAGGGCCACAGGTCAGGATTTCGAGCTGGCCCTGAGCAGTTGGTCCGACGCCGACCGCGCCGTCCTCGAGAAGCACGGCTGGTCCGTGCGTCCAGGCCTGGATGTCTCGACCGACCTCGACGCCTATCGCGACTACCTCGGATCCTCCCTGGGCGAGTTCACGGTCGCCAAGGACCAGAACGTGCGCCTGCGCAGCGGATGGTTCAGCGACCGCAGTGCGACCTACCTGGCAGCCGGCCGACCGGTCATCACCCAGGAGACCGGCTTCAGCAACGTCCTGCCGACAGGGGAAGGCCTGCTCCCCTTCACGACGCTGGACGAAGCGGTCGCGGCCGTGACCGACGTCGTCGGCGACTACGACAGGCATGCCCGAGCCGCCGTCGAGGTGGCCCGGGAGTGCTTCGACAGCGACGTGGTGCTGGGCCGGTTGCTGACCGACCTCGGCGCCCGGCGAAACGGTCAGCGGCAGCGCGGCGACGTCCAAGCCGGCACGTCCCTGCCGACCGACCTCGTCCTGACGCCGATCTCGAAGCGGCCGACCAGGCTGCCTGAGGACACGGTCCAGCGGGTGCTCGCGCTCCCCCTCCCGCCCCCGGACCGCCGCGGTCCCCCGGCGACGTCCCCAGCGGAGAGCGTCGTCGTCGTCTCCTACGACAACCTCGTCTTCACCCGGATGTGCGTGGAGACCCTGCTCGCGTCCACCAGCGTGAGCACCGAGGTGATCGTCGTCGACAACGGCTCGACCGACGGGACCCCGTCCTACCTGCGAGAGATGGCGGCCCGGTTCCCCCGGCTCCGACCGGTCCTCAACGACACCAACCTGGGCTTCGTCCGCGCGGCCAACCAGGGCCTCGCCGCGGCCCAGGGCCAGCTGCTCGTCCTGCTCAACAACGACACGATCGTTCCGCCGGGCTGGCTGGGCGGGCTGACGGCCCACCTGGCCGACGGTTCGGTGGGAATGGTCGGCCCGGTGACCAACGCCGCCGGCAACGAGGCACAGATCCCCGTCCCTTACCGCACCTACGGGGAGCTGTGCAGCTTCGCCGCCGGCATGAGCAGCCAGCCACCGCAGGCCGTCGACATCCCGGTCCTCACCATGTTCTGCGTTGCCATGCGCCGAGACCTCCACACGGCCATCGGGGACCTCGACGAGCGGTTCGAGATGGGCATGTTCGAGGACGACGACTACGCCGAGAGGGTGCGTGCCGCCGGCCTGAGGGTGGTGTGCGCCCAGGACGTCTTCGTGCACCACTTCGGCGAGGCGTCCTTCGGAAAGCTCGTGCCCACCGGGGAGCACGGCGAGCTGTTCCGCGCCAACCGGCAGCGCTTCACCGAGAAGTGGGGCCGGCCGTGGACAGCGCACGGTCACCGCCCGGACCCGGACTACGCGGCTCTGGTCCAGCAGATCCGGGCCGTCGTCCGCGCGCAGATCCCGCCGGACGCCACCGTTCTCGTCGTCAGCAAGGGCGATGACGAACTGCTGGACCTCGACGGCCGACGGGCGATGCACTTCCCTCAGGACGCTGTGGGCGTCTATGCAGGTCACCACCCGGCGGACGACCGAGAGGCGATCGACCACCTGGAGGCGATGCGAGCACGGGGGGCGAGCCACCTGCTCCTGCCGCGGACCGCGGCGTGGTGGCTCACGCACTACACGGGCCTGCGCCGTCACCTGGAGGACCGCTACACCATCTGTCCGGCGGACGACTCGTGCGTCGTCTTCGCGCTCCGGGGGCCGCCGTGAGCGCGAGCAGCACACAGACCACGGAGGAGATCATCGCCCGTCGCCGCGCCTACCAGGCCCTGGTGGGGCGCCTCCGCGACCTCGTTCACCGGGTCGTTCCACCCGGAGCGACCGTGGCCGTGGTGAGCAAGGGTGATCCCGACCTCGTCTGCTTCGAGGGGCGGGAGGCATGGCACCTCCCCCAGGACGAGAACGGCGGGTACGCCGGTTACCACCCTCGGGACAGCACGGCCGCGATCGAGGCGCTCGAAGCGCTGCGCACCCGAGGAGCCGACTTCCTGGTCCTGCCGGCCACCACCCGGTGGTGGCTCGACCACTACACCGACTTCGCCGGCCATCTGCAGCGCAACTACGAGTCGTTGGTGGACCTGCCCGAGACCGGCGCCGTCTACAGCCTGAACCAGGCCGGTCGCCTCTTCGCTCAGGTCGACACCGCACCTGACCGCGGGTTGGAGAGGCATCGGCGGGAGTTGCTGGCCCAGCAGATCCGGGACCTCCTTGAGCACCTCCTGCCGGCCGGGCAGCCCGTCGTGGTCGTCGACGGCGAAGGCGTCTCGCCCCTGCAGCTCCCGGGCCGACCGACGATGCACCTGGCGCCCCTGCGATCCGGTCAGGTCGACCGGCTGGAGATCCTGCGCCGCCAGGGCGCGGCCTATCTGATCGTCAGCCGGGCCGCGTTCGACCGGTGGCGGACGGACGAGGTCCTCCGTACCCACGTCGAGCAGCACCACCGCTGCATCACCCGGCAGGCACACGTCTGTCTCCTGTACGAGCTTCTCCCAGTAGAGGAACCCGTGATCCCATGACGCGCCGAGTGTTGTCCGTCTGCCACAACCATCCCTCCGTGCGCCCCGGGGGCGCTGAGGCGTACGCCTACGAACTGCATCGCAGCCTCGCCGCCACGCCCGGTTACCAGTCGATCTTCCTGGCCAAGGGTGGCCCGCCAGTGGGATACAGCGGCTCCGTGCACGGCGGCACGTGCTTCGGGCCCACCGGCGAGGGAGCGGACGAGTACTTCTTCTACACCGACGGCTATGACTTCGACTACCTGTTCGGCACCCAGCCGGGCAAGGACTTCTACACGAGGCACTTCCGCGGTTTTCTGCAGGCCTACGAACCGGACATCGTGCACTTCCAGCACACGCTCTTCCTGGGGTACGACCTGATCCGCGAGGTCAAGAACGTCCTTCCCGACACGCCGATCCTCTACACGCTCCACGAATACCTGCCCATCTGTCATCGCAACGGGCAGATGGTCCGCACGGGTACCGAGGATCTGTGCCACCGGGCCTCACCCCGGCGTTGCCACGAGTGTTTCCCAGGCATCTCCCCGCAGACGTTCTTCCTGCGTGAGCGCTTCATCAAGTCACACCTCTCTCTCGTCGACATGTTCATCGCGCCGAGCGAGTTCCTGCGACAGCGGTACATCGAGTGGGGGATCCCGGCGGAGAGGATCCGCACGGAGGAGTACGGCCGTCGTCCCGTGGGACGGACGGCGCGGACCCCGGATCGCCCGCGGCGTGATCGACTGGGCTTCTTCGGGCAGCTCAGCGGCTTCAAGGGCGTGGACGTGCTCCTGGAGGCGATGCGGATCCTGGAGAGGGAGGCCGACGCCGCGGCCAGCGAGCGGGGACAACCGCGCTGGGTCCCGCAGCTACGCGTTCACGGTGCCAACCTGGAGCTGCAACCCGGCGAGTTCCAGAACCGCTTCAACGCCCTGCTCGAGGACACGCGGTCCACCGTGACCTTCGTGGGGAAGTACACCCACGAGCAACTCCCCGGACTGATGGAGCACGTCGACTGGGTCGTCGTTCCCTCGGTGTGGTGGGAGAACTCACCGCTGGTAATCCAGGAGGCGTTCCTGCACCGCCGACCGGTGATCTGCAGCGACATCGGTGGAATGGCCGAGAAGGTCACCGACGGCGTCAACGGACTGCACTTCGCAGCGGCCGACCCCGCCAGCCTCGCGGAGACGATCCAACACGCCGCGGGGACGCCCGGGCTGTGGCAGGACCTGCGCGACGGCATCCCGGAGGTCTACGACATGACCCAGCACATCGACGAACTGGACCGCCTCTACACCGCGCTCCTGGTCGGTCGGGACGCCGGGGACGCCGCTCATGTCCACTGAGATGCGGGTACTGGGCACAGAGACGGGCATGTCGGGGCCGGCCCCCACGCCGGTCGGTTCACGGCTCGGACCCCGACTCGGTCATGCCTGCTGGCTGTCGGCCGACGTCCTGCTCCTGACGACGTCGGGGACGGCACCCCGGAACGGGCAGGTGAAGGCGTTCGTGCGGTGCCGGGGACGCACCGTCCCGCTGGCCGTCCGCGCGATCGACTACTCCCGGCCGGGTGCGGACACTGTCGGCTCCGAGGGCATGGGCCAGGCTGTCGTGCTCCGGCTGCCTCCGGGTCACACGCGGGCCGACCCGCTCGACATGGCGCTCCGCTGGTCCAGCCGTTCCCTGCGCCTGGGAGCTGCGGAGCTGCGCGCGGCCACGGTGAGCCTGGAGACCCTCCTGCGCCGGGAACTCGCGGCCCTGGGACCCGCTGAGAGAGCGGACATCCTCGAGTTCATGGTCGGCGGGCCGGGAGCCCTGAGCGCCACGGACGCGGGACCGCGAGCGGCAGCGGAGTGCTGTGCCGGGACGACGGGCAGGCGCCCCCCCTTCGGCGACCTGCAGCTGAGCAGGAGCCTGCACGCCGCACGCGAGGCGTTGCGCGAACGCCTGCCCGTCTGCGTGATCTCGCAGGATGCCCCGCAGGGGCTCAACGTCGACGCCGTGCTCGCGGTGGATGACCACGGCTTCTACGCCCAGGGCTGGATGCGTGACGCGGAGGCGGCTCCGATCCGGCTGACGGCGGTGTCTCCGGAGGGTGCCCGGACGGAGCTCCTGCCCAGCCTCTACCGGTTTCGGCGACCGGACGTCGAACAGTTCTACGACGAGAGCCCCGATGGACAGCCCGGCCCCGAGCACGGCTGGATCGCCTTCTTCGAGACCTCGAGCCCCAGCCAGCTGGCCCACAGCTGGACGTTCGAGATGGCCAACGCCGTGGGAGCGACGTTCGAGGTCTCGGCCCCCGCCGTGACCCGGGACATCCCAGCGGTGCGGGAGAAGATCCTGCACGACCTCCTCCGCGAGCGCCTGCCCGCCGAAGTCCTGCGGAGCCGGCACATCGCGCCGGCGCTGACCCGGCTGGAGGAGCGGCGCCGCCGCCTGGCTCGAGTGGAGACCGTCGACCAGCACGGGACCCCGCCGGCCGAGCCCGAGGTCACGATGATCGTCCCGCTGTACGGGCGCATCGACTTCCTCGAACACCAGCTCGCCCAGTTCGTGGACGACCCGGATCTGCAGGGAGCCGACCTCGTCTACGTCCTCGACTCCCCCGAGCTCGCCGAGCCGTTCCGGGTCACCGCAGCTCACCTGGCTGAGCTGTACGACATCCCCTTCCGCACGGTCGTGATGAGTCACAACATCGGCTTCGCCGGGGTCAACAACGTGGGCGCCGACCTGGCCCGGGGACGGTTGCTGCTCCTCCTCAATTCCGACGTCCTCCCCCGGGAGCACGGCTGGCTGAGCGCCATGCTGAACTTCTACCTTTCCACCCCCGGGATCGGCGTGATCGCCCCGAAGCTCCTGTACGAGGACGACTCGATCCAGCACGCCGGCCTCTACTTCCGGCGGCTACCGGACACGGGCCTGTGGAACAACGAGCACTACTTCAAGGGGCTGCACCGGACCCTGCCCGCCGCCAACCTGCCACGGCCGGTCCCTGCGGTCACCGCCGCCTGCATGATGATCGACCTGGCTCTCTACCAGGAGATGGGTGGGCTCCGCGGGATGTACGTCCAGGGCGACTACGAGGATTCCGACCTCTGCCTACGGTTGGCCGACGTGGGCCGAGACTCCTGGTACCTCCCCTCCGTGGAGCTCTACCACCTGGAGGGACAGTCGTATCCGTCGGAGATCCGTGCGCTGACCGGGGCCTACAACCAATGGCTGCACACGCACGTCTGGGGCCAACGGATCAACCGGGAGGTGGGTGAGGTCGATGAGCGACCCCGCGACGACGTCTGACCGTGCGGCCCCGCCCACTGCCCGGGACCGGCTCGAGGACCTGATCCGCTGGTGTCTGGGACTCGACTACGTCTCGAGGTCCTCGAAGGAGGGGATCGAGACCGGCAACCACTACCAGTCGGTGCTCCTCGGAGACACCAGGACGAGCGGCTTCCGCAGCGACCGGACGGAGTTCCTCGACAGGGTCGACTTCCGGGCCAAGCGTGTCCTGGACCTCGGCTCCAATCTCGGGGAGACCAGCCGGGCGGCGCGTGTTCGCGGAGCTGACCTGGTGGACGGCTTCGAGCAGGATCCCTTCTTCGTCGAGGTCGCTCAGCTGCTGAACGCCTACAACTCCACCGAGCGGGTGTCGTTCTTCCGGCGGGACATCACCGACGCGTCGTCGTACGCGGGTTGGTACGACATGGTCATGGCGCTGGCGGTGTGGACATTCGTTGCGCCGCGACTAGCGTCCATCGCCGACGTGACCGATGTGTTGCTGATCGAGACGCACAACCTGGACGGAAATCTACAGCGTGACTACCTCGACGTGCTCAGTCGCCACTTCCCGGTCTATCGCGTTCTGGGCGAGTCGGACTGGGGGCGGCCCCACGGCCCGGAGGGCGGCCGCGCCGTCGTCATGAGCGCCAAGACCGAGGCGGCCCTCGAGCGGTCGATCCCACCGCCACCATCATGACGACGCAGCCAGGGTCCGATCCGCGATCCACCGGGGCACCGATCGAGGACCAGATCTCCACCCGGATGCTGGACGTCCGACGCACCGACCTGCACAGCCGCTTCTTCCACGTGTTCCAGTACAGGTTCGCCAGCGAACTGCTGGACGACTTGGCGGAACTGCCCATCGACCATTCCGCATTCGGCCGCAGCCTCGACTCGAGACAATTGCACTACGGCGGATGGCACTATTGGCTACTGTACCTGAAGGGCTACGCGCAGTACAGAAGAGCTGGTGCCATCGACCAGTCTAATGTCTATCTCCATCATCTGACGCGCGGCCACGCGCCAGAGCGTGGCGACCCCATCCTCCACTCGGCACAGCCCGAGGAGGTCACCCAGATGATCTCTCGCCGTTTCGCTGACTGCGACCGACTCGGGAGCCCCGCCGTTGCCCGCGAATTCGCCAGACACGAACTCACGCCGGTCAAGGCGTTCGTCCGGACTCCGCCCAGCACTGAGGACACGCTGACCCTGTTCAGCACAGAATCGCCGGAGCCAACGAGGGCCCGTCTGGTCGACGGACATCACAGGCTGTTCGCGGCTAGATTGTTCGGCGTCGAACAGGTGCGCTTCGAAGTCGTCGTGGAACCCGATGCGGTGCCCGAGATCCCGGGACAGATCACCTGCGTGGACCTCGGGGACAACACAGTACGCATGCAGGGCTGGCTGGAACCACCGACGACTGGCGCGCAGCTGGTGGAACTTCGATGGAAAGGCCGGACGATAGGCCGGGCTCCGCTGACCACGCCGGCGCCAACACCGCACCCAAACAGGCCTCGAGTGCGGGGCTTTTCGGTCGACATCGAACCGAGTTCCGTGGACAGCATCGGGACAGTGGAGGTCATGGTTCTGTCCGATTGGCTTCCCGTTGCAGCACTACACCTCGATCTCGGTCAGACCGGGTGGAGATGAAGAGGTACTGCGACAGATCTGTCAGTCGGCCCTGTAGACGTCTGACCGACTGAACAGGACTGGAAAGCGCGGCAGAGGACCGGAGCCAACGTCAGGCTCCGAGACGCGAGTCAGCGTGACGTACGGAAGTGGCGCGATGCAGTGTCCTGTCTGTCTGACAGACTTCTCGGAGGACTCGAGCACCTGCTCTGGGTGCGGATGGTTGATGACGGCCTACCTGGTCAGGCCAGACGAAGTTGACTGGTCCGGGGCTCCATTAGCGCCGGAAGACCTCATCTACCGAGTCATGGGCGGGACAGACTCCCGAGAGTTCCTGCTGGCTGGTCGCGAGGTGGCACAGAGCTTCCTCCGAGTCCTCGACCGCACCGGCAGTCGGCTGCAGGATCATCCCCAGATCCTCGATTTCGGCGCGGGCTGCGGGCGGGTACTCCGCTGGCTCCTTCCCCATGCGCCGTCCAGCGCGTGGAGTGCCTGTGACATCGATGCGCCGGCCATCGAGTGGGTGCGTCAGAACCCACGGTCGGCGAGGCGCTGGTGAGCAAGGCATGGCCGCCGCTGCCCTTCGACGACGGGAGGTTCGATCTCGTGCTGGGGTACAGCGTTTTCACCCACCTGCCCGTCGACCATCAGGACGCATGGCTCGCGGAACTCCGCCGAGTGACGCGCCCCGGCGGGTTGTTGCTGTTGACGGTTCACGGCCGTTCGGCATACGCGAATGCCTCGACCCGTTCCTCGTTCCACAAGGGACACCAGAAGACCTTCGAACAGGAAGGGTTCATCTACTGGTCGAACGACTACTGGAGGGACCATTTTCCGGCGTACTACCAGACGGCCTATCACGACCCCTCCTACATCGCGCGCCACTCGACACGATAGCTCGACGTCGTAGAGGTCATGGAACGTGCGGCGTACCCCAACCATGACGTGGCCGTGGCACGTCGGAGCCGCTAGGGACCGAGCGCTCCTGATGACCGTGGTTCGCGACACGGCATCGTGTGCTGCGGGGAGCCCACCACAGGAGGCCTCGCGCTGACGCGAGGACTCGTCATCGACCCATGGTCATGCGCAGGCCCTCGAGGGTTTGGCGGCCTCAGTCCGGGGAGGCCGAGGCCTCTTCGGTCAGGAGAGTGCCGAGGATGACCTTGCGGCCATTCTCCAAAGCGGCGGTGACGTGCAACTCTGCGGCCGACGGCAGATCGGCCAGGTCGACCAGCAGGCGGAAGCCGGCCTTACCAGCCCCCGGGATGTCGGGGAAGGCTTCGGCGAGGTCCGGCCGAGTCGTCGGGGTTGCCGTCCTCCCGAGTACCTGATCCCCGCAGGACACCTGCACGTCGAGGATGGATGCCTCTCTGGGCAGCGCCCAGCAGATCACCTCGAGCACTGCCCCGCTGGTCACCGAGTCCGGCCGTGGCATGTCTATGTGGCGGCCGTGGAGCTCGGCCGGCAAGGGGTCGCTCAGGCGTACGTTGGTCACTCGCCTCTCGGGCACGTCCTCACCAGGCACCTCGTACACGGCGCACCTGTCGGCCGCGAGCAGCATGGGCTGGTACTGGGCGAGGCGGTCTCGGAGGTGAGGGAACCGCTGAAAGACGTTTCGGGGTGACACGACGACGCAGTACACGGAGGCGCCCGCGTGTGGGCGCACCGGCTCGTCGATCCGCCAGTGCGGAACCACTGGAGCCGGAGCCTTGCCCCGCCGCAGCCGCGTCAGCTCCAACAGGATCGATGCCTCGTCCGACTCCTCGCTGCAGTTGACCTGCGACACCACCCGCCCGTTGAAGTACCAAGGGTCCGCTGGGGGGTCACTCAAGACCATGACCACCCGGTCGTAGCGCAGCCCGGCTTGCTCCACAGCCCGCTGCACGGCACACCGCGCCAAACTGGTCCGGACCAGACACTGGTGATCTTCATCCGCCAACCGGGTCAGACGACGGAGGACGGCCACCTCTTCGTCGATCTGACGTATGCGGTTCTTGGATGACCACACGCCCGAGTCGTGGACGCGGTAGACCGCCGATGGGCCACGCAGGTATTCCACGTGGCCACGGCGTCCGAGGAGCAGCAGAGTGATCCAGTCGATCAGCACGAGGTCCTGCCACACGCTCGGCGCGACCTCTGAATACCACGCCAACAACTCCTCTGCTGTCAGGCGTCGATGCATGAGCGCAGATGTGGGGATGAATGGTCTGGACAAGAGATCCACGAACGAGAACGTCGTGCGCGGCGTCTCGGCCAGATGCGGACGAGGTCTCCCCCTTGCGTCGTCGTACACGACCATCATGTCGTGGAAGCACGCCGAGGAAGAAGGGTGCGCGTCGAGAAAGTCTGCTTGACGCTGCAACTTGTCCGCCGAGAGCCAGTGATCATCGCCATCCAAGATCGCAATGTACTCGCCCCTCGCCACCCGCATGACTTCGACGTACATCGAGTTGGGGCCCAGGTTCCGCTCCGGGAGGACCATCCGGATGACGTCGGGATGCCGTGCGTGGTAGGCGAGCAGCACATCCCGCGTGCGGTCTGTGGAACAGTCCTCTCCCACGACGACCTCGAACGGGAACGAGGCCTCCTGAGCCAGCGCGCTGTCGAGGGCATCGGCGAGGAAGCGCTCGTGGTTGTACGTCGTGACGAGGACGCTCACCTTCGGCAGCGGGCCGGCCGGTGCCGCGGTGACGACGTGGACGGCGCTCATCGGGCTCACCCCTGCTCCCTGCCCCGCAGTCGTGCTCTTATCTCAGTCGCTCGCGCAGTGGCGAACGCCAGTAGTCCGCAGATCTGTTCGATGTCCTCCACTGTGGTCGCGGTGCCGGTGGGCAGGACCAACACCCGCCGGAGGATGTCCTCGGTCACCGGCAGGTCCCGGCCTGCGTGCGGCGACCTGGTTCGGTAG
The DNA here is from genome assembly GCF_054050095.1 of Geodermatophilus sp. SYSU D01105. Lineage (NCBI taxonomy): Bacteria > Bacillati > Actinomycetota > Actinomycetes > Geodermatophilales > Geodermatophilaceae > Geodermatophilus > Geodermatophilus sp. SYSU D01105. Next base: position 96,510 of record NZ_JBJGYR010000002.1, read on the forward strand.
GGCTCCATCCCGTGGCAGCCGGGGTGGAAATACCGTCGCGCCCGGACGTTCTCGGCAGTGAGCACCTCGAGCAACTCGTCGCGACTCAGCCCTGACTCCTCGTCGATCTCCACGACGACGTACTGCTGGGCCGACGAACGGTCGGGGAGCGGCGGGTCGTGCAGGGTGATCCCCGTCAGGGCCCGCAGCCCCTCGCGGTAGCGGAGGTGATTGCGCCGGTTCGCCGCGACGAACCCGTCGAGGGACTCGAGCGAGGTGATGCCCATCGCGGCGTGCATCTCGGACATCTTCGCGTTGATCCCGAGTGTGACCACCCGGTCCACGTCGACGAACCCGAAGTTCCGGGTCGATGACAGCAGGGCTGCCAGATCGTCATCCTCGGTCGCGATCGCCCCACCCTCGAAGGAGTTGCAGACCTTGGTCGCGTGGAAGCTGAAGACCTCCGCATCGCCGAAGGACCCCAGCGGGCGACCGGAACAGGAGGTGCCGAACGCCTGCGCCGCGTCGTAGACGAGTCTGAGCCCGTATCGGGAGGCGACATCCTGCAGTGCGGCGACATCGCACGGCGTCCCCCACAAGTGGACCCCCACGACGGCGGTGGTCTCCGGGGTGATCAACGCCTCCACCCTGCGTGGATCCAGCGTCCAGGTCACCGGATCGACGTCGCAGAACACCGGCGAGATGCCTTGCCAGGTCAGTGCGTGTGCAGTCGCGACAAAGGTGAGCGAGGGCATGATGACCTCTCCGCGCAGGCCGAGGGCGGAGGCGACCAGCATGAGGGCACTGGTCGCATTGCTGGTGGCCACGCAGTTGCGCACGGAGAGGACCTCGGCCAACCGGCGCTCGAAGGCCTGGACGTAGGGTCCGTCGTTGGTCAGCCACCGTCGGTCCAGCGCATCGTCGATCAGCCGGTGCAGCCGGTCACGGTCACCGATGTTCGGTGCGCCGACGTGCCTGGGGGCTCGGAAGGCGGGTGGCCCGCCGAAGGCGGCCAGGTCGTCGACCGAGGACTTGAGGGGCATCGTCGCTCAGCCTCGGCGGTAGACGTAGACGGTGTACTCGTACAGGCCGTAGTCGTGCCGGACGACGAAGTGCCGACTCACCTCGCTGCTCAGGAAGGCTGCCAGCGTGTCGAACGGCAGGTGGAACAAGTCCTCCCTCTGCCAGTCCACCTGGGTGGACATCACGTTGAACGCGATGCCGCGCTCGGCCTTCGCGAAGATCGCCGAGACCAGCTCGGTGAAGTACCGCCACATGTCGTCGAAGGCGTTGTCCACCTTCTGGGTGAAGACACCGTTGGCAAGCACGTAGTCGAACGACGGCAGCTCGTCGGGATGCTCGAGCAGGTCGAGCAGGTAGTAGTCGATGTCGGGGAACTTGGCTCGCGACAGCTCCAGGAACCGCTCCGAGAGGTCCAGGCCGGAGTAGCGGATCCCCCTCCGCCCGGTCGCCAACACGTGCTCGTACAGGTGCGAGAGTCCGCAGCCGAAGTCCAGCAGGGAGATCTCGGTGTCGGACTCCCGGACGACCCCGAGCATGACGTCGTAGCGGAGGTCGGCATCCGCCTGGCTCTTCGTCCACCCGACGCCGAGGTAGGAGTCGCCAAACCTCTCCAGACACCCCTCGCACGCCGCGACGATGGAGTCCTGGGGCTTGCGACCGGACCGTCGGCTGGGGCCTCGTGACGCGGTCAAGCCGGTTCCTCCCCCCGCCGTCCGAGGGCTCGTCGACGCGCGACGCCGAGGCAGCGGAGGAGGCGCCCGAGTGCACGGGGATCATGACGGGCCAACGCGACGATCATCGGTAGAGCCCGACCCCATCGCCCGGAGAGGAACTGCGCGCTCACCTCGCGTGCCAGAGGGGTGCCGTAGTAGTCCTGCCAGAAGCGCATCCCGGCTTCGTACGCCGCGACGCGATCCCGGTCGCCTGCCACATGGCGCCGCTGACGGCGGGCGGTGGAGACTGCAGCCGCCAGCATGGCCGGCAGCCGTCGACTCATGTTCGAGCCGTGCCGTCGGTACTCGGCCACGACGTGCTCGTGGCAGTGGACCGGGAACCGGCGGGTGATCCGCAGATTGAGGTCGTAGTCCGCGCAGGCGTCCACCGAGGGGTCGAAGCCGGTCACGTGCTCGAAGACCTCGCGCCGGTAGAGCGCCGTGGCTGGCATCCCCATGTAGTTGGTGCGCAGGAGCGCCACGTAGTGGTCGCCTGCTGCGCAGGGCAGATCGGGGGTCGGCAGCGGCTCCCCTTCGACCCCGACGTGCCGGTAGTGACCCGAGACCAGAGCACTCTCGGGATGGGCCCGCAGCGCCTCGATCCCGACGCGCAGGGCATCGGGCAACAGGCGGTCGTCGGCGTCGAGGAAGACGAGGTAGTCACCGGTGCTGTGACGAATGCCGGTGTTGCGTGCCTCGGCCAGTCCCGCGTTTCCCTGGCGGACACACCGGGTTCCGGGATACCTGCGGACGATCTCCTGCGTGTTGTCGGTCGACCCGTCGTCCACAACGACGATCTCGTGGTGGGGATGCGTCTGGGCGAGCACCGACTCGATGGCATCAGGCAGGAAGTGGGCCTGGTTGTAGCAGGGGATGACGACCGAGACCACGGCCGACTCGGACGGCGGACCGGTGCGCCAGCCCCGCCGCAGCCGTATCACGGCCAAGCCGGCGCGGGTTTGGTCAGGCATGACGGCACGCACGTGCAGAGTCGTCTCCGGGCCGGGCCCCGTGACGTCCAGGGTGGACGTGAATCCCGCGCTGCCCGACCATGCCAGGTCCGGGAAGGCGCTCGCGATATCGGGACGCGCACCGTCCACCGGGGCGCGCCACACCACCCTCCGGTCCTCCACGAACTCCACGGCGACGGCGGGCGACGAAGCGCCCAGGACCCAGCCGACCACGTCTAGGGCCTGCGCTTCCGCACGGCTGCCCGCCGATGGCGCGTCCAGATAGCACCCGTGCACGGCCGCCGTCCGTGGCTCGACCAGGTCCACGGACAGGATCTCGGCTACCGCACCCACGGGGACCTCTCCGGGGCGAGTGCCCGGGGATGGTGGCGCAGCAGCCTGAGGGCGCCTGTCGTCACGGGTCCCCACCTCCCGATCGCGGCAAGTCCCCGCACCTCGCGCGCGAGCCTTGCGCCGTGGTACTCCCGCGCCCGGCGCAGCCCCTGGCGATGGGCGTCCGACAGGTCGTCGTCGCCGCCGACGTACCTGCGCTGCCGACGCAGGACGGTCAGCTCCGATCGGAGCATCAGTCCCCGGTCCAAGGTCATGTTGGCGCCGTGGCGGCGGTACTCGGCGACCACCTCGCCGTGACCGTGAACCGGCCAGGTCCTCGTGAGGCGCAGGTAGAGGTCGTAGTCCGCGCTGGGACTGACGGTCTCGTCGAAGCCGCCGGCGGCATCGACGGCGACACGCCGGTACATCACTGCAGCGGGGGTCGAGATGAAGCACATGCGCAGGAGAGCGCGGTAGGGGCGGTTGTCCGGAGGCGGCCGTTCCGGCGTGGGGAGCGGCGATCCGTCCGCTCCGATCAAGCGCCAGTCGCCGAACACGAAGGCGTGCTCGGGACGGGCCGACAGCGACGCGAGGCCGATCTCGAGGGCCGGCGGGAGCAGGCGGTCGTCGGCATCGAGAAAGACCAGGTAGTCCCCGGTGGCGTGGCGGAGGCCGGTGTTGCGCGCTGCCGCGAGGCCGGAGTTGCGCTGACGGACGAGTCGTACCCCCGGGTATCGCCTGGCGACCTCAGCCGTGTTGTCGCTCGAACCGTCATCGACGACGACCACCTCGGTGGCAGGCTGGGTCTGCGCCGCCACGCTGGCCAGCGCGTCACCGAGGAAACGCGCCTGGTCATAGCAGGGGATGATGACCGACACCCGAGGCGGCGGGACTGCGGCCGCGGTGTCCACGACCGGACGCAGGCGGATCCTCGCGAGAGGGACCCTGTGCTGATTCGCCAGGACGGCCCGGACGTGCAGGTCGAGGGCCGGATCGGCGCAGACCACCGACGCCTGCGCCCGGAAGCCGCTGATGTCGGCGGCGCTCGGAAAGGCGGCCACGACGTCCGGGCGCCGGCCGTCCACCGGAGCCCGTCCGACGACGTCGCAGCCAGCGAGGAGTTCGACGGCGACCGCCGGCTGTTCGTGGCCGAACACCCATCCGCCGACACGGATGGAGTGAGCGTCCACCCGCTGCCCGACCTTGGGGAACTCGATGTGGCCGCGGCCCAGGCCGACGTCATCGGGTTCCGCCGGCTGCAGGTCGAGGACATCGAGGTGGGCCACGCTGCACCTCCCTCCTCGGCGCCGATCGTGGAAGAGTATTCAGGGGTCCTCGCGGACAGGTCCTGTCCGACCGCGGTGGTCTCAGGTTGCGGTACGACCAACCCCTTGACGAGCCGAACCGGTGACCGAGGAAGCGCGGTGGGCGAACGGTGGATCGGGGTGGAGTCCCCGGACGAGTGGAGGGACGCACTCCGCGGTATCGCGCACTCGTTCGCGCACACGTGGGACTACTGCCGGGCGATGCAGTCGTACTCAGGCCGGCCGACCTTCCTGTACGAGGCCCGGACGACAGCCGGTCGTTTCGTGTGCCCCATCCAGGAGCGGTCGTTCCACGGCATGGCGGACGTCGTGACACCCCCCGGGTTCTCCGGTTTCGTCGGCGAGGGTGACAGCCACGGGCTCTGGGACCTCTGGAGGCGCTCCGCTCAAGCAAGGAGGTATGTCTGCGGGTACCTCGTCATGAACCCGGCTCTGCCTAGCACGGTGACCCTGCCGGCCGAGAGCAGGCGGCGGGACAAGCACGTCTACGTGATGGACCTGACGGCCTCGGTGGACGAACTGCACGCGCGGCTCGATCAGAACCGGAGACGCCAGATCAGGAACTGGGAGGCTGTCGCCGCCGGACTGACCACTGACCGTGGTCGGGTGACGGCCTTCATCCTCGACAACTACGAGGCCTTCTTCGCCGGCCGGAATGCCTCGTCGACGCATGGCCTCTCGCGGACGTCGGCGACCAGCCTCGCCGCTCTGGAGAGCGTCTTCATGGTGGGCGCCGACGACGGCGGGGAGATCACGGCCGCAGCGATGTTCGGCTGCACACACAGCGGCGGGGACTACCTGTTCGGCGTCTCCCGGCCGGAGGGACGGCGTCGCTCGGCAGCCCTCGTCTGGGCTGCGGTCCTGCAGCTGAAGGCATGGGGCATCCCTCACATGAACCTCGGTGGCGGCCTCACCGCCGGTGACGGGATCGCCGCTTTCAAGCAGCGATTCGGGGCAGCGCGGATGGCGCTGCCGGTGTTGGCCGAGGTGTACGACCGCGCCAAGTACGAAGAGTTGTGCCGTCGTGCCGGTGCCGACGCGCGGTCATCACGGGGGTACTTCCCCGCCTATCGGCAGCTCGGCGTCGAGCGAGCGACGGCCTCGTCGCACGGGAGCTGATGCGTGGTGAGGCCCAGGATCGTGGTCGCCGGCTCCCTGGCCCAGCGCCCCGGTTACGGCGGTCACGCCTGGGTCTTCCTGCAGTACTTGCTCGGCTTCCGACGGCTGGGGTACGACGTGCTCTTCGTCGACCGGCTCGAGCCGGACATGTGCGTGGACGGTTCCTCACGACCCTGCGCCGTGGATGGTTCGGTCAACCTCAGGTACCTGCTTGCAGTGCTCCGCGAGTTCGACCTCGACCGGTCTTTCGCCTTGCTGTACGACCGTGGCCGGCACGTGATCGGCATGTCCCGGGCGGAACTGCTCCAGCGGACGAGGGGGAGCTCGTTGCTGCTGAACGTCATGGGATTCCTGGACGACGAGGAGGTCCTGGAGAAGGCCCCGCGCCGTGTCCTGCTGGACATCGATCCCGGCTTCGGGCAGATGTGGCAGAGCCTGGGCCTGTACGCGTTGTTCCAGGGGCACGATTGCTACGTCACCATCGGGGAGAACATCGGCCGGCCGGACTGCACCATCCCGACGTGCGGCCTGGACTGGGTCACCACATCGCAGCCGGTCGTGCTGGACAGGTGGCCGGCGCAGCCGTCAGGAGACGGGCGCTTCACCAGCATCGCGAGCTGGCGTGGGCCGTTCGCCCCCGTCGAGTACGACGGCAGCACCTACGGCCTGCGGGTACACGAGTTCCGCCGGCTCCTCCGCCTGCCCGGCCTGACCGGCCGGGACTTCGAGGTGGCACTCGACATCCACGAGGCCGACCGGGCCGACGCCGGGGCGCTGCGGGACGCCGGCTGGCAGCTCACGGAGCCCGCCTCGGTCGCTGCGACACCGTCGGCATACCAGCACTTCGTCCAGGGATCGGGAGCCGAGTTCATGGTGGCGAAGAACATGTACGTCCGGTCGCGGAGCGGATGGGTCAGCGACCGCAGCATCTGCTACCTCGCGAGCGGTCGCCCCGTCCTCGCCCAGGACACCGGCCTGGCGGACCGGTACCCGCTGGGCGAGGGCCTGGTGACCTACACGACTCTCGACGAGGCAGCAGCGGGGGTCGAGGAGATCTGCGGAAACCGGAGACGCCACGCCCGTGCCGCTCGCGACCTCGCCGAGGAGTACTTCGACTCCGACAAGGTCCTGCGCCGTCTGCTCAGCCAGGTGGGTGTCGCGTGACCCTGACCGCCGGAGGGACCGAGCGGTCCATCAGACGGCTCAACTGGGGTTGCGGCGACACGGGGGAGCCCGGCTGGATCAACTCGGACCTCAAGGAGGGCCCCGGCATCGACATCACCGTTGACATCCGGGAGGGGCTGCCGATCCCCGACGACAGCCTCGACTACATCGTGAGCATCCACGCGCTCCCGATGATCCCCTACCCCGACCTCGTCCCCGTCCTCGAGGAGCTGCGCAGGATGCTCCGGCCCGACGGCGTCCTGCGCCTGTGCCTGCCGGACTTCGACCGCAGCCTCGATGCCTACCGCCGTCGCGACGAGCAGTACTTCCTGGTGCCCGAGTCCGAGCTGCGCAGCTTTGGTGGACGGGCCATCGTCCACATGCTGTGGTACGGCTACACGGTCACCCTCTTCACCGCCGACTTCATCGAGGAGCTGCTGTGGAAGGCCGGGTACCGGGACGTGCTGCATTGCTCGTTCCGGCAGACACAGAGCCGGCATGCCCCGGGGATCCTGGAACTCGACAACCGGGAGGCCGAGAGCCTGTTCGTCGAGGCGGTCAAATAGCGTGACCGAGCCACCGAGGGTCTCCCGTCGCGCGTTGCTGATCGGCGCCGGCGCGGTGGTCCTCGGGGGAGTACAGGCCGTCTGGTACCTGAGCGATGCGCCGGCACGGCAGTTGTCGGTGTGGGACTTCGGCGCGGTCGGCGACGGTGTGGCCGACGACGGACCGGCGCTGCGCCGCGCACTGGATGCCGCCCGCGCCGCCGGCCCCGGCACGACGCTCACCCTGGAGCGGGGCCGGTACCGGGTCCGCGGCGCGCCCGGTGACATCTACGCGCTGCCGGTCGCCGGGGCGACCGGGCTGACCATCGCGGGACCCGGGGCGACGATCGTGGTGGACGACCCGGCGCTGGGCTGCCTGGCGCTCCGGGACTGCGACGGCTGTGAGCTCCACGGGCTCACCGTCGACTACGACCCCGCACCCTTCGCCCGTACGACGGTCACCGCAGTCCACCCCGAGGACCAGGCCTTCGACGTGGAGGTCGCCTCGGGACAACCGCTCCTCGACGCCCCGTTCTTCACCTTCGCAGGACCAGAAGAACGCCATCCGTCGGCCTTCGGCGCGGTCTTCGCCCCCGGGACGGGGGACCTCAAGAGCGGCGTGCCCGACGTCGTGTTCGTCACGGCCGCCCTGGCACTCGGTAGGCGCTCGTTCCGCCTCCGGACGCGAGAGGACCTGCCGACGGGGTTGTCCCCCGGCGACGTCTTCGTCTATCTGGCCAGGCAGTTCGGCCATGCGGTGCTCTGCTCCCGGTCGTCCCGGACCACGCTGCGCGAGGTGCACGTGCGCGCGGCCAACGCGGCGGCCTTCGCGCTGAGCCGGTCGGACGCCACCCGCATCACAGGTTGCACCGTCGGGGTCCAGCCGGGCAGTGACCGGCTGCTGAGCAGCAACGCGGACGGGGTGCACGCCCAGGCCTGTCGCGAGGGGCCGACGGTCGAGGACTGTGTCTTCGAGCGCATGATGGACGACGGGCTCAACGTCTATGCACCGCCAATGGACGTCCTCGCGATGCCGTCGGACCGCGACCTCCTGGTGGCCGCTGACGAACCGGTGCGGACGGGCGACCGCCTCGAGTTCTCCGACCCGGTGACCGGACGGATCACCGGTGCTCGCCGCGTCGCCGCCCTGAGCGAGGGCCCACGCGGCGACCTGCGGCTCCGGCTGGACTCCCCGTTACCGGGCCTGTCCGCATCGGGCCAGGACGGCGTCCCCGACGCCGTGTTCAACCTCAGCGCGAGCGGCGAGGGCTACGTCGTCCGGGGCAACCGCTACCGCCGGCACCGCGGCCACGCGCTCCGCCTGCACACCGGCAGAGGGAGTGTCGAACGAAACCACATCAGCGGGACGAGCCGGGAAGCGATCCTGATCAGCAACGACCCGGACTGGCCGGAGGGCCCGCACACCCGCGACCTCCAGGTCCGCGACAACACAGTCGAGGCCCCGGGCGGGGACGCGGGGATCGAGGTCCAGGGACGCAGGCTCGGCCACCAACTCGCCGACGAGCCGACGCAGCGGGGGCTCCGCATCCACGGCAACACGGTGCGGAACTGGCAGGGCTCGGGGATCGCCATCGGAAGCGCCCGGGATGTTGCCATCCACGACAACGTGCTCGTCCTCGACGGGGTGGCTGAGGCCTCCGCCGCGGACCGAGGAGTCCTGCTCGACCGGGTGGAGGACGTCGAGATCGATGGGCTCGTGCTCCGCGCGCCGGCAGGTGAGGGACCTCCGGTCGCGGTCGAGATCGCCCCCACGGTCGCCACCGGGGAGGGTGCCGTACGCGTCTGCGACCTGCAGGTGCCGGCCGGCGCCAGCGCGGTCCGCGACCGCCGCCTGGGCGCCTCCGCCGAGGGCGCCTCCGCCGAGGGCGCCTCCGCCGTCCTCTGCAGCCGCCGGTCGCGATTCGAGGAGGCCGTGGCGCTCGCGGCCCGCGTCGGCGCCGCACACGGTGGGCGGCGTGGAGCGACGGCGCCTGACGTCGCCGCCCGTCGGGCTTGAGCGGGAAGCGCGTGACCACCGTGTTCGTCGCCGGCGCGTTGGCGAACAAGCCCGGCAACGGAGGCGAGGCGTGGGTCCGGCTCAGTTGGGTCCTCGGCCTGCGGCGGCTCGGCGTCGACGTCGTCTTCGTCGAACAGGTCTCGTCCGGCGTCTGCGTGGACGCCAGAGGGACCTCCTCGCCGGTCGAGAGCTCCGCGAACCTCGCCTTCCACCGCGCGGTCGTCGACGCCTTCGGTCTCGCGCCGGTGTCCAGCCTGATCATCGACGACGGGGCGCGGTTCATCGGGATGCCGGAGGACGACCTGTTCACCCGCGCGGAGTCCGCGGCTGCGCTGGTCAACATCAGCGGTCACCTGACGTACGAGCCGCTGATGCGCCGCCTGGCGCCCAAGGTCTATGTCGACGTCGACCCCGGCTTCACCCAGTACTGGCACGCCGCAGGCCGTCCGCTGGGGCTGGAGCGCCACGATGTGCACCTCACCGTCGGGCAGAACGTCGGCACCGGGCACTCCCCCATCCCCGTCGACGGCATCTCCTGGCGGCACGTGCGGCCCCCGTTCGTGCTCGACGAGTGGTCACAGGGTCCGGACGCCGACCCTCGACGGTTCACCACCGTGGGCAGTTGGCGGGGCGCCTTCGGGCCGGTCACCTGGGAGGGCCGGACCTTCGGGCTCAAGGTGCACGAGTTCCGCAGGTTCGCCGCGTTGCCGCGTACCGCACCAGCCACGTTCGAGATCGCCCTCGACATCCACCCGGCCGACGCCAGGGACAGGGCGCTGCTCGAGAGCCACGGCTGGCACCTCGTGGCTCCTCGCGGGGTGGCCGGTGACCCGCAGTCCTTCCGCCACTACGTCCGCACGTCCGGGGCGGAGTTCTCGGCGGCGCAGGGCATCTACGTCGAGACGAGCAGCGGCTGGATCAGCGACCGCACGGTTCACTACCTCGCTGCCGGCAGGCCCGTCCTCGTCCAGGACACCGGTCTCGGCCGAACCGTGCCGACAGGCCAGGGCCTGCTGTCGTTCGCCACGATGGAGGAGGCCGCCGCCGGCGTGCGGGAGATCGTGCGGAACTACGAGCACCACCGCCACGCAGCGCGGGAGCTCGCCGAGACGTGGTTCGACTCCGACGTCGTCCTGAGCGCCTTCCTCGAGCACATCGGGGTCACGCCCGTGAGGCCGGATCGATGACCAGGATCGTGGTGAGCGGCATGATCGCCGCGGTGCCGGGCCAGGGCGGCGCCACCTGGGCGGTGCTCCAGTACCTCCTCGGCTTCGCCCGGCTGGGCCACGAGGTCTTCTTCGTCGAGGCCGTGGACCCCGAGGTCCTCCAGCCGGCCGACGTCCCCTTGCTGCACTCGGTCAACGCCCGCTACTGCAGGCAGGTCATGAAGGAGCACGGGCTCGAGGACGCCTGGGCCCTGGTGCGCCGGGACACGCAGGAGACCGCCGGCCTCTCCCACTCGGACCTGGCCCGGATCGGGGCGGGCACGTCCGTGCTGGTCGACATCTCCGGGACACTCGCCGGCGAGGAGCTGTTCTCGCGGGTCCCCGTCCGCGTCTACCTCGACGTGGACCCCGGCTTCACGCAGCTCTGGGACGCCCAGGGCCTCGACGTCGGCCTGGCCGGCCACACTCACTTCGTCACGGTCGGACAGTCCCTCGGCAGCCTGGGCTGTCCCGTCCCGACCGGCGGCCGGACCTGGATCACGACGTGGCCCCCCGTGGTCCTCGACGAGTGGCCGGTCGGGCACGGCGACACGGGCACCGGGTTCACCACGGTGGCCAACTGGCGCAGCTACGGGTCGGTCGAGCTGGACGGCGTGCAGTACGGGCAGAAGGTGCACTCCTTCCGGCCGTTGATGGCCCTGCCCACCCGTACCGAGGAGCGCTTCCTGCTGGCCCTCGCGATCGACCCGGCAGAGGCCGCTGACGTGGCGGCCCTGCGCGCCAACAGGTGGGAGCTCCTCGACCCTGGGGAGGTGGCCGGCTCGCCGTCCGCCTACCGGGAGTTCGTCCAGCGCTCGAAGGCGGAGCTGGGGATCGCCAAGAGCGGGTACGTCCTGTCCCGCAGCGGCTGGTTCAGCGATCGCAGCGTGTGCTACCTGGCTTCCGGACGGCCGGTGCTCGCCCAGGACACCGGGCTCTCCCGCCACCTGCCGACCGGGGCGGGTCTGCTGGCTTTCGACGACCTCGAGGACGCACTCGCCGGCGTGGCGGAGGTCGCCGAGGACCGTGCACGGCACTCGGCCGCCGCTCGCTCCCTGGCTGAGGCACACTTCGACTCCGCCCGGGTGCTCCGGCGACTGCTGCGGGAGGTGGACGCGACGTGACGGGAGCAGGAGCGCCGCCGGTTGGTCGGCCCGAGCTGGCCGGCGCGCTGGAGCGAGCGTTGACCTCCTGCCTCCGGCGCCCGTGCCGCATCGTCACCCTGCGGGGACGGCCGTACATCTACAGCACGAGCTTCCGGCTGGAGGAGCTGGAGGTGGAGCTGGACGACGGCACACGCCTGGACCTGGTCCTCAAGGACCTCGGCAGAGCTGGGATGCTGCCGGGCGCGCGCCGTTCGAAACCCGCGTTCCTCTACGACCCCCTGCGGGAGATCGAGGCCTACGCGGACATCCTGCCGCTCCAGGCACTGGGGACGGCCCGCTGTTACGGCACTCTCGACGACGGCGGGCCCGGACTGATCCTGGAGAAGGTCCCCGGCCGCGAGCTGTACCAGGTCGGCGAGCCGCCGGTGTGGCACGACGTGGCCCGGTGGCTGGCCGGCATGCACGACGGTTTCACGGACCACGCCGGGGAGCTGCAGGAGTCGCGCGCCCACCTGATCCGGTACGACGCCGCCTACTACCGCCGGTGGCTCGACCGCGCCTGCTCCGCCCTCGTCGATGGAGTGGCGACGGAGGACCAGCGGTCTGCACTGCGCAGGGTGGGAGCCGGCCTGGGCCGGGCGTTGGAGCGTCTCGCCACGATGCCGGTGACCTTCCTGCACGGAGAGCTGTACGCGTCCAACGTCCTGGTGGTGGAAGGCGTCGCTGATCGACGCGTGTGCGCGGTGGACTGGGAGATGGCCGGGCTGGGCCCGGGGCTGCTCGACGTGGCGGCCCTGTGCAGCGGATGGGACGAGGGCACGAGCCGAGCTCTCGCGCTCTCCTACCGCCGGGCACTGCGGCCCCGTCCCGGGTGGCCGCCGGGGGCCGAGGAGTTCCTCGCGCTCCTCGACTGCTGCAGCCTGTGCGTGGCCGTCCAGTGGCTCGGCTGGGCCCCCGGCTGGTCGCCACCTCCCGACCACGCCCGGGACTGGCTGGGTCAGGCCGTCCAGCTCGCCGAACGGCTCGGGTCGTGACCGCGCCGACCGGCGGCTCCACCGAGCGCCTGCTCATCGTCAACGGCGACGACTTCGGGCGGACACCGGGGATCAACCGCGGCATCCGGAGAGCCCACGAGCACGGCATCCTGACCAGCGCCAGCCTCATGGTGCGCTGGCCGGCGGCCGTCCAGGCGGCTACCTATGCCCGGGAGCGGCCCGCACTGAGCGTCGGACTGCACCTCGACCTCGGCGAGTGGGTCCACCGCGACGGCCAGTGGGAGCCGGTCTACACCGTGGCACCCACAGACGACCCCGAGGCCGTCGCTGCGGAGGTGACCGCCCAGCTGCGGACCTTCCGGCGCCTCGTCGGCAGGGACCCCACGCACGTCGACTCCCACCAGCACGTCCACCTGCGGGAGCCGACGCGGTCGGCCCTGCTCGAGGCGGTGGGACCGCTGGACATCCCGACACGGGCCTGCAGTCCGAGGATCACCCACTGCGGGGACTTCCACGGGCAGACCGGCACGGGTGAGCCGTGGCCCGAGGGGATCACGGTCGACTCCCTGGTGCGGATCCTCGCCGCACTTCCTCAGGGCTTCACCGAGCTCGGCTGCCACCCCGGAGAGGATGACGACTTCGACTCCCCGTACCGCACGGAGCGCAGCTCGGAGGTCTCCGTGCTCTGCGACCCCCGGGTCCGGGCCGCTCTGGACCAGCACCTCGTGCGGCTGACGACGTTCCACGAAGTACTCGCCGGGACCGGCTCTGCCGCCTCCTGAACCTCCCCCGGGCACGGTGCCCCCCTGTCGGAGCCGGAGTTGCCGCCGCACCGAGCACAGCCGCGCCCGGACGACTGCGACCGCTGGACTCAGCCCGCGCGGCGGCCCAGAGCCCGGTAGGTCCAGCCGGCAGCGGTCCAGGCCTCACGGTCGAGCGCGTTGCGCCCGTCGAGGACCCGCTTCTGCGCCACGACCTTCCCGAAGGCGACCGGGTCGAGCTCGCGGTACTCGCGCCACTCGGTGAGCACCAGGACGGCGTCGGCCCGCTCGGCGGCCTCCTCCGGGGTGTCGGCGTAGTCCAGCTGCGGCCACAGCCGTCGCGCGTTCTCCACCGCCGCGGGGTCGGTCACCCGCACGTCGGCACCCTGCAGCTGGAGCTGCGCGGCCACGTTGAGCGCCGGGCTGTCGCGGATGTCGTCGGAGTCGGGCTTGAACGCCGCCCCGAGCACCGCCACCCGCTTGCCGAGCAGCGACCCGTCGCACACCTCCCGGGCCAGCTCCACCATCCGGATCCGGCGGCGCATGTTGATGTTGTCGACCTCGCGCAGGAACGTCAGCGCCTGGTCGGCGCCCAGCTCCCCGGCGCGGGCCATGAACGCCCGGATGTCCTTGGGCAGGCAACCACCGCCGAAGCCGAGCCCGGCGTTGAGGAACTTCCGCCCGATCCGGTCGTCGTAGCCGATCGCGTCGGCCAGCAGCTTCACGTCCGCGCCGGTGGCCTCGCACAGCTCGGCCATCGCGTTGATGAAGCTGATCTTCGTGGCCAGGAAGCTGTTGGCCGCCGTCTTCACCATCTCGGCGGTGGCGTAGTCGGTCGTCACCTTCGGCGTCCCGCGCTCGACGATCGGCCTGTAGACCTCGTCGAGCATCCTCTCGGCGGTCTCGCCGTCCGGACCGTCGGGCAGTCCGTAGACCAGCCGGTCGGGGTGCAGGGTGTCCTGGACGGCGAACCCCTCGCGGAGGAACTCCGGGTTCCACGCCAGCAGCGCGCCGGACACCTTGCTCCCCACCAGCTCGGCGAGACGGGCCGCGGTGCCGACCGGCACGGTGGACTTGCCCACGACGAGCTCACCGGCCGTCAGCACGTCCAGCAGCGACTCGGCCGCGGCCTCGACATACCGCAGGTCGGCGGCGTACTCGCCACGCTTCTGCGGCGTCCCGACGCAGACGAAGTGGACCGAGCTGCCCGCGGCCGCCCCGATGTCGGTGCTGAACCGCAGCCGGCCGGTGGCCAGCGTCCGCTGCAGCAGCTCCTCGAACCCGGGCTCGTAGAACGGCGCCTTGGCGTGGCACAGCGCGGCCACCTTCCGCTCGTCCACGTCGATGCCCACGACCTCGTGCCCGAGTTCCACCATGGAGGCGGCGTGGACTGCGCCCAGGTAGCCGCAACCGACGACCGAGATCTTCATGTGCACCTCACCCTGCGTGGCCACTGGCGACGTTGCCGGTCGTCACCCGTCCCGAAAGGTACGGGGTGGTGGCGAGCCTGAGCCATCACTGCTCACCACCAGGGGGCAGTCCACGCCGGCGGGGCCCGCCGGTGCCATCACCCAGAGAGGATGAGAAGCTACCGGTCCGTCATGGTCGTCCCTGCGTGTCGCCCACCCCGTTCATCGGGGGGCGCCACAGGGGGACGGACTCCGGTGTAGTGAGCACCGGGAACGCTTCCCGGGCGGTCCGGGACGTGTCCTCGTTGACGCCAGTGTGCTGCCCGGAGCCCACGGGAGGGTCCATGACGGTGGTGCTGTGGGTGGTGGGAGGCGGCTGGCTCGTCCTGGGCGCGCTCGGTGCGCTGGTCGTCGGCCGGTCGATTCGCCTCGCCGACCGCCAGGAGCTCGACCCCGTCCCGTCGAGGCCTGCTGATCGACCAGCCCCGGCAGCCCCGGACCCCTGCTCGCCCCGGCGCCGGCGGACCCGCGGGGCTCCCCCTGCCGTCTCGCGGTGCGTGGTGGCCGCGCACCGGACCGCCTCGCACCGGGAACCCTGAACCCGGGGCCGACGGTGACCGCGCGCAGGCGCCGGCTGCACGTGCACTGTTTCCGCAGGATCGGCGACGACCCGTTCAGTGGCGCCGCCCTGTACGCCTGCCGCTGCGGGCTGGTGCGGTCGGCCCCCTGACCGGGTGACACCTCCGTCACTCTGCGGCGTCAGGTCCGTACATTCGGTGCCGTTGCCTGTCGACGGGGGTCGGAGTGAGCACGGACGGAACCACGCAGCAGCAGCACGCGCCGCGTCGGCGGGCGCGCCGGGTGCTGATCACCCTCGGCGTCCTGGGGCTGGTGCTCGCCCTCGTGGTCGGCGGCGGGCTGTGGTTCCTCACCGAGCGGTACGCGGGCAACATCGACCGCGTCTCGGACGTCTTCGCCGACCTCGACGAGCAGGCGCGCCCGGCGCCGGCAACGCCCGCGCAGGAGGCCGGTGACGAGCCGGTCACGTTCCTGCTGGTGGGCTCCGACACCCGGGAGACGGCGGACGAGGGCGTGGCCGAGGGCGGACGCTCCGACGCGATCATGATCGCCCGCTTCTCCGCGGACCGGGCGCACGCGCAGGTCATCTCCATCCCGCGGGACTCCTGGGTGGACATCCCCGGGCACGGCATGGACAAGATCAACGCGGCGTACGCGTACGGCGGGCCGACGCTGCTCATCCAGACCGTCGAGCAGCTCACCGCCGTCCGGGTCGACCACTACGTGGCCATCGACTTCCAGGGGATCATCCAGGTCACCGACGACCTCGGCGGCGTGGACGTCGTCGTCGCGGAAACCACCAGCGACGGGCCCTACACCTTCCCGGCCGGCGTCAACCACCTCGACGGCGACCAGGCCCGCTGGTACCTCGCCCAGCGTCACGGCCTGCCCGGCGGGGACTTCGACCGGGTGCGCCGGCAGCAGCAGTACCTGCAGGCGGTGTTCGGTCAGCTGTTCAGCTCCGACACGTTCACCGACCCGGCCCGGCTGGACGCCACGCTGCTCGCCGTCACCAGCGCCGTCTCCGTGGACGACGATCTGGGCAACGGGGACATGCTGGCGCTGGCCTACTCGCTGCGCGGCCTGGACCCCGACGGCGTCGCGTTCTTCACCGCGCCGGTGCAGGGCACCGGCACGGAGGGCTCGGCGAGCGTCGTCCACCTCGACGACGAGGCCTGCGGGCGGATGTGGAGCCACCTGCAGGACGACTCGCTGGCGCTGAACGCGGCGGAGTTCAGCGACGAGGCCCTGCCCGACGTGCCCCGCTGACCGTCCGGCCCCTCACGGGAGGGGGACGCCGGCCGACCCGCCGGCCATGGCGAGGACGACGGTGACGTTGTCACGGGCACCCACGGCCTCGGCGTCGGCCACGAGGCCGGCGACGATCGCCTCCGGCCCGGCGGTGGCGGACAGCCGCTCGGCGATGCGCTCGTCGCCCACCTCGCCGGTCAACCCGTCGGAGCACGCCAGGAAGCGGTCGCCCGGCACGATCGGCAGCAGGAGGACGTCCGGCTCGTTGCTCGCCCCCACCCCGAGGGCCCGCGTGATGATGTGCCGCTGGGGGTGGACGGCGGCCCCCTCGTCGGACAGGTAGCCCGCGTCGATCAGCTCCTGCACGACGGAGTGGTCGGTGGTGAGCGACTCGAGCCCTCCGTCGTGCCAGCGGTAGACCCGGGAGTCCCCGACGTGGAACACCGCCCACTGCGGACCCTCGCCCTCGTCGACGAGGGCCACTCCGGCGACCGTCGTCCCCGCCCCGGCACGGTCCGGGCCGCGGAAGGCACGGATCTCCCCGTCCGCCCGCTGCAGCGCGAGGCGGATCCGTTCCACCGTGGTCGGCCCGCCACCGGTCAGCGCCCGGAGCGCCTCGACGACCGCCTCCGCGGCCGCGGCGCCACCGACGTGCCCGCCCATGCCGTCGGCGACGGCGAAGACGGGCGGCTCGGCGAGGTACCTGTCCTGGTTGTCCTCGCGCATGCCGACCGCGGTGGCCGCGGCCCAGCTCAGCTCGACCGGCGGCATCCACGCTCCACGGCTCGCATCGACGACAACGACCCACCACGAGGGCGGGTGCGCCGAGCGTAGAAGGTCCGCGGGGAAGCGGCAGGTCGCCCCGCGAGGGCGACCGCGTCGGGGACGGGCGCGACGATGGGGGGATGCGGTCGTCAGCTCCACGACGACGCGCAGCTCGTCGTCTTCGGCTCGCTGGCCACCTCGGCCGGCCTCCCGTTCGTGATGGCGTCCTCGGCCACCTACCCGCGGATCGACCCGACCGCGCCGGCGGTGGTCTCCCCGGTCGTCGTCACCGACGTGCTGCGCGAGCGGCTCGGCTTCGACCGCGTGGTGATCTCCGACGACGTCGGTGCGGCCCGGGCGGTCCAGGACGTGCCGGTGGCGAGCGCGCGGCCCGGTTCCCGCCGCTGGGGGCACGCTGGTCCTCACCGTGGACCCCGGCACGGTGCCGGAGATGGTCGACGCCGTCCTGGCCCGCGCCGCGAGCGGCGCCGCCTTCTCCGACCGGGGTCATGCCGCCGTTCGCACCGCGCACACCGCCAAGGCCCGCGCCGGGCTGCTGCTGCCCCCTGCGTGACCCGGACTGGGGACACGGGAGCCGCACACCACCCCGTCCCCGAGGGATCGGCCTACCGTGCCCGGGTGCTTCGTTGGTTGTACGCCGTCGTCCCGGCCGTGGTCCTGTCGGTGTTCGCGTTCCTCCTGCTCACCGGCAAGTACCTCAACGACGGCCCCGTGCTGCTCCGCCTCGGCGAGGACCACGGCGTCCACCGCGGCGACATCTTCGTGGTAGGCGGTTGGGCAGCCGCGCTGCTGTCCGAGGTCGGCCTCCTCCTGGCCGCCGGACGGCGCGAGTAGCCCCACGATCCCCCGGATCCTGCGCCACCGGCACCCGACGCCGGGGGTCCTCTCGCCAGCCCCGCGCACACAGGCCACCGCCGCGACGCCGTCCATCTGCTGGCGCCCGGCACCCCGCGAAGGACGGTCGACCTCGTTCTCGCCCGCGCCGAGGCCGATCCCGCGTTCTCCTCCGAGGAGGACGCCTCCGTTCGAACCGCGTCCAGCACGAAGGCCCTGCCCGATCGACCGTCAGACTCCCTCGGACGCACCAGCCGCGGGTCACGTCGGTTCCGAGAGCTCTTCGTCCGATGGTCAGGACGGTTCTATCCCGGCCGGACGGCTCCTACAGTGTGCGCCCATGACCCAGCCTCCTCGGCCGGACGATCAGGACCACGTGGACGTGCTCGTCATCGGCGCGGGGCAGTCGGGTCTCTCGTTGGCCTGGTACCTGCAGCAGAGTGGCGCCGACTTCCTCCTCGTAGACGCAGGACCCCGGGTGGGGCACGCCTGGCGTTCGCGCTGGGACTCGCTGCGACTGTTCAGCTCAGCCCCGTACAACTCGTTGCCGGGCCTGCCCTTCCCTGCACCGGCCGGCACCTATCCCACCAAGGACCAGGTGGCCGATTACCTCGAGACCTACGCGAAGACCTTTCGTCTCCCGGTACGGCTGGGGACGCGGGTGACCCGGCTGTGGAAGTCCTCCGAGGCCTTCGTCGCCGAGACGACCACCGGTGTGATCACGGCCCGGCAGGTGGTCGTCGCCACGGGGGCCTTCGCGTCACCGCGCGTGCCGGCGGACCTCGCCCGCGGGTTGGACCCTCACGTCGTCCAGCTCCACACCTCCGAGTACAAGCGGGCGGCCGACGTGACGAGAGGTCCCGTGCTCGTCGTCGGGGCCGGGAACTCGGGTGTGCAGATAGCGGCTGAGCTGGCCGAATCGGGCCATGCCGTCAGCCTCGCTGTCGGCAGACGGAACCGCATGATCTCGCAGCGACCGCTGGGGCGGGACCTGTTCTGGTGGATCACGACCCTGGGCCTGGCCATGAAGCCTCCTGACTCCTTGCCGTCCCCCCAATCCCGCCAACCCCGTCGGTTCCGCATCCGCGACAAGGTCGTGGGCCTCCTGTGGCCACTCGCGAAGGCCTGCTACGACCGCGTCCACTCGCGTGCCGGCGCTGAGCGCTCGCTTCCCGGCGGTAAGGCGCAGCAGGATGCCATCGGATTCGTCATCGGCATGTCGTGGCGGCGCCTGCGTGCGCTCGGGGTCTCCGTACGCCCCCGCGCGGTGACGACGTCGGGGACGACGGTGGGGTTCGCGGACGGTTCCACCCTCGACGTCGCTGCGGTCGTCTGGGCCACCGGCTTCGGCCTGGACCACGCCTGGCTGGATGTGCCAGACGCCGTCGTCGACGGACGGCTCGTGCACACCAACGGGGTCAGCGCCGCTCCGGGCCTGTTCTTCCTCGGGCTCCCCTTCCAGCGCTCGCGGAGCTCGAACTGGGTGGGTTACGTCGCGGCGGACGCCGCCTGGCTCGTCGAGCGGATGCTGCCTCCGAGCCGAACGGTGCCGTTGACCCTCGACCAGTCAGCCACAGCGCCGGCTCGGACTTGACGGCCGCTGGCGGAGGCGCTCACCCCGCCGAACAGACTTCGGTGCGCCGAGCCGCTCGCACGGCGCTCCACGGGCGCAGGCCGGACCGACTCGCCGCGCACCCGATCGGATGTGGCGTCGGAGGACCGGGCGCCGCACCTCGATCACCGGCCCCACCAGGGAACGGGACCGACCCGGCCCTCGGGCAGCCGGACCCGTCGACCGACCGCCCAGCCCACCGTCGCGTACCACGCCGTCCGGGCGACGCTACGGCGGCCGAACGTCGAGCGGAGGTACGCACGCCGAGCCTCATGCACCAACCGCTCGGGGTGCAGGGCCGTTCCGCGGTCGGCGAGAGCTACGACGAGTGCGGTCGCCATCGCGGCGCTCTGTCGGTGCAGCCGCCGGCGCACGAGCCGCTTCGGTCGTGCGCTCTCGAACACCAGTGATGCCAGCAGGTTCGCGACGCTGGACTCGTACAGCGCGTCGTCGACGCGGTCCTCCGATGGCACATGGCCCTGAGGACGGCCGAAGTCCAGGAAAGCCAGCGCTCCGGAGGGCTGGAGCATGACGTTGTCGAGCTTGAGGTCGTGGTAGGGCTCCCGCACCGCCTCGACGTACACGCGCAGCGCCGTGGCAACGGCAGCTGCCAGCTCGCCGAGGCGCTCATCGTGCAGTTCCGTCCGCGCGAGGTGGTCCATCAGCGGCTGCCCCTCGATCCGGGACATGCGGAAACCGGGATGCGGCCCCTCCACGACCCCCAGCGGCTGCGGGCAGGTGACGCCGGGCACGTCGCCCAGCGCCGTCCAGAACTGCCGGAGGCGCGAGTACTCGTCGGCCGCCTGCCGATGACACTCCTCGGCCGTGCCAGCGTGGAAGGTCTTCCGGACGACGCTCCCGCCCTCCTCGAGGACGACCCGACGTCCGAACTCCTCCTGCAGGACCCGCTCGGGAATCGCTACCCCCGCTGCGCGGCCACGAAGATCTCGCGGGCGAACGTCGTCGTCCCGACGACCCTGTCCAGGGTCGCGTCGACAGCGAGGAGGCCCTTGGCCAGCCGCGGGGAGCGCACGCCGCTGTAGACGCGGTGCGGCAGCTTGGTGAACCCCGCGACGTCCAGGACCTCCAGCCCGAGGCCGTGCGCCAGCTTCTCCAGTTCCGACCGGGTCGTGCTCTCGTAGGGGACCGCGTACTCGCGGGCGAACCGGTTCAACGACCGGCTGTTGGTCATGGTGAAGACCAGCACACCGTTCGGGGACAGGGCCGTCGCGAGCTTGCCGACCATGCCTCGCCAGTCCTCGTTGTACTTCAGCATGCGGATGGCAGATATGAAGTCGAACGTCCGGTCGAACGGCAGGGGCTCCGCCGAGAGGTCGCAGACCCGCAGGTCGCG
The DNA here is from genome assembly GCF_054050095.1 of Geodermatophilus sp. SYSU D01105. Classification (NCBI taxonomy): domain Bacteria; kingdom Bacillati; phylum Actinomycetota; class Actinomycetes; order Geodermatophilales; family Geodermatophilaceae; genus Geodermatophilus; species Geodermatophilus sp. SYSU D01105. The sequence continues at coordinate 117,570 of NZ_JBJGYR010000002.1, forward strand.
TAGGCGTTCCTCACCGGCCAGTCGGTTGCGCGTCGCCTCGACCATCGCCGCGGCGATGTCGATCCCGTAGAACTCGGTCGTCGTCGTGCGTTCCAGCAGCGCGGAGAGTACGCGGCCACTACCGATCCCCACGTCCAGGGCCGTGCGCGCAGCGCTCCTCTGCAGACCGGCGACGACGAAGTCCAACTCACGCTCGCCGAGCCTCGCGCGAGCCGGGGGTTGCCACTCCGCCGTGTAGCTCCCGCCGACGGACGCCCAGTGGGCACGTAGAGCCTCGTTCGCCATCGACACCGGCCTCCTCGCGACCGCGTTGTGAGCCAGGGCAGAGCCGGAACCCTACGCGCGAAGCAGCGGTCGCAGTAGGGTCGCAGCCCGGCTTCCTCCTGCCGGGATCCCAGACCGTTCATGCGGGCTGGGCCCCCTCGGGAGGTGCCCGGCGAGCCGAATGACCGGAAGGGTTCTCACGTGCTGGCCGATCTCGTCTCAGGCGGGTCGCGTCCTGCTGCGCGCAGGTCTCACGGGTCCAGTGCATGACCCGAACCGGCACGAACGCACTCCAGCGAGTGGCTTCGGACTCCCTCGTGGGGTCGGCGTGGACACTGCTCAGCCGAGGGAGCGGGCTGGCCAGGATCATCGTGGTGGCCGCCGTGCTCGGCCCCACTCGGTTCGGTGACCTGTACCAAGCTGCGAACACCCTCCCCAACCTGACCTTCGAACTCCTGACCGGCACCATGCTCGTCTCCCTGGTGGTGCCGGCGCTGGTCCGGCACTTCGACCAGGACAACCCCGCGGCCGTCAACAGGCTGGCGAGCGGCTTCCTCACCCTCTCGGTCCTGGTGGCCATGGGCGTCGTGGCTCTGGGGATCGCCACTGGCCCGCTGATCCTCGGTCTGCTGTCGGCTGGTGTCCCCGAGGACGCCGACACCACCGGCACGGCCACCGCCTGGGTGCTGCTCGCGTTGCTCCTGTTACAGGTGCCGCTCTACCTGGTGGCCAGCATGGGCGCCGCCGTCCAGAACGCGCGGGGCCGGTTCGCCCTGGCGGCGGCGGCTCCGGTCGCGGAGAACCTCGGGATCATCGTCGTCCTCGGGCTCTACGCCCTCGTCCGCGGGAGCGGTCCCATCGACGAACCAACGCTGACCGAGGTGGCGTTGTTGGGCGGCGGGACCACGGCCGCAGTGCTCCTGCACGCGGCCGTGCAGTGGTTCGGTGCCCACCGCTGCGGCGTGCCGCTGCGGCCTGCAGCCACCTGGCGGGACCCGGAGGTGCGCGAGCTCGTGCGACTGGCGGTCCCCTCGCTCGGCTCCGCCGGGCTCAACGTGGCGGGCTCCCTGTGCCCCCTGGTCGTGGCAGCGGCGGTGCCCGGTGGGGTGGTGGCCTTGAGTCTGGCGCTCGCCTTCTACGGCCTGCCGGGGGCCTTGATCACCAAGCCCGTCTCGCAGGCGGCACTGCCCGAGCTCTCCCGCGCCCACCACCGCGGTGTCGCGGAGGACTACGGGCGGACGTTCGATCGCACCTTCGGGTTGGCCATGTTCCTCACCGTGCCCGCCGCCATCGGCTACACCTTGTTGAGTGGTCCTCTGGCCACAGTGGTGTCGTTCGGGGACATGGCGACGCCGGGGGCGCGGAACTTGGTCCGCGTCGCCCTGCTAGGGCTGGGCCTAGGGGTCATCGGATGGTCAGCGCTGTTCTTCGCGACCCGGGCTGCATACGCCCGGCGGGACGCCCGCCGTCCACTCGTGGCCGTCGCCATCCGCAACGGGCTCGCCCTGTCGGGGCTGCTCGCAGGCCTCGCGTTGTTGGACGGCAGCGCACTCCTCCTGGGGATCGGCCTGGTGATCGCGGTCAGCGACCTGGCGTCCGGGGCCCTGCTCTGCTGGTGGCTGCGACGGGGTCTGCCCCGGTCCCACCCCTCTCTGGGCCGGACGTTGCTACGTACCACCCTCGCGGGCCTTGCCATGGTCCCGGTCGTCCTCCTGGTGCTGGCTGCGCTGGCGCCCGGCACCAGCCGCGGCGCGAACGTGCTCACGGTCCTGCTCGCGGGCACTGCCGGTGCGGTGACCTATCTGGCCGTCCAACGCTGTCTGCGGTCACCCGAACTGGCCGATCTGCTCTCCGCAGCGACCCGTCGGGGTCGAGCAGGCTGACCGTGTCCGGCTGACGCGTTCCACAGCTGGGGGGTGCCTGGCGCCGTCGAGCGCTCACACCGTCGCGTCCGCGCCGAGGTCCCGCCACAGCTCCGGGCGGGCGGCGAACCACTCGATCTCCCCGGCCAGCCCCTCGTCGAGGTCGACCAGCGCCTCGAAGCCCAGCTCCTCGCGCGCCCGGTCGGTCCGGCTCAGGACGTCGGCGACGTAGGGCCCCTCGATGTGCTGCGGCTGCGGCGCCTCGACCCCCCGGGCCGCGAGCAGCCGGCGCACCCGCTGGGCGAGCGCCACCGTCCGCTCCGCCGTCCCGCTGCCGCCGTGCACCAGCCGGAACCCGGACTGCGCGCCGGGCGGTCGGGCCACCGCACGCGTCACCAGGCGCGCGGCGTCGGTGACGTGCAGGTAGTCGCGGCGCTCCAGCCCGTCGCCGGGGATGGTCGCGGGCAGGCCCGCGAGCCCGGCCCGGATGAACCGGGGCACCGCACGGGGGACGGTCTCTCCCGGCCCGTACACGGTGCTCAGCCGCAGCACCGTCGCCTCGGGCCCGCCGGTCGCCGCGACGACCCGCAGCTGGTCCTCCAGGGCCAGCCGGGCCGCCCCGTAGGCGTCGGCCGGCTCCGGCCGGACGTCCTCGTCGAGCGGGCAGGGCGGTGTCCCGCTGTACTCCTCGAGGGAACTGGTCAGGACGACGTGCCCGACCTGCTCCCCCAGCGCGAGGACCAACTCCAGCAGTCCGCAGACGTTCACCCCGACCTCGTGCTCCGCCCGCCGCACCGGCGTGCCCTGGCCCGGCGGGACCGGCGCGTAGGCCAGGTGCACCAGGTGCTCGGCGCCGGCCGCGCTGCGGGCCACGCGCCGCGCCACCTCCGGCCGCCACCACTCGGCCTCGGACACGAGGCGCACCACCCCGTCACGGACAGCCTGCCGCACCGGCTCCCGCCAGCCCGGGTCCGGTGCCACGACCGTCACCCGGCAGCCCGCAGCGACCAGCCGGGGGACGACGAACGAGCCGAGGAACCCCGTGCCGCCGGTGACCAGGACCGGCGTCCCGAAGAGGTCGACACCGGGACCGAGCTCGTCGGTGACCAGGCGTTCCTGCGCGGTGTTCGTGCCGCGCACCGCTCCCGAGGACATGGCCGGTCAGGCAGGCGCCGTGGGCGGCGGGACGTCGATGCGCACGGCTCCTCCTCCTGCCCCGGGCCTCTGACCCGGGCGGCCCCGCCCCGGCACGACGCGATCCGGAACGCCCCCGTCCGTCAGGGGAGGGACGCTAGGAGGGGCCACGACGCGCGGGCAGGGACGTTGTGCCCGGCCACACGCAGACGGCGGCGCGCCCTCACGTCGAGTGCGACCCGGTCACAGCAGGGTGTGCGCCGTGGCCCCGGATCGGCCGCCTAGGGTTCCGAGGTGCGCGCGGAGGCGCCGCAGACCGGCGAGGGGCTGCGCGGCGCGGGTGGCTGGTCCAGCACCCGCCACCGGGCCTCGGGGCCGGTGTCACCCGCTCCGCGGGGGGCGGGCTCGGTGAGCGCGGCCCGCAGGGCGTCGGCGAACCGGCGGGCCGAGGCCAGCGCCGGCACCGTCGCCCGGCCGACCGGGATGCCCAGGAGGCGCGGGCGCTCGACCAGGTGGTCGCCGACGGTCAGGTGCACCCGCCGCCGGCCCCGGCCCGCCTCCTCCCAGCGGACCTGCAGCCCCATCTGCCGCACGAACCCGCCCGGGCCGTGTGCCACGTAGCGCAGGACCGACTCCGTCGCCTGCGTCTCGGTGATGGTCGTCTGCATGTACGCGCGGCCGGCGTCGGCGGCCCGCCGTCCGGCCGCCCGGATCTGTGCCGGCCCCAGCCGGGTCTCGACCGTGAACGCCACCGCCGCGACGTCGCCCTCGACTGCCACCTGCTCCCCCGTCGCCCCCCGAGGGACACCGCCCGTCCCCGCGCGGCGCAGCGTACGGGCCCGGGACGACGAAACGGCGCGGTCTCGCCTCGAGCGCCGTCGTGTCGTCACCACTCCGGGTGGCCGGAGCGGGTCCCCGCTCAACGGCGCCCGGGACTGGGTCGATCCCCTGGGCATGGCCATCGCGCACAACCAGCTCGGCGTCCCGCTCCCCGTCTCCGCCCTCCTGCCCCCGGAGGACGACGTCACGAGCCTCCTGCCCGGGCCCAACTCGGTGACCGCGCACCTGGGCGAGCGACTGGCCGCGGTCGCCGAGGTCCCCGGCGCTCTCGTCCTCGTCGGCCTGCTGGGGGAGGACGGCACGAGAGCCGTTCTCCCCGGCAGCCTGGCCGCGGCCACGGTGGTCGTGGCCCGCTCGGTCCGCGGCGACGACTGGCTGGGCCGGTCCGGCCCGGCGGAGTACGCGCTGCTGCTCAGCGGCGGCCTGTCGGGCGCGATGACCGCCGCCGCCCGTGTCGTCGCCGCCATCAGCGCCCTCGAAGTCCCCGGGCTCGGCGTGTGCGCCGGCGTGACGCTCCTCGAGGCCGGGACCTCTCCCGGGGAGGTCCTGCGCCGCGCCACAGACGCGCTCGGGTCCGCCACCGCGGTCGGGGCGGGCGCGGTCTGCTCCACCGGAACCCGCTGACGGGGTCCGCAACGGCGGGTAGTCGATCTCCACGCACGTGGGTGAGTGCCGCGGTCCAGGCTCTGAGATTCCGGGCAGGGAGACGTCGATGTGCTCGTGCATCGATTTCTCGGCGTCGTTGTGCCACCGTGACGTCTCTCGCACATCCGACGACCGGTACTCATACCGCGATCCAGCGCACCGCCTCCGGAGGAATGGTTGGATGCCCGACGGATCCCGACCCAGTTGATGCATCCCAAGATGGCGTGGCCAGCAGTGGTACAGCGATCAGCGAGTCGACCGCGCGGGAGCGCGCCCCCGGCGCCTTCCGCGGATCACGCTGGGGAAGCCTTCGATGTCCAGATCTCGGAGGCCCCGTCTCCCTCCCTCATCAGCGAGTGGGACGACTTCGTTCGTTCTGTCCCCTTCGCCGATGCGGCCCAGTTGTCCGGGTGGGCCCGCCTTCGTCGGCATGCCGGGTTCACGGCGCTGTACGTGATGGCCTACCGATCCAACCGCTTGGTGAGCGGCGCCCAGATCTTGGTGCGTCATGTGACCGGCCTGGGGCAGCTCGGCTACCTCGCCTACGGACCGCTCATCGCGCCCGATGCCGAGGACCCTGAAGCGCTGTCCGACGTCGTCCTCGACGCGCTGGGACGGGTGGGCCTGGAGCGGCTCCGCATGTTGTTCGTCCAACCACCCGAAGGCGCTGAAGACCTGTCCGCTGGCCTGCGTGGACGTGGATTCCGTCCCACGGAGGCGGGGATCGCACCGCGGTCGTCGGTCCGCCTGGATCTCGACGTCGACCTGACGCGACTCCGGCGTCGACTGAGCAGTCGACTCAAGATGAACCGATGGGGCCCCGGTGAGGTCCACGTACGCCGTACGACCGAAGACGACCTGCCCAAGCTCACCGATCTCTTGGCCGCGACCAGTCGGCACCAGGGCTTCGCTCCCTTCAGCGTCGGCTACCTGACCGCGATGTTCGACGAGCTCGCTCCCTCGGGCGATCTGGTCGGCTTCGTCGGTGAGGTGGCCGGCCGCCCGGTGGCCATGATGGTGCTCACCGGATGTGGGGGAGTGCTCAAGCGGCGCCTGGTCGGGTTCGACCGCTCAGAGGACGTCATGCGGCTCAACGTGCCCGCAGCCATCGACTGGACCGCACTCACCTGGGCCCAGGAGAACGGGTACCGATGGTACGACTTCGGTGGGCTGTCCCTGCCGGTGCTCCCGTTGGTGCTCTCGGGTACGAAGATCGACGTCAACGCCTTGTCCGGGGGTGACCGGTACAAGATGTCCTTCGGGGGACAGACCTATGCATACCCCACACCGATGGAGTTCATCCGTCCTGCGGCCCTGCGCTGGGCGTACGACCTGACTCAGGGAACGCCAGTCGGGGACGCCCTCCTCACTCGCGTACGAGCGCACCTGCGGACGGGAACGTGGGCAGGTCTTCGGTGAAAGGTGCCGAACTGATGCGGACCCCCGACGAGGACGCCCTGGTCACCCCCTCCTCCGGCGCCGCCGCGCCACCTCGGCCTCCAGCCGGGCGACCTCCGCCTCCAGCCCCCGGGCGCGGGCCCGGCGCAGCGCCCGCCGCACCCGCCGCGGCCGGGACAGCAGCGCCCACGTCACCCCGGTCAGCAACACCAGGCCGGTGAGCCAGCCCGCGATCTCCGGGTTGCCCCCGAGACCGGTCGCCTCCCACACCAGGTAGCCGACGACATAGCCCAGGACGACGACGAGCAACGCCGGCACCGCGAGGACGAAGACCGACACACCGGCCCTTCCCCGCGGGCGCCCCCTCCGGACGCAGCCCTCAGCGGGTGATGGTCGAGGCGTGCCCGTTCTGCCCCGCCTCGAGCCGCTCCCGCTGCGGGACGACGACGTACTTGGGGTCCTTCGTGCTGGCGATGCCCGCCTCGAACACCCCGAACCGGGTCAGCAGCGACCCCGCCGCCAGCAGCACGCCCGAGGCCACCGCGCCCGGCCGCCGCCGTCCGGCGACCACGGTCAGCGCGGCACCGGCCGCGGTGCACGCCTTCGCCGCCCGCATCAGGACTCCGGGCCGGCCCTCGTGGTAGGGCTCGCTGACGATCCCGTGGTCGTTCTCCACCCGGTGCGTCACGGCCAGCTCGACCACCGCCCCGGCGACGGCCATCTTGCGGGCCGGCCCGGCCTCGGCGACGGGGCTCAGCGCCATCGCGATGCCGCCGCCGGCCGCCATCCCGGAGGCCCCGAAGAGGTAGGGCAGCTGGGTGTGCGCCGCGTGCCAGGACGGGACGGCGGTGTTGGCCAGCAGCACCCCGGTGTAGGAGGCCAGCGGCCCGCCGAACAGCGCCGCGACCACGCCGCCGAAGCGCTTGAGCCGCGGGAACCAGCCGAGCAGCTCGACGGCCGCTGTCGCCCCGGCCGCCGCGCTGAACGGCGACAGGATGTAGGTGCCCACCGACAGTGGCGACGTCGGCTTGAGCACCCGGAGCATGTGCAGGAACCGCTCGGGCCGGCCGAGGTCGTGGATCAGGAAGACCACCGAGGCGATCGCCCCGCCACCCGAGACCAGCCGGGTGACCCGGGTCAGGTGCGGGCGGTCGGTGAGGTCGGCGATCGCGCCGAGGATCGACGACGACCCGGCGGCACCGCCGAGGAAGAGGTACAGCGGGACGTCGGGGCTCTTCCACACCGGTGTCTTGACGATCTGCCGGCCGTAGTACGAGGAGAACTCGGCCTCCTCGACCATCGGCACCTCGCCGCCGGGACGGCCGCCGCCCCGACGACGGCGTCGCTTGCCGTTCGCCGTGACGTCCGACCCGCCGGCCCGGCGCCAGCCGGCACCCGGCGTGGCGACCCCCTCGGTCACAGCTCCTCCTCCCTGGCGCTCGTCGGAGCTGTGCCGATCGGTGCTCTGCCTGTGCGTGACCTCGCGAGCTCGGTCACGTGTGCCTCCTCGAGCCGAGGACGGCCGACAGGGCCACGCCGACGATCATCGCCGCGGCGGCCCCCGCGGCCCTCCACATGGCGGGCAGGTCCCGCGTGGTCACCACCGGGTCCGGCGGCAGGCCGTAGACCTCCGGCTCGTCGAGCAGCAGGAAGAACGCCCCGTTGCCGCCGACGCCGTCGTCCTCGTCGCGCCCGTAGAGCCGGGCGGTCTCCACGCCCTGCGCCTTGAGCGTGGCCAGCCGCGCGTCGGCCCGGGCCTGCAGCTCGTCGAGGTTGCCGAACTGGATCGACTGGGTGGGGCACGCGGTGGCGCACGCCGGCTGCAGCCCGTCGGTCAGCCGGTCGTAGCACATGGTGCACTTGAAGACCCGGCCGTCACCCTTGCGCTGGTTGATGACGCCGTAGGGGCAGGACGCCACGCAGTAGCCGCAGCCGTTGCAGATGTCACCCTGGACGACGACCGTGCCGAACTCGGTGCGGAACAGCGCCCCGGTGGGGCAGACGTCCAGGCACCCGGCGTGCGTGCAGTGCTTGCAGACGTCGGAGCTCATCAGCCAGCGGATCTGCTTGTCGGTGCCCGACTGGCCGGTCTGCGGGTCGTACTCGGACAGCGCCTCGGCGTTGAGCACGCTGGCCTGCGCGTCGGCCAGGCTGTCCCCGGTCGCGTTGGACGGGGAGGGCCCCAGCCCCTGCCGGTCGTCGCCCGGCCGGCCGAACGTCGGCATCGGGAGGTCCACCGTGCGGCTCTGCTCGATGAACGCCACGTGCCGCCAGCTGTTGGCGCCCAGCTGCCCGGTGTTGTCGTAGGACATGCCCGACAGCCCGATGACGTCGCGCGTGCCGTGCGAGTCGTCCATCGGGAGGGAGTTCCACTCCTTGCACGCCACCTCGCAGGCCTTGCAGCCGATGCACACCGAGGTGTCGGTGAAGAAGCCCACCCGCGCCGGGTGGTCGTCCTCGTACCCGGCCTCGCCCTGGACGTCGGGCAGGGGCCCGAACAGGCGGTGCTCCGGGTCCCGCCCGGTGAAGGCCGGGCTCGCCGAGCTGATCGACGTCATGCCGGCCTCCTCTCGCTCATCCCGCCGTCCTCCCGCGCCGTGCCGCGTCCTCCCCCACCGTCTGCCACCGGGGAGGACGGGCCACGACCAGGTGGCCTGAACGTGGCCGCGGTCGCGCTCACTGCGTGGACCCCTCCCCGGCCTCGGCCGCGACCGGGTCGCGCCCGTTGAGGCCGACCCGTCCCGAGGCGACCCCGGCCCGCCGCCGGTACCCCTCCACGAACTCGATCAGCTCCGGGCCGCGCGGTCGGCGTCCGGGCCGGATGTCGGCGGTGCTGACCTTGTCCTCCTGGATGTGCGTGTTCGGGTCGAGCACGATGCCCAGCAGGTCGTTGGCCGAGTCGCCGGTGGAGATGCCGCTGTAGGACCAGTGGTAGGGCATCCCGATCTGGTGCACGACCGTGCCGTCCCGCAGCCGGATGGGCCGCATCCGCTCGGTGACCAGCACCTTGGCCTCGATCGCCGTCCGCGCGCTGACCAGCGTGGCGTACTCGCCGTTGGCCAGCCCCCGCAGCTGGGCCAGCTCCGGGCTTACCTCGACGAAGAACTCGGGCTGGAGCTCGGACAGGTAGGGCAGGGTGCGGCTCATCCCGCCGGCCGTGTGGTGCTCGGTCAGCCGGTAGGTGGTCACCTGGAACGGGAAGACCTCGCTGCGCGACGGGTTCTCCCGGTTCCACGGGCCCTCGATGCGCTCGATCGTGGGATTGGCCTGCTGCTTGTACAGGGCGTTCTCCACCACCGACTCGGCCGCCTCGTAGTGCGTCGGCAGCGGGCCGTCGACCAGCCCCGCCGGCGCGTACAGCCACGCCTTGCCGTCGCCCTGCATCACGAACGGGTCGGTGCCGGCGAGCGCGTCCTGCGCCTTGGCCCCCTCCAGGGGCACGTAGGACGGCGGCTTGTGCGCCTCGAAGTCGGGGACGTCCTGACCGACCCAGCGACCGGCGTCGGCGTCCCACCAGACGTACTTCTTCCGCTCGCTCCACGGCCGGCCCTCCGGGTCGGCCGAGGCCCGGTTGTAGAGCACCCGGCGGTTGTACGGCCAGGCCCAGCCCCACTCGGAGGCGGTGGGCCCCTGCTCGCGGCCGGGCTTGCGGCGGGCGGCCTGGTTCACCTCGTCGGCGTAGACGCCGGAGTAGATCCAGCATCCGCACGAGGTCGAGCCGTCGTCCTCGAGGTCCATGTACCCGGAGACGGCGCGGCCGTCCGGTCCCACCCCGTTGATCTCGCGCAGCACCGCCGCGGCGCTCGGGTCCTGCGTCTCCCCCTCGAGCGGGTAGTCCCAGGTCAGGTCGAGCAGCGGGCGGTCGCGGGGGTCGGTGGAGTCCTTCAGCCGCTGCCGCAGGATCCGGCCCAGGTGGAAGTAGAACCACAGGTCGCTGCGGGCGTCGTCCGGCGGCTCGACCGCCTTGTGCCGCCACTGGAGGACGCGCTCGGTCTGGGTGAACGTGCCCTCCTTCTCCGCGTGCGTGGCCGCGGGCATGAAGAAGACCTCGGTCGAGATGGAGTCCGGGGACAGTTCTCCCGTCTCGATCTCCGGGGACTCGTTCCAGAAGGTCGCCGACTCGATGAGCTGCAGGTCGCGGACGACCAGCCAGTCGAGGTTGGCCAGGCCGAAGCGGTTCATCCGGCCGTTGGGGTGGCCGACCGACGGGTTCTCCCCGACCAGGAAGTACCCGGAGACCTTCCCCTGGATCATGTCGGCGATCGTCCGGTAGGAGCTGTGGTCGCCGTCGATCTTGGGCAGGTGGTCGAAGCAGAAGTCGTTCTCCGGCTGCGCGGCGTCGCCGAACCAGGCCTTGAGCAGGTTGACCATGTAGGTCCGCTTGTTGCCCCAGAAGCCGGCCTTGCCGGCCGCGTCGGCGACGTACTCCTCCAGCGACTGGTGCTGGAGGGCGTGCGGCATGGGCAGGTAGCCCGGCAGCAGGTTGAACAGCGTCGGGACGTCGGTCGAGCCCTGGATGCTGGCGTGCCCGCGCAGCGCCATGATGCCGCCGCCGGGCCGGCCGATGTTGCCCAGCAGCAGCTGCAGGATCGACGCGGTCCGGATGTACTGCGCGCCGACGCTGTGCTGCGTCCAGCCCACCGAGTACACCCACGCCGTCGTCCGGTCGCGGCCGCTGTTCTCGGTGACCCACCGGGCGACCTGGAGGAACGCCTCGGGCTCGATGCCGCAGACCTCGGCGACCATCTCGGGCGTGTAGCGGGCGAAGTGCCGCTTGAGCACCTGGAAGACGCAGCGCGGGTGCTGCAGCGTCTCGTCCCGCTTGGGCTTGCTCGCGATCGGCGGGCCACCGCTGCCGGCGGCCTGCGCCCGGTCGGCCTTCTTGACGTCGGGGTGCTGCTCGGTGGCCTTCTGCTCCGCGGCCTCACCCGGGTCGTCCGAGGAGGCGTGCGGCGGGTCCTCCGGCTCGTACTGCCAACTGGTCTCGTCGTAGGTGCCCTTCTCCGGGTCGAACCCGGAGAACAGGCCGTCGAGCTCCTCGGCGTCGACGAACTCCTCGCCCACCAGCGCCGCGGCGTTGGTGTAGGCGACCACGTACTCCCTGAAGTACAGGTCGTTGTCGAGCACGTACTTGATCAGCCCGCCGAGGAACGCGATGTCGGTGCCGACGCGGATCGGCACGTGCAGGTCGGCGATCGCGCTGGTCCGGGTGAAGCGCGGGTCGATGTGCACGACCTTCGCGCCGCGCGCCTTGGCCTCGGACACCCACTGGAACCCCACCGGGTGGCACTCGGCCATGTTCGAGCCCTCGATGACGATGCAGTCGGCGTTCGCCAGGTCCTCGAGGGTGTTCGTGGCACCGCCACGTCCGAACGAGGTCCCCAGACCGGGGACCGTCGCAGAGTGCTATATGCGCGCCTGGTTCTCGATCTGGATCGCGCCCAGGGCGCTGTAGAGCTTCTTCATGAGGTAGTTCTCCTCGTTGTCGAGGGTCGCCCCTCCGAGGCTCGCTACTCCCATGGTCCGGTTGACGCGCTTGCCGTCGTTCTCGTCCTGCCAGCCCTTGCGGCGGGCCTCCAGGACGCGGTCGGCGATCATCTCCATCGCCGTGTCGAGGTCGAGGTCCTCCCACTCCGTCCCGTACGGACGGCGGTACCGGACCTTCGTGACCCGGGTCGGGCTGGTGACCAGCTGCTTGCTCGCGCTGCCCTTCGGGCACAGCCGGCCGCGGCTGATCGGCGAGTCCGGGTCGCCCTCGATCTGGACGATCTGCTCGTCCTTGACGAAGATCCGCTGCCCGCAGCCGACCGCGCAGTAGGGACAGACGCTCTGGACGACGCGGTCGGCGGTGGCCGTGCGGCTCACCACGTTCTCGGTCGCCTTGCTGCGCGCGGCCCTGCCGCGTCCCAGGGGGTCGGGGCCGGTCAGCTGCCGGAACACCGGCCACGCATCGAGCCAGGTCTTCACCCCCCGAACTCTGCCACCTCGTCGCGGATCCGGCGCATCGGGAGGCGCGACCGCGCAGGTCACGGGGGTTGCGCCGGTCGACCGCCAGCCCGGCGCGCGCCGCCACCTCCGGGTGAGCCTGCGCAGCACCCGCTGGAGTACGGCCGGACTCGTTCCGATGGAGGGAGGGTGACCCCCGTCCCCACTCCCGAGCGACCGACCGCCCCCGCGGCGTCCGGGCTGCTCGGCCTGCCGTCCGTGGGGACGGCCGCGCTGCTCGTGGGCGCGTCCTCGCTGCTGGGCGCCCCGTCGGCCGTGCAGCTCACCGCGGGCCTCGCCCTGGCCCTCACCGGGACGGCGCACCTGCTCGCCGGCGCCCGCGGCAGCGCCGCCCCCGCCGGCTGGCGCCGGTCCGCCGCGGCGGTCGCGACGACCGGCACGGGCGCGGCCCTCGCGCACCTGGCCCTGGGCTCCCCGGCGGGCGCCGTCATCGGCGCCGTCCCCGGGCTGCTCCTGGGCGTCGTCGCCCTCACGGCCCTGCGCGGCCGCATCCCCTGGCCCGCCGGACGCGCGCAGCTGGGGACCGCGGCGGTGCTCTTCGTCGTCGCCACGATGATCGGCGTCCACGTGGTGGTGCACCCGGCCACCACGGGCCCCGGCTCGCCGCCGTCGCTGGTCGTCGCCGGGCACGTGGTGCCGCTCGTGGTGGCCGGGACCGCCGCCGCGGCGCTGCTCCTGCGCGGCACCGTGGCCGCGTCCCGCCGGCGGGTGGCCGGCCTGCTGCTGGGGGCGCACGCCCTGGCCGGGGCGGCGACCGTGGTCTCCGTGCTGGGCTGGGCACCGGACGGCTCGGCGCTGACGCGCTGGGCCCTGCCGGCGGTCGGCGGGGCCGTCGTCCTGCTCTGCGCGGCCTGCCGGCTGGACACCCCCCGGCCCGAGACCGGGGACCCGCGGCTGCGGGTGACGTGCCTGACGGTGTCCCTGCTCCCGCACGCGCTGGTCGTCGTCGCCGGCACCACGCTGCTGCTGCGGCTGGGGTTCGCCGAGCACCTCGACGCCCTCGACGTGGCGATGGGCGTGGTCGGGCTGTTCGCCGTCCTGGCCCACCAGGTGGCCACGTGGCACACCCAGCGCCGGCTCACCACCGACCTGCTCCGCAGCGAGTCCTGCTTCCGCACCCTGGTGCGCGGCAGCGCCGACCCGGTCGTCATCCTCGACGACCGGCTCCGGGTCACCTTCGCCTCCCGCGCGATCACCGACCTGCTCGGCCGGACGCCGGACGACGTCGTCGGCCGGCCGATCGCCGAGGTCGTGCACCCCGACGACACCCCCGCGCTCTCCGCGGCCCTCACCGCGTCGGCGCCCGCGGCCGCACCCGCCGTCCGCACCGCGCGGATCCGGCACGCGGACGGCCGCTGGCGGCTCATCCAGGCCACGGTGAGCGACCTGCGCGCCGACCCCGACGTCGGGGCCCTGGTCCTCTACTGCCGGGACGTCACCGGGGCCGCGCCCGCGCCCGACGCCGACCTGTCCCTGCTGGAGCTCTCCGTGGCCGACCCGGCCACCGGGCTCCCCAACCGCTCGGCGCTGGTCCGCCGGCTGGCCGCGCTGCGGGCCGAGGGGGTCGGGCGTCCGCGGTCCCTGGCGCTGCTGGGTGTCACCGGCCTGGAGCGGCTCGCGCCCGAGGTGGCCGGGGCCGCCGTGCGGGACCTCGCCGGTCGCCTCACCCGCGTGCTGCGCGGCGAGGACTGGCTGGCCCGGGCCACGGGGGGCACCTTCGCCGTCGTCGCCCACGGGAGCATCGCCGACGCCGAGGTGCTCGCCGCCCGGCTGGTCGCGACGGTCGACGCGGCCGGTGCGGAGCTCGGGGCCGCGGCCGGCGTCACCGCCCTGTCCGACGACCTCGACCCGTGCGAGGCGCTGCGGCAGGCCGACCTGGCCCTGCGCGCGGCGGGGCCGGGCCGCGTGCACCGCTACGAGGACGCCGCCCGCCTGGAGCGCCAGCGCCGGGAGACACTGCGGGCCGACCTGGCCGGCGCTCTCGACCGGGGTGAGCTGCGCGTGGTCTTCCAGCCCGTCGTCGACGTCGTCCTCCACCGCACCGTGTCCGTCGAGGCGCTGCTCCGGTGGCGGCACCCGGTGTTCGGCGAGGTCCCGCCCGCCACGTTCGTGCCGCTGGCCGAGGAGTCGCCGCTCATCACCGGCCTGGGCCGCTGGGTGCTGACGCAGGCGTGCCGCCCCGTCGCCGCGCTGCCCGGCTCCGACGTGGCCGTCGCGGTCAACGTGTCGGCCCGCCAGGTGCGCAGCGGGTCCCTGGTGTCCGACGTCCTCGCGGCGCTGGAGTCCAGTGGGCTGCCGGCCGGCCGGCTGCTCATCGAGCTGACCGAGTCGATGCTGCTCGACGACGAGGCGGTGCTCGAGGACCTCGAGGTGCTGCGTCGGCTCGGCGTCCGCGTGGCCGTCGACGACTTCGGCTCCGGCTGGTCGTCACTGGCCTACCTGGTCGGGCTGCCCATCGACGTCCTCAAGATGGACCGGCAGTTCCTCGCCGGCGTGGAGCACGACCCGCAGCGGCAGGCGCTGTGCCGGTCGGTGCTGCACCTGGGCAGCAGCCTGGACCTGCCGGTCGTGGTGGAGGGTGTCACCACCGACGCGGAACTGGACCTGCTCCGTGACATGGGGCACCGCTACCTGCAGGGCTACGTACTCTCCCGCCCGCTCGAGGTGGAGCAGCTCGCGGCGGGGAACTGGCCCACCGGCAGGACGCCGGCCGTCAGCGGCTGACCGGTCGGCGCGGGGCGCGGCGGCCTGCCTCCCGCCGTGGAACCGGGCCGACGTTCGCGCTCGTGCCGCACGGGGCATGCGCGACCGGTGTTCTTCCTCTTCTCGAGCCGACTCGGTTGCCTCGGCTCGCTGCTGGTCTCTGCCGCGCTGACCCTGGTCCTGCTCCTCGTGTTCGACGTCCTGTGACCCGCGGGCCCGCGGGCACGGGTGCGGAGGACGGGAGCGGTCAGCAGCGCGACCGTCCACCGGCACGTCCGCGGGCGAGGTGAGCCGCGGTGACCGCGCGGCGGTCAGGGGTTCCCCGGAAGGGTAGATCCGGTGCCGGGATGTCACCGGCGAGGTCGATACTGGGCGGGTGGGGGACCTCGACCTGCACTTCCTCGGCCACTCGACGGTGCGCGTCGAGCTGGCCGGGCACTCCGTGCTGACCGATCCCCTGCTCACCGGCCGGGTCGGGCCGCTGCGACGGGTGGTCCCGCCGCCGGCGCCCGGGGTCTGGGCCGGCGTCGACCTGGTGCTGATCAGCCACCTGCACGGCGACCACCTGCACCTGCCGTCCCTGCGCCTGCTCGGGCCGGACGTGCGCATCGTCGTCCCCCGGGGTGCGGGGGCGTGGCTGCGCTCCCGCGGCTTCCGGCACGTCGTCGAGGTCCTGCCCGGCGAGTCGTTCGGCCACGGCGCGCTGCGGGTGACCGCCGTGCCCGCCGAGCACACCGGGCACCGCTGGGGCCCCCGGCTCACCCACGGCCCCGACACCACCGCGGTCGGCCACCTGGTCGAGGGGGGTGGGCGCACCGTCTACGTCAGCGGCGACACCGACCTGTTCGACGAGATGCACCTGCTCGGCGAGCGCGGCGTCGACGTCGCGCTGCTGCCGGTGTGGGGCTGGGGCCCGACCCTCGGGCCCGGTCACCTCGACCCGCAGGCCGCCGCCGAGGCCGCCGCGCGCCTGCGCCCGCGGGTCGCCGTCCCGGTGCACTGGGGCACGCTGACCGTCCCGGGCGGCACGGTGCTGCCGGGGCTGCGCGGCCGGGTGCGCCCGCTGCTGACCGAGCCGCCGCACGCGTTCGCCGCCGCCGTCGCCGCGCGCGGCCTGGACACGCACGTGGCCGTCACCCAGCCGGGCCGACCGGTGCTCCTGCCGGCCGCGCCGGGCGTCCCCGAGGTGGCGGCATGAGCGCGGGCGCGCTCGCCGCGGGCTGGACCGACGGGTCGATCGGCTACCCGGTCCTCTTCGGCGGCGTGCTGCTCGGCTCGATCGTGCCGGTGGTGCCGACCGGCGCCGTGGTGGGCGCGGGCGCCGCCTTCGCCATGACCGCCCACGAGCTCAACCTGCCCCTGGTGGTCGTCGTCGCCACCCTCGCGGCCTGGACCGGGGACGTGGTCACCTTCGCCATCTGCCGGTTCGGCGGCCCGGCCGCCGTGCGCTGGGTGGCCCGCGGTCAGCACGCCGACCGGATCGAGGAGGTCCGCGAGCAGTTCCGCCGGCACGGCTGGCAGATCATCGTCGTCGGGCGGTTGCTGCCCGCCGGGCGGATCCCGGTGCTGCTGGCCGCGGGCGCGCTGGCCTACCCCTGGCGGCGGCTGCTGCCCGCCTCGCTGCTGGCCGCGGCCCTGTGGGCGCTGGCCTACGCCCTGCTCGGCGTGGTCAGCGGCGGCATCTTCGACTCCCCGCTGACCGCCGTCCTGCTGGCCACCGTGCTGGTGCTCGTCGTCGGCGCGGTGCTCAACCTGGTGGGCTCGCGGCGCAGGAGGGTGCCCGAGCCCGACCGCGAGCCCGACCCCTCCCCCTGCGGCCCGGCATGAGCTCACCCGCCGGACCCGGCCGGGTCCTGCAGCGCGGCCGGACGACGGCCCGCGTGCTGCTCACGTGGGCGGCGACCACCGCCGCCCTGGTGGCCCTCGACGCCTGGCTCGAGGACTTCTCGATGGCCGGGTGGTGGCAGCCGCCGGTGATCGCGCTGCTCCTGGGCGCGCTGACCGCCCTGGTGTGGCCGCTGGTCATGCGGGTGGCCCTGCCGCTGGCCTTCTTCACCCTGGGGCTGGGCAGCTTCCTGCTGCTGGGTGCCGCGGTGCTGGGGCTGTCGTTCCTGATCCCCGGGGTGGTCATCGAGGACCTGCCCACCGGCGTCGTCGTCGGCGTCGGCATGGCCGCCGTCTCCGGCCTGGTCAGCAGCGTGCTGGCCATCGACGAGGACGAGCTGTTCTTCCGCCGTGCGCGCCGCCGGGCAGGGGGGACGCCCGACGGCGAGCAGCGGCCGCCGGGCGTGCTGTTCCTGCAGATCGACGCGCTGTCCTCCGACACCGCGCGGCGCGCCGTCCGTGACGGGTCGATGCCCAACCTCGCCGCCTGGCTGCGCGCCGGCAGCCACACGATGACCTCCTGGCACACCGACTGGAGCTCGCAGACCGGCGCCTCGGTGATGGGCATCCTGCACGGCTCCAACGCCGACATCCCCGGGTTCCGCTGGTACGACAAGGAGCGCGACCGGATCGTCCGCGTCTCCTCCCCGGTCGACGCCGCCGAGCTCGAGCGCGCGCACTCCGACGGCCGCGGCCTGCTCTCCGGCGGGGGCGCCAGCCGCGGCAACCTGTTCACCGGCGACGCGACGCACGTCAGCCTCACGATGAGCTCGCTCTCCCACGTCGTCCCGGCGTCGAGCCGGCGGGCCCGCCAGGCGCGGGAGCGGGTCGGCTCCGGTTACTACGCGTACTTCGCCAACCCGGTGAACGCCCTGCGCACGATCGCCGTCTCGGCCGTCGACATCCACCGCGAGCTGCTCGCGGCGGCCCGGGAGCGGCGCGCCGACGTCCGGCCGCGGGTGTCGCGCGGCGGCTTCTACCCGCTGGCCCGGCCGGGGACGACGGTCATCGCGCGGGACGTCGTCGTCTTCGCCCTGCTCGAGGACATGATGGCCGGCCGCCCGGTGGCCTACGCGGACTTCCTCGGCTACGACGAGGCTGCGCACCACGCCGGGCTCGAGCGGGCCGACAGCCTCGCGGTGCTGCGCAGCATCGACCAGCAGATCGGCCGGCTGCACCGCGCGGCCCAGCTCGCGCCGCGGGAGTACCACCTGGTCTGCCTCTCCGACCACGGACAGACCCAGGGCGAGGCGTTCGTCAGCCGGTTCGGGGAGTCGATCGAGGAGCTGGTCGGCCGGCTCTCCGGCGGCGGGGACCTGGCCGAGCCGCACCAGACCGGCCCGCGCGACAGCCGCCGGCTCACCGAGAGCTGGCAGCTCGGCGCCGCGCTCGCCGAGGGCGGCGTCATCGCCCGCCGGCTGCGGGAGCGGGTGGAGCGCGCCGAGGGCGTGCCGCACTCGCACGAGCTGACCGCCGACCGGGAGGGCTCCGGGCCGCGGGTGGCGCCGGGCGTGGTCGTCGCCGTCTCCGGCCACACCGCGATGGTGTCCTTCGCCGACATCCCGGGCCGGGTCTCGCTGGAGGAGATCGAGCGGCACTGGCCCCGGCTGCTGCCGGGCCTGGTCGACCACGACGGCGTGGGTTTCGTGCTGGTGCACTCGGAGGAGTACGGGCCGGTGGTCCTCGGCCGCGACGGGCTGCACCGCCTGGCCACGGGGACGGTGCTCGGCGAGGACCCCCTCGCGCCCTACGGCGAGCACGCCCCGGCGCTGGTGGCCCGTGCGTCGACGTTCCCGCACTGCGCCGACCTGGTCGTCAACAGCCGCTACGACCCCGACACAGACGAGGCCTCGGCGTTCGAGCCGCACGTCGGCTCGCACGGCGGCCTGGGCGGCCCTCAGCAGCACGCATTCCTGCTCCACCCGCGGTCGTTCCGTGCGCCCGGCGAGATCGTCGGCGCCGAGGCGCTGCACCGGGTCCTGCGCGGCTGGCTCACCGACCTCGGTCACCCCGAGCCGACCGGTGAGGGTGCGACCGTCGGCCCGCTGAGCGCGACCGCGCTGAAGGAGTCCGGCGTGGGGGTGTGACCGGCGGCAGGACGCCCGGTGACGGTCACGTGAACTCGCTCGCGCCTGCTGGCGCCGGTCCGAGATCGTCCCGGATGGTGAGCAGATGCGACCCGATGCGCGCGCCTGGTTCGAGCACCGGACCTCCTCCACCCCCTCGCTGGACGCCCTCGACCTCGACGCCCTGCTCCGAGCCAAGCGCCGGGGCCAGCACCGGGTCAGCGTCGTCCTGCCGGCCCGCGACGAGCAGGACACGGTCGGCGGTCTGGTCGCGGGCATCCGCGAGCACTGGGTGCTGCGGACGCCGCTGGTCGACGAGCTGCTCGTCGTCGACTCCGACTCCACCGACGCCACCGCGCAGGTGGCCCGCGCCGCCGGTGCCGACGTCGTCTCCACCGCGGAGGTGCTCCCCGCCCACGGCTCCCGCCCGGGCAAGGGGGAGGCGCTGTGGAAGTCGCTGGCCGCCACCACCGGCGACCTCGTCGTCTTCCTCGACTCCGACCTGCTCGGCGACGTCACCCACTACGTCCCCGGCCTGCTCGCGCCGCTGCTCACCGAGCCGCAGGTCGACTACGTGAAGGGCTGCTACACCCGGCCGCTGCAGGTCGACGGCGTGAGCGTCCCCGCCGGCGGGGGGCGGGTCACCGAGCTGACCGCCCGTCCGCTGCTCAACGCGCTGTGGCCGGAGCTGGCCGGTTTCGTGCAGCCGCTGGGCGGCGAGTACGCCGGCCGGCGCACCGCGCTCGAGCGGGTGCCGTTCGTGTCCGGCTACGGCGTCGAGGTCGGCCTGCTCGTCGACCTGCTGCGGCTGACCGGACTCGGCGGCCTGGCCCAGGTCGACCTCGGCGTCCGGCGGCACAGCTCGCAGAGCCAGGAGGCGCTGGGCCGCATGGCCGGGCAGGTGGTGTCGGCCGTGCTGTCCCGGGCGGGGGCCGCGCTGCAGGCCGAGGCCGGCGGGCTGCTCACCCAGTTCCGCCACGACGGCCTGGGGTTCGTGCCGCAGAGCACCCCGGTCACCGTCGACGAGCGGCCGCCGATGATCACCGTGCCGGAGTACCGCGCCCTGCGCGCCGACGAGGTCGGCTGAGGCGAGCGGGAGCACCCCGGCGAGCGAGGACGGGCGCGCCGAGGACACGCCCGAGCGCGGAATCTGCACGGCGGCCCCTGTGCGCGAGCCCGCTCACCCGGCATCCTGGCGCGACGGGGGGTCCCGTGCCGACAACGGGGTCGGCACCTGACCAGGGGAGACGCGTGCGCCCTGACGTCCGGCGCTGGCTGCGCCACCGCACCTTCACCGCCGACACCTGGGAGGCCGCCGAGCTGGTCGTCGAGAAGCAGGAGTGGGGGACGACGGTCAGCGTCGTCCTCCCCGCGCTCGACGAGGAACGCACGGTGGGTCAGATCGTCGGCGCCATCCGCGAGGCCCTGGTGGACCGATGTCCCCTCGTGGACGAGCTCGTCGTCGTCGACAGCGGCTCGACCGACCGGACGGCGGAGGTGGCGGCCGCCGCCGGGGCCCGCGTCGTCCACGTCGACACGGTCCTGCCCGCCCACGGCAGCCGTCCCGGCAAGGGCGAGGCGCTGTGGAAGTCCCTGCACGCGACCACCGGCGACCTGGTCGTCTTCATCGACGCCGACCTGATCGGCTTCTCCCCGCACTTCGTCGTCGGGCTGCTCGGCCCGCTGCTCACCGACCCCACCATCGGGTACGTCAAGGCCCTCTACGACCGCCCGCTGACCACCACCGACGGGATCGTGCCCTCCGGCGGTGGCCGGGTCACCGAGCTGGTCGCCCGGCCACTGCTCAACGCCTTCTGGCCGGAGCTGTCCGGTTTCGTGCAACCGCTCTCCGGTGAGTACGCCGGCCGCCGGCGGCTGCTCGAGCAGGTGCCGTTCGTCTCCGGCTACGGCGTCGAGTTCGGCCTGCTCGTGGACCTGCTGCGACAGACCGGCCTCGACGCCCTGGCGCAGGTCGACCTCGGCACCCGGCAGCACACGCACCAGGCCGACGCCGCGCTGGGCCGGATGGCGGGGCAGATCCTGCAGACCGCCCTCGCGCGGCGGCCCGGCGCCGGCCCGCGGGGCGGGGAGCTGTTGCAGTTCCTGCGCACCGCCGACGGCCTGGAGGGCGTCAGCTGGGACGTCACGGTCGTCGAGCGGCCGCCGATGCGCTCGGTGCGGACGGCGCAGGGCACGTCGGAGCCGGGCGCATGACGAGAGGGCCCATGAAGATCCTGATGGACGCCGGGCCGTGGCTGCCCGTGCCGCCCCCGGGCTACGGGGGCCTGGAGAACGTCGTGGCCACGCTGACCGCCGAGCTGCGCGCCCGCGGGCACACCGTCGTCCTGGCCTCGGTCGGCGACTCCACGCTGCCGGTCGACGGCCTGGTCAGTGCCTTCCCGACCGGCCGGTTCGAGCTCCTGGGCGGGCCCTATCCGCAGGTGGTGGGGACGGCGCACGCGCACGAGCACGTGGTCCAGGCGACCATCGCGGAGCACGCGCTGACCGGCCAGCCCTTCGACCTCGTGCACACCCACGTCGAGGTGGTCGGCCCGGCGATGCTCGGCAGCCTGGGGGACGCCGCTCCCCCGGTGCTGGCCACGCTGCACTGGGACCTGCACCGCAACGCCGAGTTCTGGGCGAGCTTCGACGGCCGGGGACGGGTGTTCTTCGCCGGCGTCTCCGACAGCCAGGTGGCGCGGGCCCCGAAGCGGCTCCGGGAGCAGGTCCTGGGGGCGGTGCCGCTCGCCGTACCGATCGACGACGTGCCCCCGGTCCCGCGCTCGGAGCGGCGGGAGTCGGTGCTGGTGCTGTCCCGGCTGTGCGAGTCCAAGGGCATAGACACCGCGCTGCGGGCCTGCCGGGCGGCGGGGGTGCCCCTGGTGCTCGCCGGTCCGGTCGGCGGGCTGCCCGACCGGGACGCGCTGGCCGCGGCCCTGGCCACCCCCGGCCACCCGGCCCGCTCCCACCCCGACGTCGCGTGGTTCCTCGAGCACGTCGACCCGCACCTGGACGGCGTCTCCGCGCGCTGGATCGGCAGCGTGGGCGGGGACCAGAAGGCCGAGCTGCTGCGCACGTCCCGGGCGGTGCTGTTCCCGATCCGCTGGGAGGAACCCGGAGGCACCGCCGTGTGCGAGGCCCTGGCCGCCGGCACCCCGGTCGTCGCCATGGCCCGCGGCTGCCTGCCCTCCCTGGTGGAGGACGGCTCCACCGGGTTCCTGGCGACCGACGAGGACGGCTTCACCGCCGCGCTGGGGCGGCTCGACGAGATCGACCCCGAGCTGTGCGCCGCGGAGGCCCGCCGCCGGTTCGCCCCGGCGGTGATGGCCGACGGCTACGAGCGGCTCTACGCCCGGGCGCGGGAGCGGGCGCGGTCCTCGTTGCCCCGGCCGCGGATCCGGCCGGCGGGCCAGGACGCCGTCGTGGGTTAGACCCCCGTCACCTGCACGGCGCCGCCGCTGCGCGCGGACTCCGCGATCGCCACCGCCACCCGGTGGGTCCGCAGCGCCTCGGCGTAGTCGACCAGCGCCCCGGACGGCGGCCCCCCCGCGAGCAGGTCGACGAAGGCCCGGTCCACGGCGGTGCGGGCGTCGACGGACGGCTCGGTGCGCTCGGAGCCCGCAGCTGTGGTGACGGTCAGCGACGTCTCGGTGAGCTCGACGGCCGCGCCGTCGCACACGACGTCCAGGCCGGCGCGGACCTTGGCCGGCAGCGAGCAGGCGGCGGTCACCGTGCCCACCGCGCCCGAGGCGAAGGTCAGCAGCGCCGCCGTGGCGTCGTCGACGTCCCGCCCGGCGGCGCTGGAGGGCGCCGCGGCCGCGCGGACCTCGACCACCTCACCCGCCAGCAACCGGGCCAGGTCGAGCACGTGGGTGAGCTGCTCGACCACCTGCCCGCCGGAGGTCTCCGACCGGGCCCACCACGCCGGGGGCGGGACCTTGTCCAGCCACGTGGCGTCCACCAGCCGGGGCCGGTGGGCGGCGCAGACGGCGCGGGCGGCGGCCACGGTGTCCAGGTGCCGCCAGTGGTAGCCGGTCGCGGTCGGCAGCCCGGCGGCGGCGACCGCGGCGGCCACCTCCTCGGCGACCGGCAGCCCGGTGGCCAGCGGCTTCTCGACGAGGAACGGCGTCCCGGCGCGGACGGCGGCCAGCTCCAGCTCACCGTGGGCGAAGGGCGGCACGCACAGCCACACCCCGTCGAGGGACTGCGCCAGCAACGCCGGGACGTCGTCCACGACCGGCACGCCGAGGTCCGCGGCCAGCGCCGCGGCGGCACCGGGGACCACGTCGGTGACGCCGACGAACTCGACGTCGGGGAAACCCGCCAGCGTGCGGGCGTGCCGTGCACCGACTCCCCCGGCTCCGACCAGCCCGACCCGCACCGTTCCCATGACCGGCCTCTGCCCACCCGGGCCGCCCGGGAACCGCGCCACGGCGCGAGGTGCGACAGGATCGACCGGCGCCCTCCCCCGGCCCGCGTCGCCCCGCCGCCCGCCGCCCGCCGCCCGCCGCCCCGGCTGCGGCTCGGTCCTGGCGGCGTCGCCCGGGGACCGCGCGTCGCCGACGGCCGCCTGCACGCGGCTGTTCGAGGAGACCCTGCGCGGGCTCCGCGAGGAGGCGGCGGCCGATCCGCGGGCCGCGTCGACCGTCGCCCTCGCCGACGACGCCTACGCCGTCCAGCACCCGGTCTGGCACACCACCATCGCCGACGTCGCCGCCGACCTCGACGTCATCGACCTGGCCGTGCTGGTGACGGTGTGGGCACGCGCCGTCCTCGGCGACGCCACGCGGACGGGCTCCGACTCCCGAGCCGCGGTGCCGGAGATCATCTACGGACAGTTGCTAGCTGATACCGTGAGTGAGCACACGGACCGGCGCGCGCGGAAGAAGGCGCAGACCCGGGCGCTCATCCGCGACACCGCCCGCCGGCTGTTCACCGAGCGCGGCTTCGAGGCGGTCACCATCGCCGACATCGCCGGCGCCGCGGACGTCGCCGTCCAGACGGTCTTCAACCACTTCGCCAGCAAGGAGGACCTCTTCTTCGACGGGCGCGCCCCGTGGGTGGAGGGGCCGGCGGAGGCCGTGCGCACGCGCCCCGAGGGCGTGTCCCCGCTCGACGCGCTGCACGGGTACCTCACCTCCCGCGTGGGCCTGCAGGTCCACACGCTCGGCACGCCGGAGGGTCGGGAGTACGTCGCCACCGTCGAGGCCTCCCCGGCTCTGTGCGCCCGCGAGCGGGAGCTGCACCACGCGTCGACCGCCCTGCTCGCGGAGGCGCTGCTCGAGGCGTGGGAGCGGGAGGGCACCGCGCCGACCCTGCCCAGCGACCCCCAGACGGCGGCCTCGGTGACCGCAGCGGTCTGGCTGGCCGCCGTCCGGACGCTCATCTACGAGCAGCGCCGGGGACGGGAACAGGGGATGGCCACCGGGGACCCGGTGCAGGGCGCCGCGTTCGCGTGCTCCGAGGCCGACCACGTCCTGTCCGGCCTGACCGCGATGACCGGGGCTCCCCGGCTGCGTCGCACCGGCTGACCGGCGCGCCGGCTCAGACGGCGGCGCCCTCGCGGACGGGCACCAGGATCGGCACGAGCACCTCGTCGACGACCCGCCGGAGCTGGTCGGCGGTCATGACGCCGTTGGCCGAGGTGAACCGCTGCCACCAGAAGGCCTCCAGCACCGAGCCCAGCAGCGCCCGCCGCGACTCGGGCACCTCGTGCCCGCGCTCGGACTGACGGGCGGCGATCTCCGTGACCGCCTCGGCCAGCGGCTGCACCAGGGCGGCGTCGAGGCCGGCCCGCAGGTCCTCGTCGTGCCGGGCGGCACCGACCAGGCTGGCCGTCGCGCGCTCCTCGCGGTCGAGCGGCCGGCGCCAGCGGTCGACGAGGGCGGCGAGGTCGTCCCGGAGGGAACCGGTGTCCGGCGGGACCCGCACCAGCGTGAACCGGCCGACGGCCGAGCGGGCCATCGCCGCCATGGTCGGCCACCGACGGTAGATCCCGGCCTTGCCGGCTCGCGCACGAGCGGCGACGCGATCACTGTTGAGCCGGCCCCAGCCCTCCTCCGCGAGGATGTCGACCGCCACGGAGAGCAGCTGGTCGGAGAGCTCGGCGCTGAGGGGGCGACCCGGCGTTCCCGTCACGCCGACGCCCGGAGATAGGTGGACCTCACCGCGACATCGTGGACGGTGAGCAGAGCGATCACAATGACCGGAACCCAAATCCACAGGAGTTTCTTAAGAGTCTCAACCAAACGCACACCGTCCGCGGCCGGGCGCCACCCGATGGTGTGGACGTCAGGCGCCGGCGGCGCTCTCCACGTGCACCTGCAGGCTCGCACCGTCGTCGGCCAGCCAGCCCTTGCCGCGGGCGTACTCGACCATCCCGTCCCACTGCCGGGCCCAGTCGGCGGCCCCGGCCTGCGGTTCGGCCGCGGCCCGCAGCGCGGCGACGTCGAGGAAACCGGTCTCGGCGTCCTGCAGCCGGCCCAGCCCGGCCTCGCGCAGGACGCCGTCGGCCTCCTCGTCGGTCACCGCCCCGAGGGCCAGGTGCAGCTTCGTCAGGTCGTCGACGTCCACGACGCGCACCTCGGGCACCTCGTCGGCGCCGCCCACCACCTCGACGATCACCAGAAGGACCCCCTTCTCCCCAGCCCTCGCGAGCTCGCGCCGGACCCGGAAGGGGCCACGACGCCGGTACCGTTGGCGTCCAGCGAGATGCCTAAACGTGCCAGGGGAAACGGGTGAAGTCGGGATCCCGCTTCTCCAGGAACGCGTCGCGGCCCTCGACGGCCTCCTCCGCCATGTACGCCAGGCGGGTCGTCTCGCCGGCGAACAGCTGCTGGCCGACCAGGCCGTCGTCGATGAGGTTGAACGAGTACTTGAGCATCCGCTGCGCGGTCGGGCTCTTGGCGACGATCCGCCGTCCCCAGTCCAGCGCGACCGCCTCCAGCTCGGCGTGCGGGACGACCCGGTTCACCATGCCCATGCGGTGCGCGTCCTCGGCGGAGTACTCGTCGCCGAGGAAGAAGATCTCGCGGGCGAACTTCTGCCCCACCTGGCGGGCGAGGTAGGCCGAGCCGAAGCCGCCGTCGAAGCTGCCGACGTCGGCGTCGGTCTGCTTGAACCGGGCGTGCTCGGCCGAGGCCAGGGTCAGGTCGGAGACGACGTGCAGGCTGTGCCCGCCGCCGGCCGCCCACCCGGGGACGACGCAGATGACCACCTTGGGCATGAACCGGATCAGCCGCTGCGCCTCGAGCACGTGCAGCCGGCCGCTGCTGCGCCCCTTGTCGTGCTCGTAGCCGTACTTGCCACGCACCCGCTGGTCGCCGCCGGAGCAGAACGCCCAGCCGCCGTCCTTCGGGCTGGGGCCGTTGCCGGTGAGGAGCACGCAGCCGACGTCGGTCGACAGCCGGGCGTGCTCCAGGGCGGCGATCAGCTCGTCGACGGTCTGCGGGCGGAAGGCGTTGCGCACCTCCGGCCGGTCGAACGCGATGCGCACGACCCCGGCGTCGACCGCGCGGTGGTAGGTGATGTCGGCGAAGCCGAAGCCCTCCACCGGCTGCCACGCGGCGCTGTCGAAGATCTCGGAGACGTCGTCGCGAGCGGTCATGCGCTCGAACCTAGTGCGCTGCGGGAACGGCCCCTCATGGGAGCAGTCCGCCCACCGCGTCGCCCGCGCCCCCGGTCACCCCGCCCACGACGTCGTCCGCGTCCTCGGTGACCTCACCCAGCAGACCGCCGACACCGGGGGGCGGGCACTCGGTCTCCTGCGGTGCGCCCCCGCCGGTCGTCGGACCCCCGCCGGTCGTCGGACCCCCGCCGGTCGTCGAGCCCCCGTCGCCGGTCGAGCCCCCGCCGCGCGCCGGACTCCCGCCCGTCGCGGGCCCTCTCGCCGAGCCGCCGCCCGAGCCGTCCCCCCGGCCGCGCGTCGACCCGCTCCCCGCGGAACCGCCGGCCGACCCGCGGTCGGTGTCCGCCGCCGGGCGGCCACTCGCGGGGGTCCGGGCCGGCGTCCCGGCCGCCGTGCCGCCGCCGGACGTCCTCTCGGGTGCGGTGCGGCCCGGGGAGGTGGAGCCGGCCGCCGGCCCCGACGACCCGGACCCCGACCCCGCCGACCCCGACGACGCCGGTCCCCCGGCCGCCGACCCGCCCGCGGCCGGACCCTGCGACGCCGGCGCGCCGGCCGGCTCGGGCCCGGCCCCGCCCGGGGTCGAGGACCCTGCGGG
Source organism: Geodermatophilus sp. SYSU D01105 (assembly GCF_054050095.1). Classification (NCBI taxonomy): domain Bacteria; kingdom Bacillati; phylum Actinomycetota; class Actinomycetes; order Geodermatophilales; family Geodermatophilaceae; genus Geodermatophilus; species Geodermatophilus sp. SYSU D01105. The sequence goes on from NZ_JBJGYR010000002.1 coordinate 144,594, forward strand.
AGCGCCGGACACGTCCGGGGAGCCGGGGACCGCAGACACACCCGGGGCCGCCGGGACGTCGGCCGTGCCGCCCGGGCCCGCCGGCCGCTGCCGACCGGCCGGGTCCTCGCTCGTGGTCGCCCGCGCGGGGGCCGCCGACACGCGGGCCGCCGTCCCGATGCCCTGCTGCACCCCGCCGGCAGGCTGCTCCTCGACGACCCCACCGCTGACGCTCCCCGGAGAACGGGCCGGGGTCGGCGACACCGCGATGAGGACCAGGGCCGTGCCGCAGAGGAACCCGGCGAGGAAGAGCAGGACCAGGGAGCCCCGGGTGCCGGCTCGGCGGCGGAGGTGCTGGGCGCCGGAACGGCCGAGGCGCGCTCCTGCGGCGGCCAGGTGACGCGGGCTGCTGGACAGGACCGGCTCCTCCGTGGATCGACGAGATCGCGCTCACGGTAAGCGGACCCGCACGCAGGGGCACGTCGAGCGCGGACCGCCGGGTAGCGTCGGGCCGTGACCGACCCGTCGCCCGTGCGGATCGGCACCGCCAACATCGCCTCGGGGCGCAGCGCGACGGGGGCCCTCCTGACCCCCGGTGAGCTGCGGGCAGCGGTGGAGGGGCTCGACGTCGACGTGCTCGCCGTCCAGGAGGTGGACGCCGGGCAGCCGCGCTCGCACCGCACCGACCAGGCCGCCGTCCTGGCCGAGGGGCTCGACGCCGCGCACTGGCGGGGCGCGGTCACCCTGACCGGCACGCCCGACCCGTTCCGCAGCTGGACCCCCGCCGAGCCGGCGGTGCGCGGGCCGCACCCGGCGACGGCCGGGCCGGTCTACGGGGTCGCGCTGATCAGCCGGCTGCCGGTCCTCGACTGGTCGGTCCTCGGGCTGGGCACCGGCCGCGCCCGGCTGCCGGTGCAGGGCCCCGACCCGCGCACGGGCGGCCGGCGCTGGTGGTGGGTCCCCGACGAGCCCCGGATCGCGCTGGCCGCCCGGCTGGCCCACCTCACCGTCGTCACCACCCACCTGTCGTTCGCCCCGCACACGGCCGTCCGTCAGCTGCGGCGGCTGCGCCGGTGGCTGGCCGGGCTCCCCGGCCCGGTGGTGCTGGCCGGCGACCTCAACCTGCCGGGCACCGTGCCCGCGCGGCTGCTCCGGGCCACCTCGCTGGTGCGGGCGCCGAGCTTCCCCGCCGCCGACCCCCGGGTGCAGCTGGACCACGTGCTCGCGCTCGGCGACGGCCTGCGGGCCCGGGACGGCGGCACGCGGGTGCTGCCGGTCGGCGACCACCGCGCGCTGACGGTCACCGTGACGCCGGGGGTGTAGGGAGCGACACCCGTGTCCGAGCGCGCAGGGCGGGGTGTCGTGTCCTACACCGGCGGCCGGGAGAGCAGGTCGTGCAGCCGGGTCAGCGACGCCTCGAAGCCCGGGTGCAGGGGCACCGACGCGAGGTCGGCCAGCGGGATCCAGGCCACGCCGTCGCTCTCGCCGTCCAGCCGCAGGTCGCCGGGCTCGATGCGGCGCAGCGGGCGGGCCAGCACGGTGGTGTAGGACCAGCCGCCGTGGTCGTCGACCGAGGAGGCGCCGAGCCGGAGGTCGTCGGGGAGCAGGCCCAGCTCCTCGCGGACCTCACGCAGCGCGCCGTGCTCGGCGGTCTCGCCCGCGTGCAGCGCCCCGCCGGGGGTGCCCCAGGTGCCGCCGTGGTGGGACCACGTGGCCCGGTGCTGCAGCAGCAGCTCGGTGCCGTCGGCGCCGTCCCGGTGCACGAGCAGCCCGGCCGCACCGAGCAGTCCCCAGTGCCGGTGGCCGAACGAACACGTCACCCAGCCGTCGGTCGAGGAGAACACGCCTCCAGTGAACCCCGAGCGGAGTACGACGGCGCGGATCCCGCACCCCTGCCACTCCGCTGTCGCTGCCGTGCCAGGCTCGGGACGTGCGCGTCGCCGTCTTCACCGGGTCCCTGAGCGGTCCACCGTCCCACCAGCAGGCCGCCGCCGACCTGGCCACGGACCTGGCCCGGGCCGGGGTCGGCATCGTCTACGGCGGTGGCCGCGTCGGCCTGATGGGCGTCGTCGCCGACGCCGCGCTGGCCGCCGGCGGCGAGGTGGTCGGCGTCATCCCGCAGCACCTGGCCGACGACGAGGTCGCCCACCCCGGCCTGCCCCAGCTGGAGGTCGTCGGCTCGATGCACGAGCGCAAGGCGCGGATGGCCGAGCTCGCCGACGCCTTCGTCGCGCTCCCCGGCGCCGCCGGCACGCTGGAGGAGCTGTTCGAGGCCTGGACCTGGGGCATGCTCGGCCTGCACGCCAAGCCCACGCTGCTGGTCGACGTCGACGGCTTCTGGCAGCCGCTGCTGACCCAGCTGCGCCGCATGGTCGACGACGGCTACCTCGACGCCCGCCGGCTGGACGCGCTGGGCGTGGTCACCGACGCCGACGGGCTGCTGGACTTCGTCGCCCGCTACGAGCACCCCGCACGCAAGTGGACGCCGACACCGCCGTGACCCGGCCGCCCCGGCGCGACGGACCCGGCACGCTCGCCGCCGCCCCGCCTCGCCGGGCCCTCGGCGCGCCGACCGCCTAGCGTCGGCGCTCGTGGAGCGCTGGGACGTCGTCGTGGTCGGCGGTGGCCCGGCCGGGGCTGCGGCCGCGCTGGCGGTGCTGCGCACCGGCGCGTCGGTGCTGGTCGTCGACCGCGCGGAGTTCCCGCGCGACAAGGTCTGCGGGGACGGCGTCGCCCCCGAGGCCCTCGACGTGCTCGCCCACCTCGGCGTCGACCCCGCGCAGCTGGTGGCCGGCTCCCCACCCGTGCCACGGCTCGCGCTGCGCTCGCCGGGTGGGGCGACGGTCGACCGGGCCACGGCGCGCCCGTCGCACGTGGTCCCGCGGGCGGTGCTCGACGACCGGCTCCTGCGCGTCGCCCTCGACCGCGGAGCGCGGTTCCGGCGGCACGTCGTGCGGACCCTGCGGTCCGACCCCGACGGAGTGACCGTCGACGGGACGATCCGCGCATCGGTCGTGGTGGGGGCGGACGGCGCGGAGTCCGTCGTCCGCCGGGCCCTGGGCCTGCCCACCCACCGCCCCGACCGGCTCGCCGTGGCGATCCGGGGCTACGCCCCCGAACTGCCCGGCCAGGCCGGCACCCAACTGCTGGTCACCACCGAGCAGCGGTGGCCGGCCTACGCGTGGTCGTTCCCGCTCGGGGACGGCCGGGCCAACGTCGGCTACGGGGAGCTGGTGTCCGGTGGGGCCACGCGGGCCGCGCTGGTCGACGGGCTGCACCGGCTGCTGCCGGGGGTGGCGCCGGGGTCGCTGCGGGCGCACCGGCTGCCGCTGTCGACCGGTCGGCCCCGGCTGCCCGACGGGCGGGTGCTGCTCGCCGGAGACGCGGCCGGCCTGGTGAACCCGCTGACCGGGGAGGGGATCTTCTACGCCGTCCTGTCCGGTGCGCTGGCCGGGGTGGCGGCCGGGGCCGGGCCACGGGCCGGGGAGCGGTACCGGGTGATGCTGGACCGCCGGCTGGCCGGGCACCTGCGCTCCTCGTCGCTGGCGTCCGCGCTGAGCCGGTGGCCCGCGGTGATGGACGCCGCGTTCCGGGCGGCCGGCGCCGACCACCGGGTCTTCGACGACGTGGTGGCCCTGGGCCTGGCCGACGGCCGGCTCACCGGGCGCACGCTGGCCGCGACGGCCCGGCGGCTGGTCCGGCGGGACTGAGCGCGGCCGGACGGTCCCGGCGGTCGAGCGGGCCCGGCGCGGTCAGGCGGGGCCCGGAGCGACCTCGACGCGGCCGCGGCCGCCCCGCTTGGCCCGGTACAGCGCCGCGTCGGCCGCCGCGTACAGCTCCCGCACCCGGGTCGCGTCCCGGGGCGCGTGCGCCACCCCCACGCTGACCGACAGGGCCAGCAGCGTCCCGTCCGGCAGGGTCAGGGGCGTCGCGCGGACCGCCTCGAGCAGCTCCCCCGCCCTCCGCGTCGCCGTCTCCGGGACGCACCCGGGCAGCAGCACCGCCAGCTCGTCGCCGCCCAGCCGGCCGACCACGGCGTCCCCGGCGCGGACCTGCCGCCGGATGACCCCGGCCAGGTGCACCAGCGCGTCGTCCCCCACCGGGTGCCCGTGCGCGTCGTTGATCTGCTTGAAGGAGTCCACGTCGACCAGCACCAGCGCCGTCCCGGCACCGGACCCCGCACCCTCCAGCGCCTCGGCCAGCGCCTCGTCCAGCACCCGCCGGGTGACCAGGCCGGTCAGCCCGTCCACGGTGGCCTGCTGCTGGAGGGCGCGCACCAGCGCGTCGTTCGTCTCGCCGGCGCGGACCAGCATCGCGGCCACCACGACCAGCACGGCGCCGAAGAAGACCAGGTCGGTGAGCGCCGCCTCGACCGGCACCAGGTGGAGCAGCGTGGCGCCGTCGAGGACGACGGCTGCCCCCGTCACCAGCACGACGGCCCAGCGTCGCAGGTGCGCGGCGCTCCACAGCACCGGGAAGGCGAGGAAGGCCTGCGCCGCGGCGGACGGGTCGCTGGTGAGCGTGTTGAGCCCGCACACGAGCAGGACGCCGCTGATCCCGATCAGCGGGAAGGCGCCGGACCGGTCCAGGCGATCGGGGCGCAGCAGCAGGCAGCCGAGCGCGGCGCCGAGCAGCAGCGCGACGCTGGCCCAGACCGCGCTGCGGGCGACGAGGCTGGCACCGTTGGGCCCCACGGTGGTCGTGACGGCCAGGACCAGCCCGGAGACCACCATGACGACGGCGCCCGACCGCGCAGCCGAGCGCGGCTGCCGGGCCCTCAGCGAGGCGGGGATCTCCACACCCTCCCCATCGACGTCCTGACGGCGGTGCTGGAGGGACGCCTCCCCCCTCGGGGGGATGACACCGGGCGGGCTCGGTCAGGACGCCGGCGCCGGCGCCGGGGTGGGCGGGGCGGGGAGGAGCGCGGCGTAGTCCTCCGCCGAGAGGGGGTCCGGGGACAGTTCCCCGGACGGCAGCGGCGCCTCGACGCGGTCGCCGTCGATGGTGAGGACGACCTCGTCCACCCCCGGCACGCTCGTGGCGGAGAGGACCACCTGGCCGACGGCCCGGCGGCTGTCCAGGCCGGTGGGTGCCTCCGCCGGCCCGGAGAGGTCGATGGTCACCGTCCCCGCGGCGACGTCGGTGACCGCCAGCTCGACGTCCGGCGGCAGCGCGGTGGACAGCTGCAGCTCCCGCTCGTCGGCGGTCGGCCCGGCGGCGAGCGTCCTCAGCAGGGCGTCGAGCCGGTCGCGCACCTCCCGGCCGGTCACCTCCCGGGGCCGCGGGACGAGGCTGTCGTCGCGGGCCACGAGGTAGACGCGCGTGGGCTCGGCCATCGGCTCGGGCTCGGCCGGCGCCGGTGCGGTGGCGCTCGGTGAGGCCAGCCCGCGGGGGACGTCGGACTCCGGGATCGTCTCCACCGGCCCGCCGGTCGGGACGCCGCACCCGGTCAGGACGGCGACCAGCGCGGCGACGACGAGCCCGCGCCGGCCGCTCACCGGGACCCCCGGGGGACCGACAGGCTGAACCGCGCGCCACCCTCGGGTGCGGTGCTGCACCAGGCGGCGCCGCCGTGCCGGGCAGCGGTCTCGGCGACGATGGCCAGCCCGAGCCCGGCGCCGGGCAGGGACCGCCGGGCGGCCCTCGGGCCCCGGGCGAACCGCTCGAACACCCGCTCGCGTTCCTCCGAGGGCACCCCCGGCCCGGCGTCGTCCACGCTCACCACGACGGTCCCGTCGCACCGCCGCACGCGCACGGCGCACGGGCCGCCGGCGTGCCGGTCGGCGTTGTCCAACAGGTTGCGCACGGCCCGCTCCAGCCCGGTCTTGTCCCCGACCACGGTCGTCTCCTCGTCGGAGTCGGCGTGCAGCAGACCCGGCTCCCGCCGTCCGCCGGCCAGCACCTCGCGGACCAGCGCGGTCATGGACACCGTCGTCTCCCGGTCGCAGGGTGGGGCACCGTCGAGGCGGGCGAGCTCCAGCAGGTCGTCGAGCATCTGCCGGAACCGGGCCAGCTCGCCCTCGACCAGCGCCAGCGCCTGGTCCCCGCGCGGGGAGAGCTCCGACCGGCGGGCGGCCAGCACCTCCACGGCCGTGACGACGCCGGTCAGCGGGCTGCGCAGCTCGTGGCTGACGTCGGCGACGAACCGGGCGTCCCGCTCGATCCGTGCGGCCAGCGCGTCCACCATGCTGTTGAAGCTGGCCACGATGGCCAGCAGGTCGGGGTCCTCGGTCGGGGGCAGCCGGGTGGTCAGCTCGCCACCGGCGATGCGCGTCGCGGCCGCGGCGACCTGCTCCAGCGGCGCGACCGCGCGCCGGCTGGCCCACCAGCCGAAGGCCGCTCCCGCGGCGGTGGCGGCGAGAGCCCCGGCGCCCAGGACCGTGCCCAAGGTCCGCAGCACCTGCTGCAGCTCGGTGAGCGGGGACAGCTCGTAGAACTCGACGTCGGCGGCGACCGGGATCCCCACCAGCAGGGCCGGGCCGGACGCGGTGTCCACGCGGACCGTGCCGGCCGAGCCCGCCTCGACCATGGCGCGCAGCTCGGCCGGGACGTCACGCGCACCGACGTCCAGGCTCGAGGAGAACCACGAGTCCCCGCTGCGGACGACGACGCCGGCCCCGCCCGAGGGGACCAGCTCCCCCACCGCGTCGCCGACCTCGGTGCCCGCGGTCGCCAGCCGGCTGCTGAGCACGTTGGCGTCGGCGAGCGCCTGCCGGGTCAGCGACGCCTCCCGCTGGTCGAGCAGGTAGCCGCGGGCCAGCAGGAAGGTCGTCGTCACCAGGACCGCCGAGACCAGGAGCGTGCCCGCGGCGAAGCCGAGCACGATCCGCGCCCGCAGCCCCCGCCCGCCGAGGGCCCGCCTCACCGTGCCCCCGGTTCGCTCCCGCGGGGCGCTCCGCTCCTCGCTCGCCGGCGCTCGCTGTCGGGCTTCCGCCCCTGTCCGCGCTGTGCCCCCGGTTCACTCCCGCAGGGCGCTCCGCTCCTCGCTCGCCGGCGCTCGCTGTCGGGCTTCCGCCCCTGTCCGCTCACTGGGGGTCCAGCCGGTAGCCCAGCCCGCGCACGGTCACCACGATCCGCGGCGCGCCGGGGTCGAGCTCCACCTTGGTGCGCAGCCGCCGGATGTGGACGTCGACGATCCGCTCGTCGCCGAAGAACCCGTGCGCCCACACCCGTTCGAGCAGCGCCTGCCGGCTGAAGACCCGCCCGGGAGCTGCGGCCAGCTCGCACAGCAGCCGGAACTCGGTCAGGGTGAGCGGCAGCTGCCTGTCGCCGCGGTGGACGGTCCCCCGCATCTCGCGCAGCACCAGCGGCGCCTCCGGGTGCCGGTCGAGGACCACCTCGGCCGGTCGGCCGGCGTCCGGGACGCTGCCCGCACCCGTCCCCGCACGCCTGCGCAGCGCCCGCAGCCGCGCGGTGATCTCCTTGACCTGGAACGGCTTGGTCACGTAGTCGTCGGCGCCGGCCTCCAGCGCCGCCACGATGTCGTGGGTGTCGGCGCGGGCGCTCACGACGATGATCGGCAGGTCGTGGTCGCGGCGGACCTCGCGGATGACCTCGAAGCCGTCCATCGGGCCGAGCATCAGGTCGACGACCATCAGGTCCGGCGCGGCGGTGGCGACGACGGCGACCGCCTCCTCGCCACTCGCGGCCTCCGCGACGTCGTACCCCTCGTCCTCGAGTGCCCAGCGCAGGGCAGTCCGGATCGGGTCGTCGTCCTCGACGACCAGCAGACGCGGTGCCACTCGGGCCATGCTGCCACCGCCCACCAGGGGTTCGGCCGGTCGTCACCGGATCGCAAACCAACTCCCGGCGGGATCGCAAACTCCTCCCACGACCCTGTCAGCGAGCGCCCGCACGATCGGACCCACTGCACGGAGGAGGACTGCGATGCCCATGGCCCCGGGACCTGTGGCCCCCGCGAGGGCGCTCCCCCGGCCGGAGTCCGCGGCGGGGACCGACGTGGTGACGATCCACCTCGACGACACCCTGCTCGCCGACGGCCTGGCCGACGTCCGCTGGCTGCTGCGCGACGCCCTCCTGGCCGGCGCCCGGCGCGTGGTGGTCGACCTCTCCGCCGTGACGCAGTTGTCCAGCCCCGCGGTCGCGAGCTTCCTCTGGGCGCACCGCACCTGCCGGGCCCGCGGTGGGGCGGTGGTGCTGCGCGGGGCCAACCGGCGGACCCAGGACCTGCTGCGCCGCACCGGCCTGTGGCACGTGATCGCGGTCGAGCCGGCAGCGGCCGCGTGAACGCGCCGTCCCTCACCGAGGTGGTCGACCGGCAGGCGGGGCTGATCCGGGCCAGCGGGACGCTGACCTCGCTCGGCGCCGACCTGCTGCGCGGGACCGCCGACGGGCTGCGCGGCAGCGGGCACGCCCGCGTGGTGCTCGACCTCCGCGGGGTGCGCGCCGCGGACGCCGACGGCCTGGACATCCTGCGCCAGATGCGCCGCGAGTTCGCCGCCGACGGGGGCGAGCTGCTCATCCGGGCCTGACCTGCGGTTGCCACCCGGGTCGCCGTCCGCTGCACTGAGGGGCGGTCGTCGACACCGCGGAGGGCACTGCCGTGCCGGACAACGAGCACCTCAGCCAGGACGTGACCGCCTCCCCCGAGGCAGAGCAGCAGCGCACCCGGCGATGGAGCGTCGTCGGTCCCGGGATCGTCGTCGCGGCCACCGGGGTGGGCGCCGGGGACCTCGTCGCCACGCTCATCGCGGGCTCCCGGTTCGGCTACGCGCTGATGTGGGCGGTCGTGCTCGGCGTCGTCGTGAAGATCGCGCTGGCCGAGGCGACCGGGCGCTGGCACCTGGCCACCGGGTCGACGATCTTCGCCGGGTGGCGCTCGCTGGGCAGCTGGACCTCGGTCTACTTCCTCGTCTACGTGGTGGTCTGGGGCTTCGTCTACGGCGCCACCGCGATGACGTCGTCCGCCCTGCCGCTGGCGGCGCTGTTCCCGGCGCTGAGCATCCCCGCGTGGGGGATCCTCTGCGGCCTCGTCGGGCTGGCGTTCGTCTGGTTCGGCAACTACCGCCTGTTCGAGAAGGCGATGACCGTCCTCATCGGGGTCATGTTCGTCGTGGTCGTCGGGCTGGCGGTGCTCGTCGTCCCCGACGTCGGCGCGACGCTCTCCGGCCTGGTGCCGCGGCTGCCGGAGGGGTCGGCCGTCTACACGCTGGGCCTGGTGGGCGGCGTCGGCGGGACGATCACGATGGCCGCGTACGGCTACTGGGTCAACGCCAAGGGCTGGCGGGACGCGTCGTGGATGAAGGTCATGCGGCTGGACAACCGGGTCGCCTACATCACGACCGGTGTCTTCGTGGTCGCCATGCTCATCGTCGGCGCGGAGCTGCTGTACGCCACCGGCATCGCCCTGACCGAGGGTGACCGCGGCCTGCTCGACCTCGACGAGGTCCTCCGGGACCGGTTCGGGGACGTGGTCGGCACACTGTTCCTGGTCGGCTTCTTCGCGACCTCGTTCTCCTCGCTGCTCGGCGTCTGGCAGGGGGTCAGCCTGCTGTTCACCGACTTCGTGCGGACGTCGAAGCGCGCGTCGGGGCAGCTGGCGGAGGGGCCGGCCGAGCGCAGCTGGCCCTACCGCGCGTACCTGCTGTGGCTGACCTTCCCGCCGATCAGCCTGCTGTTCCTCGGCCAGCCCTTCGCCCTCGTCGTCGCCTACGGCGCGCTCGGCGCGTTCTTCATGCCGTTCCTGGCCGGGACCCTGCTGTGGCTGCTCAACAGCCGGCGGGCGCCGGAGCGGTGGCGCAACGGCTGGCTGTCCAACGTGCTGCTGAGCGGGGCCGCGGTGCTGTTCGTCGTCCTGTGCGTGAACGAGCTGACGAACCTGGGCTCCTGAGCGGACGGTCAGTCGCCGGGCCCGGCCGGCTCGTCCCGCGCCGCGTCCTGCTGCCGGCGGAAGCGCAGCGACTCCACCAGCACGTAGCCGAACAGGACGCTCCAGGCGAAGCTCAGGAAGGCCTCGCCCCACTCGCCGTCCACGGCCTGCACCACCAGCTGCACGAGGCTGTAGACGAGCGCTCCGGCGGCGAGCACCTGCACGCCCCGGTTGCCGAACCAGGGCGGACGGAAGGGAGCGGCGGCCACGGCACGACGCTAGCCCGCCGGAGCGCGAGCGGAGGGCGTGGGATTCGAACCCACGATGGGTGTCACCCCATAGCGGTTTTCAAGACCGCCGCCATCGGCCACTAGGCGAGCCCTCCTGGCGGGTCGAGGCTATCCCGCCGTCGTCCGGGCCGTGCCCCCGGAGCGCCAGCCGCCTCGGTGCAGCCGCTCGGCGCCGTCGAGCAGCAGGTCGAGGGCGAACTCGAACTCGAACTGCTCGTCGCAGCCCCGGCCGACGGCGGACAGGTCGCCACCTGTCGCGGCCGTGGCGATCGCCAGGACGTGCGGGTACCGCCGCGCGAACTCGCCGGCCATCGCCGCCTGCTCCTCCGGACCGGGGCCCGGCGCGTCCTCGTCGCGGGGTTCCTCGAACAGCTCGGGGCTGAACCCCCAGATGCGGTTGCCGAGGGCGTGCATCACGTGGTGGGTCAGGTCCGCCGACAGCCCGCCGGCGAGGAACGTGCCGGTCACGGCGTCCATGTAACCGAGGACGACGGGGGTCCGGCGGGTCCGCGACTCGATCGCCTGCCGGGCCCACGGGTGCCGGAGCACCGCACGGCGCGCCGAGAGCAGCCGCTGCCGGACGGCGTCCCTCCAGTCCGCGCCAGGTGCCGGGGCCTCGAACTCACCGATGACGACGTCGACCATGCCGTCGAGCAGCGCCTCCTTGTCGGCGACGTGCTTGTAGAGCGCCATCGGGACGACGCCCAGCTGCTGGGCGAGCCGGCGCATGCTCACCGCCGCGATGCCGGCCTCGTCGGCCAGGGCGACCGCGGCCTGCAGCACGCGGTCGCGGGTGAGGGGCTCCCTGCGGCGAGCCTCGACGTCCCGCGGCATCGACGTCCTCCCGGATCTTGACGGGTGTACAGCGTACACCTATGGTCTCCCGCATCAGGTGTACGCCGTACACCCAGGCGATCCGAAGGGACGGGGTGCGATGTCCTCCAGCACGCGGCAGTGGCTGGTCCTCATCGGCCTGGTGCTGCTCAGCGCCGTCCCGGTGCTCGCCGGTGCGGCCCGGGTCGCGGAGATCGGCACCGGAGCGCAGATGACGGCCGACAACGCCCGGTTCCTCGCCTCGCCGGTCCCCCTGGTGGTGCACGTCGTGGGCGCGAGCGCCTACTGCCTCCTGGGTGCGCTGCAGTTCGTCCCCGGCCTCCGCCGCCGCAGGCCCGGCTGGCACCGCGTCGCCGGACGGGTGCTCGTGCCGTGCGGGCTGGCCGCGGCGCTGTCCGGGGTGTGGATGGCGCTGTCCTACGCCCGCCCACCCGCCGACGACGTGCTGCTGACCCCGATGCGCCTGGTCTTCGGCACGGCCATGGCCGCCTGCCTGGTCCTCGGCGTCACCGCGATCCACCGTCGGGACGTCGCCGCCCACCGCGCCTGGATGGCCCGCGGCTACGCGATCGGGCTGGGCGCGGGCACCCAGGTCCTGACCCACCTGCCCTGGACGCTGCTCGTCGGCCAGCCGAGCGGGACCCCGCGGGTGCTGCTGATGCTCGCGGGCTGGGTCATCAACCTCGCCGTGGTCGAGTGGGCGCTGCGCAGGCGGCCGGCCGCACCGGCCCGGAGCGCCGCGGCCGCCGTCCCCGCCGCCGCGTGACCGAGGACGCTCAGACGGCCACGGCGGTGACGAACGTGCAGATCCCGTCGCCGCGGGCGGCCCGCGCCCGCAGGCGGAACAGCCGGAGCACCGCCATCTCGACCCGGTAGGCCAGGCGCGTCAGCCCGCTGTAGAAGGTGTCGCCGGCATTGGTGACCTCGATCCGGTCGAACCCGGCGAGACGCACGTGCTCGGTGAGCATCCAGTCCGGGAGGATCGTGATGTGCCCGGGTGAGTGGTAGAACTCCGGCCCGAAGATGTAGGGCGAGCCGACCAGGAAGTTCTTCAGCCGCGAGTGCGGGTGGGTGATGTTCGGCGTGCTGACCAGCAGCCGGTCGCCCGGCCGGAGCAGGGACCGGATCTGCCGCAGCACCTGGCGCGGGTTCTCCACGTGCTCCAGGGTCTCGACGCACAGCACCATGTCGAACGGGCCGCGGGTGTCGTCGGTCCACTCGGGGGCGTCCAGGTCGAGCCGCGCGATCCAGTCGTGCGGCGGGTCCAGGTCGGTCGGGACGACGTCGAAGCCCGCGTCGCGCAGCCGCAGCGCCAGCGCGCCGCACCCGGAGCCGACCTCGAGGATCCGGCCGCCCTGCGGCAGCGCCTGCCGCACCAGCTCGACGGCGTACTCGTGCACACCCGGCGCCGCGTGGACCCCGTGCCCCTTGTAGGTCCGGACGGCCTCGGTCCGCCCACCACTGCGCTGCTCCGCGACTGCCACCGCGCCAGCCTGGCACACCGCCCCGCTGCCCACCCGCGGGCACGCGCCGACCGCCGGGTCCCCTCGTCATCCGGCCTCGCGGAGACGCCGGTCAGAGGGCCACCTCGGCGAGCAGGTCGACCTGCGCCGGGTCGGGGACGGTCGGGTCGAGGACCAGCTCGTCCACGCCGATCTCGGCGAACCCCGCGATGACGTCCTTGATGGCCTGCGGCGACCGGTGTGCGCTGCCGGCGATGAACTCGGCCGTCTCCCGCCCCATCGGCTCGTAGTAGTCCAGCAGGTAGGCGCGTGAAGCCTCCTCGGTGTCGCCGAGGGAGAAGTAGTTGAGCGCCACGATGCGCGGCGAGCCCTCACGGCCGGCGTCCTGCCACGCGGCCCGGACCTTCTCGACGAACGGCGCGGTCGCCTCCGGCGGCAGCCCGCCCGCGGTCCAGCCGATACCGTGCTCGACCGCCCTGCGGACGGCCGCGTCGGTGTTGCCGCCGACCAGGATCGGCACGCCGGGGTGCTCGGTCTCCGGCGCGGCCGGTCGGGTGCCCTCGGCGATCGGCTCTCCGGCCCACGCCCGGCGCAGGTCGGCCAGTTGCTGGTCGAACAGGCGACCGCGCCCGGCGAAGTCGCGGCCGGTGAGCGTGTAGTCGGCCTCCCGCCACCCCACGCCCAGGCCCAGGGTCAGTCGGCCGCCGGTGAGCTCCTGCACGGTGGCCGCCTGCTTGGCCAGCTCCGCGGTGCTGCGCGCGGGCGCGATGAGCACGTTGGGGAGGAACCGGATCCGCTCGGTCACCGCCCCGACGGCGGCGAACACGGTCAGCTCCTCGTAACTGGGATAGGAGACCGCGCCGATCGAGGCCAGCGTGGAGAACCCCGCCGCCTCGGCTCGCCTCCCCCACTCGAGGAGCTGGGCGCCCGTGGTGCCGCGGACGCTGTTCGGGATGCCGATGCCGATCTCCACGCTGGACTCCTCCGTGTCAGGACGTGCCCGACCAGCCACTCCACCGCTGGACGGTGACGACGAGGAGCGGCCCGGCCGGGGGCTCCTCGCGGTACTGGGGGTGCCGGTCGACCAGCGCGGCCAGCCCCGGGTGGGCGGCAGGCTCGTCGACGACCTCGGCCGTGCCGTCCGCCCGGACCCACCACAGCCTCGACCAGTCGTCCTCGTAGTGGTCGACCAGCAGGGCACAGCGCGGGTCGGCCCGCACGTCGGTCAGGCGCTGCAGCCGCGACGAGCGCTTGGGCTTGGCGTCGACGGCCGAGTAGACGACGTCGCCGACGAGCGCGAAGACGACAGGGACCAGGTGCGGGGCGCCGTCGGGCCGCACGGTCGCCAGGCGGGCCACCGCGCTGGAGGCGAACCGGTCGCGCAGTTCCGCCGTCTGCACGCGGCAGTCCTACCAGGGACGCCGCGCCCCGAGCCAGGCCTCACTCGGCCGAGGCCGGGACCTCCTCGCGCTCGACCGGCGTCCCGACCACCCCGTGCAGGTGGCAGGCCGCCAGCTGCCCGGGCGCACCGGCCGGCTGCAGCGCAGGGTCGACGTCCGGGCACGGCTCGAACGCGTACGGGCAGCGGGTGCGGAACCGGCAGCCGCTGGGCACGTCGGCCGGCGAGGGGACGTCGCCGCTGAGCACGATCCGCCGGCGGGAGCGCTCCAGCTCCGGGTGGGGCACCGGGACGGCGGACAGCAGCGCCTGCGTGTAGGGCATCTGCGGGTCCGAGCCGACGGCCGACGCCGGCCCGACCTCGACGATCCGGCCCAGGTACATGACCGCGATCCGGTCGGAGACGTGGCGGACGGCGGACAGGTCGTGCGAGATGAACAGCAGGGTCAGCCCCAGGTGCCGCTGCAGCCGGCGCAGCAGGTTGAGCACCTGCGCCTGCACGCTGACGTCGAGTGAGGCGATCGCCTCGTCGCAGACCAGGAAGTCCGGTTCCCCGGCCAGCGCGCGGGCGATGCCGACGCGCTGCCGCTGGCCACCGGAGAACTCGTGCGGATAGCGGCCGGCGACGGCAGGGTCCAGGCCCACCAGCTCCAGCAGCTCGGCGACCCGCTGGGCCCGCTCCCGCCGGCCGCCGTGGAGGCCGTGCACCTCCAGCGGCTCGGACACCGTCTGCGCCACCGTCCGGCGGGGGTCGAGCGAGGCGAACGGGTCCTGGAACACCATCCCGGCCCGCCGGCGCAGGTCGCGCAGCCCGCGCTTGCCCAGCGCGGTGACGTCGATGCCGTCGAAGGTGATCGTCCCGCCGGTGGACGGCACCAGCCGGAGCAGCGCGTTGCCCAGGGTGGACTTCCCGCAGCCGGACTCCCCCACCAGTCCCAGCGTCTCGCCGCGGTACACGTCGAGGTCCACGCCGTCGACCGCGCGCAGCACCCCGGTGGTCCGCCGCAGCGCGCCGCCGGAGCGGACCGGGAAGTGCACCTCCAGCCCGCGCGCGGAGACCAGCACGTCGTCCGAGCTCATCGGCCCTCCGAACACCACGTCGCGGCCCGGTGCGGCCGGAGCCCCGCCGACGGGCCGACGGCTGCCAGCGGGGGCTGCTCGGTCGCGCAGCGGGGGTCCGCCCGCACCGGACAGCGCGGCCAGAACACGCAGCCCGGCGGGAGGTCGGTCGGCGCGGGCGGCACACCGGGCACGGTGGCCAGCTCGCCGCCGTCCGCCGCGCTCAGGTCGGGCAGCGCGCCGAGCAGCCCGCGCGTGTAGGGGTGGGCGGGGCGCTCGAGGACGTCGTCCGCCGTGCCGTCCTCCACGCAGCGGCCGCCGTACATGACCAGCACCCGGTCGGCGATCCCCGCGACGACGCCCAGGTCGTGGGTGATCCAGACGACGCCGGTGCCGTGCTCGGCCTGCAGCTCCTCGACCAGGTCGAGGATCTGCGCCTGCACGGTCACGTCGAGGGCGGTGGTGGCCTCGTCGGCGATGAGCAGCGCCGGTGAGTTGCTCAGGGCGATGGCGATCATCACCCGCTGCCGCATGCCGCCGGAGAGCTCGTGCGGATAGCGGTCCAGCGCCCGCCGCGGGTCGGGCAGGCCGACCTCGGCGAGCAGCTCGGCCGCCCGGTCACGGGCCGCGGCCTTGGCCACGTCCTGGTGCGCCCGGATGCCCTCGACCAGCTGCCGGCCCACGGTCAGGACGGGGTTGAGCGAGGTCATCGGGTCCTGGAAGACCATCCCCACGCCCGGTCCGCGCACCTCGCGCAGCCGCTCGGGGCGCATGGTGAGCAGGTCCTCCCCGTGCAGCAGCGCCTGCCCGGTGACCGTGGCGACCCGCGGTGGCAGCAGCCCGAGCAGCGCCAGGACCGAGACGCTCTTGCCGCTGCCGGACTCGCCCACCACGGCCACGGTCTCGCCCTGCCCGACGCTGTAGCTGAGCCCGTTGACGACCTGCGCCGTCCCGCGCGGCGTCCGCAGGTCCACCCGCAGGTCGTCGACCTCCAGCACCGGAGCCGTCATCGACTCGCCTGGTTCGCTCCCGCCCGGCGGAGCCGGCCGGACGACAGGGTCGCTCACCGCCCGCCCCCCGCCATGAGCGTCCGCTGCCGCGGGTCGAGCACGTCGCGCAGCCCGTCGCCCAGCAGGTTGAAGCAGAGGACCGTCACGAAGATGGCCATGCCCGGGAAGAACGCCAGCCACCACGCGATGTCGATGAACCCGCGGCCCTCGGCGAGCATCAGCCCCCAGGACGGGTTGGGTGGCTGCGTGCCCAGCCCGAGGAAGGACAGCGCCGCCTCGGCGAGGACGGCGAACGCCAGGCTGATCGAGGTCTGCACGATGATCGGCGGCGCCGCGTTGGGCAGCACGTGCCGGGTGAGCAGCCGGACGTCCGAGGCGCCCACCGACCGCGAGGCCCGCACGTACACCTCCTCCCGGACGCCGAGCACGCTGGCGCGGGTGACCCGGGCGAACACCGGGATGTAGACGACGCCGATGGCCAGGGCCGTGTTGCCGGCCCCGGGACCACGGACGGCGAGCACCGCGATCGCCAGGAGCACCGCGGGGAAGGCGAACAGGATGTCCATGGACCGCATGAGGACGTCGTCCACCCAGCGGCCGTAGAAGCCGGCCAGCAGCCCGATGAGGCTGCCGACGACCAGCGCGAACGCGACCGCGAGGAACCCCACCCGCAGCGAGACGGCCGCGCCGAGGACGACGCGGCTGAGGATGTCCCGGCCCAGGTCGTCGGTGCCGAACGGGTGGTCGAGGCTGGGCGGCTGGAGCCGGTCCTCGACGTCGATCTCGTTGGCCGCGCTGGGCGCCAGCGTCTCGTCGAAGACCGCCATCAGGATGATCAGCAGCAGCACCGTCGCCGCGATGGCGGCCGTGGGGTTGCGGGCCAGCAGTCCCAGGGTCTCCCGCCACCGCGGCCGGGCCGGGCGCTGCAGGGAGGGGACGCCGGCGTCGGTGGCGGTCGCGGAGACGGCGGGCTCGGGCAGCGGTGCGCCGGTCATGGCAGCAGGACCCGGCTGAGTGTCATCAGCAGCAGGACCCGGCTGGGTGTCATCGGCAGGCCTCCACTGTGTCTCATCGGCGGATCCGCGGGTCGATGGCGGTGTAGAGCAGGTCCACCACCAGGTTGATCACCAGGAACACCACCGCGAACAGCAGGATCGCCCCCTGGAGGACCGGGTAGTCGCGGGCCTGGACCGCCTGGAGGGCGAGCTGCCCCAGCCCCGGCCAGGCGAAGACGATCTCCACCACCACCACGCCGGAGAGCAGGTAGGCCAGCTGGACGCCGGTGATGGTGACCAGCGGGAGCAGCGCGTTGCGCAGCACGTGCCAGCCGAAGACCTGCCGGGTGGGCAGCCCCTTCGCCTGCGCCGTCCGGACGTGGTCGGCACCCAGCGCCTCCAGCACGCTGGAGCGCACGAACCGGGTGATCACCGAGCCGGACACCACGCCGGTGACCACCGCCGGCATCACCAGCCGCTCCAGCCAGCCGAGCGGGTCCTCGCTGAGCGGGACGTAGCCGCCCGAGGGCAGCCAGCCCAGCGTCCCGGCGAAGACCAGGATGAGCACGATCGCCATCCAGAACTCCGGCACCGAGATGCCGATCTGGCTGAGCACCGTGGCGACCCGGTCGACCACCGACCGGGGCCGCAGCGCCGAGAGCGTCCCCAGCGGGACGGCGATGACCAGCGCGACCAGGATCGAGGCGAACGCCAGGGTCAGCGTCGCCGGCAGCCGCTCGGCGATGAGCGAGGTGACCGTCTCCCCGCTGCGGAAGCTCACCCCGAGGTCACCGGTGAGCGCCCGGCCGAACCAGCCGAAGAACTGCTCGACCAGCGGCTGGTCCAGGCCGGCGCGCGCCCGTAGCGCGTCGTAGGTCTCCTGGTCGAACCGGGTGCCCAGCGCGAGCCGGACCGGGTCGCCGGGGACCAGGTGGACCAGGGCGAACACGATCACGCTCACCCCCGCCAGCACCACCACCGACTGGCCGGTGCGGCGGAGCAGGTAGCCGGTCAGGGCAGCTCCACGTTCTCGAAGTTGATCGCCTTGTCCGCCCGGATCTGGTAGCCCGCCAGGCCGGGCGACCAGCCCTGCACCACGTCGGGGTTGTAGAGGTAGAGGTAGGAGACGTCGTCGACGATGAGCTGCGCGGCCTGGTCGTAGGCCTGCTTGCGCGCGTCCTGGTCGGCCAGGGTGGCGCCCTGCTGCAGCAGTTGGTCGACCTGCGGGTTGCTGTACCCCTGGTAGTTGTTCGACCCGCCGGTGACGTGCTGCTCCTGGTAGTACGCGGCCGGGTCGAGGTTCCCCAGCCAGCCCAGCAGGAAGGCGTCGAAGTCGCCCTGGCCCTGCCGGTCGAGCCAGGTGGCGAAGTCCAGGGTCTCGATCTCGACGGTGATCCCGACCTCCTCGAGCTGGCTGGCGATCACCTGGGCCGCGGTGACCGTCTCGGGGAACTCGTCGGTGACCATCAGGCCCATCGTCAGCGGGGTCTGCACGCCGGCCTGCGCCAGCAGCTGCCGCGCCTGCTCGGGGTCGCGCTGGAACGGGGCGTAGTCGTGGTAGAAGAAGCTGTCCTGCGGGATGGCGGTCTGGTTGGGCTGGGCCGCGCCGAACCACGCCGCCTCGGCGACCGCCGCGCGGTCGACGGCGAAGGAGATCGCACGCCGGACGTCGCGGTTGTCGAACGGCGGGCGGGCGTAGTTCATCGACATGTACCAGTAGTCGACGCTCGGCGTCGTCTGCAGCTCCAGGGAGTCGTCGCCCTCGAGGGACTCGATCTGCTGCGGCGGGATGTTGTCGGTCCACTGGACCTCGCCGTTCTGCAGCGCGGTGAGCGCGGCGGCCGGCTCGGTGATGTAGCGGAACTCGACGCCGTCGATGCTGGGCGCGCCGCCCCAGTGGTCCTCGTAGGCGGTGAGCACGGTGCTGCTCGCGTCGGAGCTCTCCAGCCGGAACGGCCCCGTCCCGACCGCCTCGGTGGCCAGGTCGACCTGGTCGGCCGCTCCCTCGGGCAGGATCGACATGCCTTTGAAGGAGCCGATCCGCTCGAGCAGGTTCGGCGTCGGCTGGCTGAGCCGCATCACCACGGTCTGCGGGTCGGGCGCCTCGACGGCGGTGACGCTGGCGAACCGGTAGGCGTTGGCGAGCTCCTCGTCGATGATCCGCCGGTAGGAGTAGACGACGTCGGCGGAGTCGAACTCGCTGCCGTCGTGGAAGGTGACGCCGTCCCGGAGGGTGAACGTCCAGGTCAGGCCGTCCTCGCTGGTCTCCCACTCCGTCGCCAGGCTCGGCTCCATCGTGAGGTCCTCGGGGTTGGGGACCACGAGGGTGTCGTAGACGTTCTCCAGCACCTGGAAGCTGGGGTAGGCCGTGGTCTTGTGCGGGTCGAACTGGTCGGGTTGGGCGGCCACCGCGGCCACGAGCACGTTGTCGCCGCCGCCGCCCCCGCCTCCTCCGCCGGTGTCGACGCTCTCGCCGCCGCCGCAGGCGCTGAGCACGAGCGCGCCGGCGGCGAGCAGGGGCAGGAGTCGGTTGCTGCGCACGGGGACCTCCGGGCGGGCTCGGGAGCGACGGCCTGCTCCCGACCCTGGACCCGTCCGCCCGACCTCGCAGGTCGGGTCCGTGATCGTTACCGCTCCGTCACGCGACGTCCGGTCGCGCGAGGATCAGTCCTGGCCGAGGGTCGCCCGGCGCAGGACCTCGGGGTCGCACTTGGGCACCCGGTCCATGGTCAGCAGCCCGTTGACCTCCTGGTAGGTGTCGGTGAGCTGGGTCCAGCAGGCGCCGGCGAGCGCCTCGCTCGCGTGGACGGCGGCCCACTGCTCCCGGTAGCGGGTCAGCAGGTCCTCGGGTGAGCGGGCCTCGGCGTAGCCCCAGCCGCGGACGTCGTCGGCGGTGTCGCGCAGGGCCACCCCGCCGAACTCCGACAGGACGACGGCGCGGCCGGCGGTCCCGGCGCGGTCGAGGTCGGCCAGGTGCCCGTCGGGACGGCGGGTGGTCGCCAGCCGCTCGAGGTCGGCCCGCGTCCGGTACCGCGCGGCCAGCTCAGCGGGGTCCTGCCCGTAGTCGTGGATGCCGAGCACGTCGCCGCCGAGGGTCTCCCAGCCGTCGTTGGCCGAGACCGGCCGGGTGCCGTCCTGCGCGTCCGCGACGGCGGCCAGCGCCTCGATCAGCGCCCGCTGCCGCCGGTCGGTCTCGGCCTCCTGCACGCCCCAGGACTCGTTGAGCGGCACCCACGCGACGACGCTCGGGTGGCCCCGGTGCGCGGCGACGACGTCCGGCCACTCCCGCAGCAGGCGGGCGGTGGCGGTCGGTCCGGGGCGGTGCGCCGAGGGCATCTCCGCCCAGACCAGCAGCCCCATCCGGTCGGCGAGCGCGAGGTAACGGGGGTCCTCGGTCTTCTGGTGCTTGCGCGCGCCGGTGAAGCCCAGCGCCCGGGTCAGCTCGAGGTCGCGCCGGAGCGCGGCGACGTCCGGCGGTGTGGCACCGGTCTGCGACCAGTACCCCTGGTCGAGGACCAGCCGCAGCCGGGTCGGCCGGCCGTTGACGAGGAACTGCCCGTCCTCGGCGCCGACCGACCGCAGCGCCGTGTAGCTCTCCACCTCGTCGAGCACCTCGCCGTCGTCGGCCACGAGCGCGAGCTCGGCGTCCAGCAGCCGGCCGTTCCCGGGCTCCCAGAGCAGGCCCCAGCGGTCGTCGAAGCCGCCGTCGCCCACCTGGACCGTGCGCTCGACGACGGCCCCGTCGACCCGGACGGCGTCGTCGGCGAGCAGCCGGTCGCCGGACCGCAGCCGCAGGTGCAGCCGGGCGCCGGTCACGGGGACGGCGAGCTCCACCCGGACGTCGACGCGGAGGGTCAGCGGGTCGGCCCGCCACTGGACGTCGGCGATGCGCCGCGCCGACACGTGCTCGACCCACGGGGTGCGCCAGATGCCGGTGGTGCGGGGGTACCAGATGTCGTGCGGCTCGTCCCGCCACTCCTGCTTGCCGCGCGGCGCCTCGAGGTCGTCCGGGTCGTCGTCGGCCCGGACGACGAGGTCCGCGCCCTCCCCCAGGGCGTCGGTGACGTCGACGGCGAAGGGCGTGTAGCCGCCCTCGTGGTGCGCCACGTGCGTGCCGCCGACCCAGACGTCGCAGACCCGGTCGACCGCGCCGAGGTGCAGCACGGTGCGGCGGTCGCCGCCCGCCGCGGGCAGCGGCCGGCGGTACCAGGCGCGGCGCAGCGGCCCCTGCCACGCGACGCCGCTGGCCGGGGTCTCGGGCGCGTAGGGCACCCGGACGAGCCGGTCGAAGGCGACGCTGCCGGGGGTGCCGGCGCGGTCGGGGTCTGCGGCGAACTCCCACTCCCCGTCCAGCGACGTCCAGGGACGGCGCAGCAGCGGGCGGGGGTGCTCGGTCGGATCGGTCCGGTCCACGCCCCCAGCACACCGGAGACGCCGCCGTCTCGCAGCGCGCCCACCCTCACCGCCCACCGTGAGGGCGGACGCGCGGCGATCAGGTGACCTGGTCGTCGCCGCCCGTCACAGCGGCCGGACGGTCCCCAGCAGGTGGTCGGCGCCGGACGTCGAGTTGCGGACCGCGAGGTCCCAGCCGCCGTCGACCGGAGCGGTGGCCAGGCTGACCGTCGAGGGCAGGAACAGCGGCTTCTTGAACGCCACGTCGACGGTCAGCGCCTCGGGCAGCCGGCCCGACAGCGCCGCCAGCGCCCGCGCCTGGACCCACATGCCGTGCGCGATCGCCCGCTTGAAGCCGAAGGCCTTCGCGGTGAGCCCGGACAGGTGGATGGGGTTCACGTCGCCGGAGACCCTGGCGTAGCGGCGTCCGGTGTCGTCGGGCACCCGCCAGCGGATCGCCCCCTCGGGGAGGGCGCCCACGGTCACGTCGAGGTCGGCGTCCGGGGCGCCGTCCGGCGCGCTGGCACCGCGCGACAGGTACGTCGACCGGCCGCGCCACACCTCCGCGCCGCCCGCGGAGACCGACGCGCACAGGTCGACCGTCGCGCCGCTGCGGTGCCGGGCGAACCGCTCGGCCCAGACCTGGAGGTCGAGGGTCTCCCCCGGCCCGACGGGTCGGAGCACGTCGATCCGGTTCCGCACGTGCACCAGGCCGGGCAGGGCCAGCGGGAAGGCGCGGTCGGCCATGAGCGCGACCTGCAGCGGGAAGGTGAGCACGTGCGGGTAGGTGGCCGGCAGCGCGTCGGTCAGCGGGAAGGCGCAGACCCGCGCGTAGGCGGCGACGGCGGCGGGGTCCACCGCCACGCCGGTGCGCGCCAGCCGGGTGTCGGGCAGGTCGCCGCCCCGGCCGCGCGCGGTCAGCGCGGCGCGGGCGAACAGCGCCGGCAGGCTGGGCGGCTGCTCCGGTCCGGTCGCCATCACGCCCCCAGCATCGACTGGCCGCAGACCCGCACGACCTGGCCGTTGACGCCGGAGCTGGCCGGCTGCGCGAGCCACGCGATGGTCTCGGCGACGTCGACCGGCAGGCCGCCCTGCTGCAGCGAGTTGATCCGCGACCCGATCTCCCGGGTGCCGAACGGCATCCGCGCGGTCATCTCGGTGACGATGAACCCGGGGGCGACGGCGTTGATCGTCGCGCCGCGCTCGGCGAACGCCGACGCCCACGCGCGGACCATCCCGATCACCCCCGCCTTGGACGCCGCGTAGTTGGTCTGCCCGCGGTTGCCGGCGATCCCGGACTGGGAGCTCACCGCGACCACCCGCGCGCCGGGCCGCAGCACGCCCTCGGCGTCCAGCAGGGCCCGGGTGAGGTCCAGCTGGGCCTGCAGGTTGACCGCCATCACCGCGTTCCATCGGTCGGCGTCCATGTTGACCAGCAGCTTGTCCCGGGTGATGCCGGCGTTGTGGACGACGACGTCGACACCCCCGTGCCGCTCGCGCAGGTGCGCGATCAGCCGCTGCGCCGCGTCCGGCGCGGTGATGTCGAGCTGGAGCGCCGTCCCGCCGACCTCGTTGGCCACCTCGGAGAGGGCCTGCCCGGCGGCCGGGACGTCGACGGCGACCACGTGCGCACCGTCGCGGGCCAGCACCCGCGCGATCGCCGCGCCGATGCCGCGGGCGGCCCCGGTGACGACCGCGACCCGGCCGGCCAGCGGCCGCTCCTCGTCCTGGCCGTCGGGCAGGTCGGCGGGCGTCAGCGTGACCACCTGACCGTCGACGTAGGCCGACCGGCCGGAGAGGAAGAAGCGGACCGGGCTGTCGACCCCGGCCTCGGCCCCCTCCGGCACGTACAGCAGGTTCGCCGTCGCCCCGTTGCGCAGCTCCTTGGCGAGGGAACGGACCAGTCCCTCCACCGCCTGCCGGGCGGCGGCGGGAGCCGGGGCGGTCGCGGCGGCCGGCGGGTCGGCCAGCACCAGCACCCGGCCCGACGGGCCCAGGCGCTTGACGGCGGGGGCGAGGACGGCGTGCGCGGCGGCCAGGTCGGCCGGCCCGGTGAGGCCGGTGGCGTCGAGCAGGACGGCGCCCAGCCGCTCGCCGTCGTCCCCCACGCCCGGCAGCACGGGCACGCCGGCGTCCTCGAGGAGGCCGGTCAGGTGCTTGGCCAGCCGGCCCTCCCCCGCGGTCCCGACCAGCGCCGGCCCGGGCAGCAGCGGCGCGCCGGGCTCGTGGCGGCGGAGGACGGCGGGCCGGGGCAGCCCGAGCTGCCGGGTGATGGCCGCTCCGGGGCCGGAGTTGGCGAAGTCGCGGTACCAGTCGCTCACGGGGTGCTCCTTCAGGACTCGAGGATGGCGACGACGCCCTGGCCGCCGGCCGCGCAGATGGAGATCAGGCCGCGCTTGCCCGGGCCGGCCTCGTGCAGCAGCTTCGCCAGGGTCGCGACGATGCGGCCGCCGGTGGCGGCGAACGGGTGCCCGGCCGCGAGCGACGAGCCGTTGACGTTGAGCTTCGCGCGGTCGACGGCGCCCAGCGGCGCGTCCAGGCCCAGCCGCTCCTTGCAGAACGCCGGGTCCTCCCATGCCTTGAGCGTCGCGAGCACGGTGGACGCGAAGGCCTCGTGGATCTCGTAGAAGTCGAAGTCCTGCAGGGTCAGGCCGTTGCGGGCCAGCAGCACCGGGACGGCGTAGGCCGGCGCCATCAGCAGGCCCTCGCCGCCGTGCACGTGGTCGACCGCGGCGGTCTGGGCGTCGACGAGGTGGGCGAGCACCGGCAGCCCGCGCGCGGCGGCCCACTCGTCGGAGGCGAGCAGCACCGCCGAGGCGCCGTCGGTGAGCGGCGTGGAGTTGCCCGCCGTCATCGTGCCGTGCTCGCCACCGAAGACCGGCTTCAGCGTCGCGAGCTTCTCCACCGAGCTGTCCGGCCGCAGGTTCTGGTCGCGGGTCAGGCCCAGGTAGGGGGTGACCAGGTCGTCGAAGAAGCCGCGGTCGTAGGCGGCGGCGAGGTTGCGGTGCGAGCGGACGGCCAGCTCGTCCTGCTCCTCGCGGCCGATCTCCCACTGGGCGGCGGTGATCGCCGCGTGGTCGCCCATCGCCAGGCCGGTGCGCGGCTCGGCGTTGCGGGGGGCCTCGGGGATCAACATCCCCGGGCGCACGCCGGCGAGGGCCTCCACCCTCTGCCGGAGCGTCTTCGCGCTGCTGAACGCGATCAGCGCCCGGCGCATCTCGTCGTTGATCGCCAGCGGGGCGTCGGAGGTGGTGTCGACGCCGCCGGCGACGCCCGACTCGACCTGGCCGAGGGCGATCTTGTTGGCGACGAGGATCGCCGCCTCCAGACCGGTGCCGCACGCCTGCTGGACGTCGTAGGCGGGGGTGGCGGCCGACAGCCGGGAGCCGAGCACGGACTCCCGGGTCAGGTTGAAGTCCCGCGCGTGCTTGAGGACGGCGCCGGCGACGACCTCCCCCAGCCGGACGTCCTGCAGGCCGAACCGCGCGACCAGCCCGTCCAGCGTCGCGGTGAGCATGTCCTGGTTGGAGGCCTGCGCGTAGGCGGAGTTGGACCGGGCGAAGGGAATGCGGTTGCCGCCGACGATCGCGGCCTTCCGGGTCTGCGGAGCCATCGGGGACCTCCAGGGTCGTGAGGGGCGTCTCCCCCAGTGCGCGGGACCGACGGTATCAGGTACCGTCCGTACCGTGAAACGGACGGCTGCCCGGCGCGACCGGCGCGACTCGCGCTGGGACGAGCACCGCCGCGCCCGACGCGAGCAGCTGGTCGACGCCACGCTCGCCGCGGTCGGCAGGCACGGCGCCGGCGTCGGCATGGACGAGATCGCCGCGGCGGCCGGCACCAGCAAGACCGTCGTCTATCGGCACTTCGCCGACCGCACCGAGCTGCACGTCGCCGTGTGCGCCCGCGTGGCCGGGCACCTCACCGCCAAGCTGCGCGAGGCCGTGAGCAGCACCGACGAGCCGCGGCAGATGGTCGCCACCGCCGTCGAGACCTACCTGGCGTTCCTCGAGGCCGATCCCGAGGTCTACCGGTTCGTCGTCTCGCACCCGCTGGTGGACCGGCCGGTCGCCAGCGACCCGATCAGCACCCTCTCCCACCTGGTGGGCGACCAGGCCGCGACGCTGGTCGCGGACGCCCTCGAACGGGCCGGCCGCGACCCGTCGGCGGCCCAGCCCTGGGGCCACGGCCTGGTCGGGCTGGTCCGCTCCGCCGCCGACTGGTGGTTGCAGGCCGACCGGCCCATGCCCCGGGCCGACCTCGCCGCCCACCTCACCGATCTCGCCTGGGCCGGGCTCTCCGGCGTGGTGACCCGCAAGGAGGAACCGTGACGACCGCTCTCCCCACCAGCGTCGACCCGACGGCGCTGACCGAGGCACTCGACGGGCGATGGGCGCACGTGCGCCGCGACGCCCGCGAGAACCTGCACGAGCCGGGGATGCTGCCGGTGTACGGGGAGTCCGTCCGGGAGGCCCGCGAACGGGTGACCCGGATGGCGCGGGTGCTCGCCGGGTCGGGCCGGGTCAGCCTCGGCTTCCCCAAGGAGTACGGCGGCGAGGACGACGCCGGCGGCTCGGTGGTGTCCATCGAGATGCTGGCCTTCGTCGACCTGTCCCTCATGGTCAAGGCCGGGGTCCAGTGGGGCCTGTTCGGCGGCGCCGTCCAGCTGCTCGGCACGCAGCGCCACCACGACGCCTTCCTGCCCGACATCATGAGCTTCGACCTGCCCGGCTGCTTCGCGATGACCGAGACCGGGCACGGCTCCGACGTCCAGCAGCTGCGGACGACGTGCACCTACGACCCCCGGACGCAGACCTTCGACCTGCACACCCCGCACGAGGCCGCCCGCAAGGACTACATCGGCAACGCGGCGCAGGACGGCCGGATGGCGGTGGTCTTCGCGCAGCTGGTCACCCGCGGGCAGCGGCACGGCGTGCACGCCTGGGTGGTGCCGATCCGCGACGAGCAGGGCAACCCGATGCCCGGCGTCACCATCTCCGACGACGGCCCCAAGGCCGGGCTCAACGGCGTGGACAACGGCCGGCTGACCTTCGACCACGTGTCCGTACCGCGGGAGATGCTGCTCGACCGCTACGGGCAGGTCGCCGAGGACGGCACCTACACCAGCTCGATCGAGAACGAGACCCGCCGCTTCTTCACCATGCTCGGCACCCTGGTGCGCGGCCGGGTCAGCGTCGGGGGCTCGGCGTCCTCGGCGACCAAGCTCGCCCTCGACATCGCCGTCCGCTACGGCGACGTCCGCCGGCAGTTCGCCGCGCCGGGCGCCGACCGCGAGGTCGTCGTCAACGACTACCTCGTGCACCAGCGGAAGCTGCTGCCGGCCCTGGCCGCCACCTACGCGTACGCCTTCGCGCAGGAGGAACTGGTCTCGACGATGCACGACGTCCAGAGCGGCGTGGGCGGGGCCGGGGCGCCGGACACGGCCGTCGACGAGAAGGCCCAGCGAGAGCTGGAGTCGCGCGCCGCCGGCCTCAAGGCGGTGCAGACCTGGCACGCCACCCGGACCATCCAGCTGTGCCGGGAGGCCTGCGGCGGGTCGGGCTACCTCCAGGAGAACCGGCTGCCGCACCTCAAGGCCGACACCGACGTCTTCACCACCTTCGAGGGCGACAACACCGTCCTCCTGCAGCTGGTCGCCAAGGGCCTGCTCACCGGCTACCGCGACGCCTTCGGCTCGCTGGACGGCTGGGGCAAGGTCGGCTTCGTCGCCGACATGGTCCGGGAGACCGTGCTGGAGCGGACGGCGGCCCGCGGGCTGATCGCCCGGCTGGTCGACGCCGTCCCCGGCCGGGACGACGAGGTCCCCCTGCTCGACCGCGGCTGGCAGCTGAAGGCGTTCGAGGACCGCGAGAAGCACCTGCTCGAGAGCGCCATCCGCCGGCTGCGCGCGGGCGCCGCCCGCGAGGACGCCGACCCCTTCGACGTCTTCAACGACGTCCAGGACCACGCGCTCGCGGCCGCGCGGGCGCACATCGACCGCATCGTGCTGGAGGCCTTCGTCGCCGGCATCGAGCGGACCGGCGACGAGGGTGCGCGCGCCCTGCTCGGCCGGGTGTGCGACCTCTACGCGCTCTGGACCATCGAGGCCGACAAGGGCTGGTTCCTCGAGCACGGCCGGCTCACCCCGGCCCGCGCCAAGGCGCTGACCGCCACGGTGAACGCGCTGCTCAAGGAGCTGCGCCCGCACATGGTCACGCTGGTCGACGGCTTCGCCATCCCCGAGGGCTGGAAGGCCGCGGCGATCCTGCGCGAGGAGCCGGGCCGGCAGGAGGCGATGCACGCCCACGACGGCACGCTGCGCCGGGGGACGGCGACCTCGCTGGAGATCCCGCCCGCCCAGTGAGCGGACCCCGCCCTCCTCTCTCTCCTCGTCGACCACGGGGTCGTTGCCGCCGACACGGCGGGACACGCCGCAGCGTCCGGCGACGACCCCGTGATCGACAGCGGCGTGGGGCGCGGGGCGGGGCAGGTCCCAGCCGGACGACGCAGGCCTCAGCGGGCCGGTGGGCGCGGGAAGCCGCCGACCAGCTGCTCGAAGGCGTGCGCCACCGTGAGGCAGGTGGCGTCCTCGAAGCGCCGGCCGACCAGCATCATCCCGACCGGCAGCCCCTGCGAGAGCCCGGCCGGGACGCTGGTGGCCGGGTGCCCGCTGACGTCGAAGGGCGCGCAGTTGACGATCATCTCCAGCGCGCGGGCGACCCGGGTCTCCAGCGGGTCGTCCGGGGCCGGGATCTCCGGGGCGACCATCGGCACGGTCGGCATCACGAGCAGGTCGACGTCGGCCAGCGCGGCGTCGTACTGCCGGCGGACCTCGGCAGCGAGGTTCTGCGCCATCGCGTAGTGCCGCGTCTGCTCCCGCTCCAGCGACCAGCGCCCGGCCAGGGCCACCGCGGTGACGGTCGGCGACCACCGGTCGACCACCTCGCGCCGCTGGCGGCCGTAGTGGGCGACCAGCTCGGGGTCGTAGCGGCCCTCGTAGTTCCAGCCGTAGCCGTTGCCCTCGATCATCTGCACCGTCGCGCCGTCGGTGGCGATGACGTTCCAGACGTGCAGCGCGTGCCGGTGCCACGGCAGGTCGACGTCGACCACCTCGATGCCCAGCTCCCGCAGCCGGGCGGCCGCCGCGCGGACGGTGTCGTCGACGCCGGGCTCGGACAGCTCCGCCCACCCGAAGCCCTCGGCGACGACGCCCACCCGCAGCCCGGCCACGTCCCCGCCCAGCGCGGTCGCGTACTGCTGGGGCACCAGGTCGGCGGGCTGGCGCGGGTCGTCCCCGTCGCGGCCGGCCAGCACGTCGAGCATGGTCGCGGCGTCGGCGACGGTGCGGGTCATCGGACCCAGGTGGTCGAGGGTCAGCTCGATGGGGAACGCCCCGGTGTAGGGCACCAGGCCGTGGGTGGGCTTGTGGCCGACGATGCCGCTGAAGGCCGCGGGCATGCGGATCGAGCCGCCCTGGTCCCCGCCGACCGCGAGGTCGACCTCGCCGGCGGCGACCAGCGCGGCGCTGCCGCTGGAGCTGCCCCCGGTGGTCCGCGACGGGTCCCACGGGTTGCGCACCGGTCCGGTGACCGAGGTGTGGCTGCCGCCGGAGAAGCAGAGGTCCTCGCAGACCGCCTTGCCCACGACCGTCGCCCCGGCCTCCAGCAGGCGGGTGACCACGGTGGCGTCCTCGGCCGGCACGTACCCCTCGACGGTGTGCGAGCCGTTCATCATCGGGACGCCGGCCACCGCGACGTTGTCCTTGACCGCCACCGTCCGCCCGGCCAGCGGGCCCTCGGCCGCGCCGCGGATCTCGGTGGTCACGTACCAGGCGCCGAGCGGGTTGTCGGCGTCCGCCGGCCTGGTGCTCGGCCGGTCCGCAGGCGCCTGCGGGGCGACCTGTGCGTAGAGTTCCTCGACCGCGTCGTAGGAGCTGAGGAAGGCCGCGACGATCGGGGTGTAGGCGGCCACCTCCTCGGCGGTGGGCTTCATGCCGTAGCTGGCCGCGAGCGCGGCCACCTCGTTCTCGTCCGGCGGGCGTACGGGCACGGCTGCCTCCAGGTGCGCGACGGGGTGGTCGTTCGCAAGCTAGTGACGCCGGGCACCCCTGTCACCGTCGGCGCCGCGGGTCGGGGCGGGGAGAATGCCCGGCCGTGGAGATCCTCGCGGCGGCGGCCGAGACGCTGCGCGTGCCGGCCCCGGTCGACCTGGCCGCCATCGTGGTGGGGGCGCTGACCGGCGGGCTGCTGGCCGCCCGGGAGGGGTTCGCGGTCTCCGGCGTGCTGCTGCTGGCGGTCAGCGGCGGGCTCGGTGGCGGGCTCATCCGTGACGTCCTGCTCGCCCAGGGCCCGCCGGTGGCCCTGACCAACCCCGCCTACCTTCCCACCGTGGCGATCACCGCGATGGTGACGTTCTACTTCTCCGGCTGGCTGTCGCGACTGACCGGCCTGCTCGTCGTCCTGGACGCCGTCACCCTGGGTTTCTTCACGGTCATCGGTGCCCAGAAGGCGCAGCTCGCCGGCCTGCCCAGCGCGTCGGTGGTCTTCGTCGGCACGGTGACGGCGGTGGGTGGCGCGATGATCCGCGACGTCCTGCTCGCCCAGCGGGCCGAGATCGTCCAGCCCGGCCCCTACAACGCCGTCGCCGCGCTCCTCGGGGCCGCCGTCCTCACGGTCCTGGCCGGGCCGCTGGACCTGGACCCGATCCCGGTGGCGGCGGTGGTGATCGTCCTCGTCGCGACCCTGCGGGTGCTCTCGGTCTGGCGCGGCTGGGAGGCGCCGGTGGCCGTGGACCTGCCCGGACGCGCCCGCAGCCGGCTGGTCCGCGCCCGGGCCGCCCGCCCCTGGCGGGGCACGAAGCTGCGCCGCCGCGACCGCGCCTGAGAGAAGGCCCCTCCCCCTCGCACGCTCGCGGCGGAGCCCTGGAGGGGGCCGAGCCCGGGTCAGCGGTCGGCGCCGGCCTCGGGGTGCACCGGCGGGGCCGGCGGGATGCCCTCGGGCACCACCTGGGGACCGGCCTCGGGCGGCCGCGGCCGGTCCTGGGGGTGCAGGCGGACGGCGAGCAGCGCCACGTCGTCCTCTGCGTCGGGGAGGAACAGCCGCTCGAGCACCCGGTCGCACAGCTCCGCGAGCGGCAGACCGGCGTGCTCCCGCAGCACGCGGACCAGGGCGGCGGTGCCCGTGTCCAGGTCGCGGTCCCGGCGCTCGACCAGCCCGTCGGTGTAGAGGAACAGCGTGCTGCCCGCGGGCAGGTCGGCCACCCGGTCCAGCCGCGGCGCCGTGGGTCGCACGCCCAGCAGCAGGTCGGGCGCGCCGCCGCCGAGCACCTGCACCCCGCCGTCGGGGCCGACGACGACGGGCGGCGGGTGGCCGGCGCTCGACCAGCGCAGCCGGGTGCACCCGGCCCGCAGGTCCGCGTGGTCCTGCTCCAGCCGGGCGACCAGGGCGGTGGCCATGGTGTCCAGCGCCAGCCCGCGGATCGCGGCGTCGAGCTGCGCGAGCACCTGGGCGGGCGCGGCTCCGCTGGCGTAGCTGATGCCCCGCAGCAGGCCGCGCAGCTGGCCCATCTCCGCCGCGGCGCGGCTGTCGTGGCCGACCACGTCCCCGATGGCCAGCACCGTGGCCCCTCCGGCCTCGAGGAACGCGTCGTACCAGTCGCCGCCGATCTCCGCGCCCGCGGCCGCCGGCACGTAGCGCACGACGATCTGGCAGTGGTCGGGCTCGGGCGGCGCGGTGAGCATGCTGTGCTGGAGGGCCTGGGCGAGCGCCCGCTGCTGGCCGAACAGGCGGGCGTGGTGCAGGGCCAGGCCCGCCCGGCGGCCCACCTCGACCGCCGTCTCGACCTCGGGGGCGGTGTGCGCACCGCGGGCGGCGCCGTTGAACAGGCCGAGGGCGCCCAGGGTCTGCCCGCGGGCGACCAGCGGGGCGATCACCCCCGAGTCCAGCCCCAGCCGGCCCAGCAGCTCGCGGGTGGCCGGCTCGGGGATGGCCCGCTCGACCCGCTCCCGGTCGATCCGCGACAGCACCAGCGGCCGGCCGGTGCGGGTGACCACCGCGGCGGCCGCCTCGTCGGTCATCACCGCGACCATCGAGTGCACGTACAGCTCGAGCTCGGCGCGCAGGGCGGGGTCGCTGTGCGCCGAGGCCATCTCCCGCAGCCGGCCCTGCTCGTCGGTCACCACCAGCCAGCACCAGTCGGCCAGCGTCGGGACGACGAGGTCGGCGAGCTGCTCGACCTGCTGGGTGATCTCCAGGCTGCCCGACAGCACCTGGCCCGCGTCGGCGAGCAGCTGCAGCCGGGCCGTGGCCGCGGTCATCTCGGCGACGGCGTCGGCGCGGACGGCGTCGGCCTGCAGCCGCGAGGCGGTCAGCGCGATCTGCGCGGTCAGGCCCTCGAGCAGCTCGACGTCGGAGGGCGTGAACTGGTGGTCGGTGGTCCACACGACGATGAAGCTGCCGATCAGCCGCCCCTCCACCCGCAGCGGCAGCGCGGCCATCGCCCGCGTGCCGAGCACCGCGTTGATCTCGGTCATCCGCGGGAAGCGGGCCTCGGCCTCCGCCGCGTCGGTGAACAGCAGCGTCTCCCCATGCCGGGCGACGTACTGCATGGGCAGCTCGTCGTCCCACGGCGCCTCGACACCGCCGGGCGGCAGCCGGACGTCGGCCTCGCTGGCGACGGTGTCGACGATCCGCCGGGTCAGGTGCAGGTACAGCCGGTCGTCACGCGGGTCGATGACGGCCAGCCCGATCGACTCCGCGTCGAGCACGCCGGCGGCGCGCAGCGCGATCTCGGCCAGCTGGGTGATCCGGTTGGCGCCGGCCAGCTCCGCGGCGACCTCGGCGATGGCGGCGGCCCGGCGGACGGCGTCGAGCTCACGCTCGGACTGCTCCCGGGTCTCGGTGACGTCGACGACCGTGCCGAGGATCCGGTGCGCCTCGCCGTCGGACCCCGCGAGCACCCGACCGCGGCTGATGGTCCAGCGCACCTCGCCACCGGCCCGCAGCACCCGCAGCTCCACGGTGTACTGCGCCTGGGCGTCGATGGCGGCCTGCATGACCTCCTGGGCCCGCGCCCGGTCCTCCGGGTGCACGTGCTCGGTGAACAGCCGGTCGAGGGACATGCGCACGGTGCGGTCGAACCCGAAGATGGCCGCGCAGCGCTCGTCCCAGTCGATGGTGCTCCGGCGCAGGTCGACCTCCCAGATGCCGACCGAGCTGGCCTCGAGGGCGACGTCGAGCCGGGCCGAGGAGGCGCCCACGGCCGAGCGGGCGGCCGACAGCTCCAGCTCGGCCACCACCGAGGCGGCCAGCTCCTGCAGCAGTGCCGCGTCGTCGTCCGACCAGCTCCGCGGCTCCGGGGCGTACACCGCCAGGACGCCGACGACGGACCCGGACGCCGCGAGCAGCGGCACCCCCAGGTAGGCGCCGACCTGCCCGGTGGTGACCGCCGACAGCCCGGCGAGGTCCTGCTGCGACCGGGCGTCGGGCACGACCAGCGGCGCCCCCCGGCGGACGGTCAGCGCCGACAGCGCGCCCGTGAACAGCGCGGGCCCGCCGACGACCCCGGGCTGCAGACCGTGGCCACCGATGACGGTGTCCTCGTCGGTGAAGAGGGAGACCTTGGCGTGCGCGGTGCCCAGCAGCCGCGCCGCGAGACCGGAGAGCCGGTCGAAGGCGGCCGGGCCGGGCACCTCGACCGCGAGCCGGCGCGCGGCGGCGATGCGGTGCGGGTCGGCGAGCGGGTCGGCGAGCGGGTCGGCGGACGGACCCGGGGACGCGACGTCCATCGCGACGACCCCCTGTCCCGCTGGTGCAGCCGACTCCCCGGTGAGCCGCGACAGACCATGCTGACACGACCACCCCCCGTGGAACGGCATCGTCCCCCGTTCGCGCGTCCCCCGGTTGCTCCCTCCTCGGGGGGAGGCCCGCCGGCCGGCCGGTCAAGGGCCCGTCCCGCACGGCCGATGGGGCGGCATGTCGGTTCCCCGAACGAGCGCGCTGCCGGACTGCCGGCCGCTGCTCGCCGACCCCGACGACCTGACGATGGTGTTCCAGCCGATCGTCGACCTCGCCGCCGCACGCGTCACCGGCTACGAGGCCCTCTCCCGCTTCCCGGGCACGGCGGGGCCCGAGGTCTGGTTCGCCGCCGCCGCCGACTGCGGCCTGGCCGCCGAGCTGGAGGCGCTGGCCGTCACCAAGGCCCTGGCCGCCGTCCCGCTGCTGCCCGCCGACACCTTCCTCACCGTCAACACCAGCCCGCACCTGCTGGGCACCGCCTGCGTGCAGCAGGCGTTCGCCGGCCGTCCCGACCTCAACCGGGTGGTCGTCGAGCTGACCGAGCACACGCCCGTGGACGACCTCACCGCGCTGCGCCGCCAGGTCGAGGAGCTCCGGGCCCGCGGCGGGCTCATCGCCCTGGACGACGCCGGCTCGGGGTACTCGGGCCTGCAGCAGATGGCGGTCGTCCGGCCGCAGCTGGTCAAGCTGGACCGGGCGCTGGTCACCGACGTCGACACCGACCCGGTCCGGGCGGCCCTGACCGAGATGGTCGGGGAGTTCGCCGGCCGGATCGACGCCTGGCTGCTGGCCGAGGGGGTCGAGACCAGCGGTGAGCTGGCCGCGCTGGCCCGGCTCGGCGTCCCGCTGGCCCAGGGCTGGCTGCTCGGTCGCCCGGCGCCGGTGTTCGAGCCGCTGGCGCCGGAGGTGGCCCGGCTCGTGCGCGCCCAGGTCGCCCGGGCGCGGCTGACCGAGAGCGTGACCAGCCTCCTGCGACCGGTCCGCCAGTGCGAGACCGGGACGCCGCACCCCGGCATCCCGCCCGCGGTCCTCCTCGGCGAGCACGGGGAGCCGACCGGCCTGCTGCTGGCCGACCCCCGCACCGCGGAGGTCCACACCGCCCCGGTGTCCCTGCGCGTGCCCCCGTCGGCCGACGTCACCCAGACCCTGCAGCGGGCGCTCACCCGGCCGCCGGCGCAGCGCTTCGACCCGGTCCTCTGCACCGACCCGACCGGTGCCGTCCTGGGCCTGCTGCGGGTCGAGGACCTCGCCTCGGCTGCGGCCGCCCGGTGAGGGCCCCGGACCCCGGCCGCCCACTGCCCAGCCGGGCCCCGGCCGCCCACCCGGGCGCCCCGGCCCGCACGACGAACAGGAGCCCACGATGAAGACCTTCGCCTGCGGCGACATCATCCCCGGGTGCGGTGCCACGTTCACCGCCCCGGACGAGGACGGGATCCTCGTCCAGACCCGCCGGCACGCCGTCGAGGCGCACGGGATGGCCGAGCCCGGCACCGACTCCGACGCCGCCGTCCGCGAGCACATCCACAGCGCCTGACGAGATCGGCGGGGATCGGTGCGGGTGACCCGCACCGATCCCCTCGGGTCAGGCCGACGCGTCGGTGAGCAGCCGCCGCTCCTCGTCGGTGAGCACCAGGTCCTGCATCGGCAGCAGGTCGGCGAGCTGGTCGACCGAGCGTCCGCTGGCGATCGGCGAGACGACGGTGGGCTGGTCGGCCAGCCAGCGCAGCGCCACCGCCGCGCCGGTCACCCCGTGGGCGTCGGCCACCTGCTGCAGCGCCGTGAGCACCCGGTCGCCCCGCTCCCCCACGTACGCCGCGGCACCCTCCGCCCGCGGCGAGTCCACCTGCTCCCCCGGCCGGTACTTCCCGGTCAGGAAGCCCTTGGCCAGCGCGAAGTACGGCAGCACGCCCATCCCCTGGGCGGCGACGACGTCGCGCAGCTCGGCCTCGTAGGCCGGCCGTTCCATCAGGTTGTAGTGCGGCTGCAGGGCGACGTAGCCGGTGGTGCCCAGCCGCTCGGCGGTCTGCCGCGCCTCGGTCAGCCGATCGGCCGAGTAGTTCGACGCCGCCGCGTACCGGACCTTCCCCGCCTGCACCAGCTCGTCGAACGCCTGCAGGGTCTCCTCCAGCGGCGTCGTCTCGTCGTCGTAGTGGGCGTAGTAGAGGTCGATCCGGTCGGTCTGCAGCCGCCGCAGCGACCCCTCGGCCGCCGTCCGGATCTCCCGCGCCGACAGCGGGTGCTCCTTCTCCAAACGAGAGGCCTTGGTCGCCACCACCACGCGGTCGCGCATCCCCCGCTCGGCCATCCAGCCGCCGAGGATCTCCTCCGACCGGCCCCTGCCGTAGGACTCCGCGGTGTCGACGAACGGCGCCTGGGTGCTGGGGGTGGCGTCGGCGAACCGGTCCAGCAGGGCATAGGACGTCGGCTCGTCCGCCGTCCAGCCGAACACGTTGCCGCCCAGGCAGAGGTCGCTGACGGTCAGGTCGGTCCCGGGGATCCGTGGCATGAGGCCACGCTAGAAGGGCCCCGTCCTCCCCACCCCTCGCAGGCTCGAGGCGGGCCCCTGGACGGGGCCAACGGCCACGGCGCACCCCTCGCAGGCTCGAGGCGGGCCCCTGGACGAGGCCAACGGCCACGGCGCACCCCGTCCCCCACCCCTCGCAGGCCCGGGACGAGGCCGGCGACGGGGGCCTGCAGGAGGGCCGGGGGGCCGTCCGAACCGGGTGGGCCCCAGCGGGACCGGTGGGACGTGAGGGACCCGTTCGACCCCCTCGGTGGCGGGTTGTCAGCCCGGCATGGCACCGTGCCCCCGGTCCGACCTCGGCAGATCCGCCGAGGCGGCAGCTGAAGTCACCGACGCGGAAGGAACCCCGTGAACAAGGCCGAACTCGTCTCCGCCATCGCCAAGCGCGCCGACGTGCCCACCTCGACCGTCGACTCGGTGCTCGCCGGGCTCCAGGACGAGCTCGTCGACGCCATCACCCGCGGTGAGAAGGTCGCCGTCTCGGGCCTGCTGACCGTCGAGCGCACGCAGCGCTCGGCGCGCACCGGCCGCAACCCGCAGACCGGCGAGTCCATCGACATCCCCGCCGCCAACACCGTCAAGGTGACCGCGGGCTCCAACCTGAAGAAGGCCGCCAGCAACGTGCCGGTCTGATCGACCCGCACGGCCGGCTCGTCGGGCCGGCGGCTGCCCCGTGTGGCCTGGTCCACAGCGTCGTGCGCCAGGATGCGGGGGCAGGCGCCGCCCGACGGCGGGCGGGGTCCCGGGAACGGAGGACACGTGACGACGGCGCTCCAGGTGGACACCGACCCCGCCGAGGTCGGCTTCGACCCCGGCCGGATGGCCCGCATCGACCGGCGGCTGGCCCGCTGGGTCGACGACGGCCAGCTCCCCGGCTTCCTCGTGACCGTGGCCCGGCACGGCCGGCTCGTGCACGTCGGCCGCTACGGGTACCGGGACGTCGAGGCGGGGCTCCCCGTCGAGACCGACACCCGCTGGCGCATCTACTCGATGACCAAGCCGATCACCTCGGTCGCGGCGATGATGCTGTACGAGGAGGGCGCCTTCGAGCTCTCCGACCCGATCGCGAAGTGGCTGCCGGAGTTCGCCGAGACCCGCGTGTACGTGGCCGGCTCCGCGCAGAAGCCGGTGACCGCGCCGCAGACCGAGCCGATCCGGGTGTGGCACCTGCTCACCCACACCTCCGGGCTGACCTACGGCTTCCACCACGCCCACCCGGTCGACGCGATGTACCGCGCCGCGGGCCACGAGTGGGGCACCCCCGCCGGCGCCGACTCCGCCGAGGTCTGCCGGCAGTGGGCGGCGATCCCACTGGTGTTCCAGCCCGGCTCCGAGTGGAACTACGGCGTCTCCACCGACGTCCTCGGCCGGCTGGTCGAGGTGCTCTCCGGCCAGCCGCTCGACGAGTTCTTCGAGCAGCGCATCTTCGCCCCGCTCGGCATGCGGGACACCTCCTTCGGGCTGCGCGAGGGTGACGACCCCGAGTCGCTGGCCCGCCTCTACACCGCCGTCCCCGGGCAGCCCGGCGGCGCGCCGACCGGCTACGCGCCGCTGGACACGATGGGTGCCGCCGCGCTGCGGAAGCCGACCTTCCTCTCCGGCGGCGGCGGCCTGGTCTCCACCGCCGGGGACTACCTGCGCTTCACCGAGCTGCTGCGCCGGGGCGGCGCCCACGACGGCGGGCGGCTGCTGGGCCCCCGCACGATCGCGCACATGACCCGCAACCAGCTGCCCGGCAACGCCGACCTGGAGACCTTCGGCCGGCCGCTGTTCGCCGAGACGCCGCTGCGCGGGGTGGGCTTCGGCCTGGGCTTCTCCATGGTCATCGACCCCGTGCGCTACGGCGTGGTGGCCAGCACCGGCGACTACAGCTGGGGCGGGGCGGCGTCCACCGCGTTCTACGTGGACCCGGTCGAGGACGTCACCGTCGGCTTCTACACCCAGCTGCTGCCCTCGAGCACGCTGCCGATCCGCAACCACCTCCGCGGGCTGGTCAACCAGGCCCTCGTCGACTGACGCCCCGCTGCCCTCGGTATCGGAAGCGATACCGGCGTTCTCGAGCCGGGAACGCCGGTGTCGCTTCCGACACCTCCGGCGGGGGGCGGCCGGCGGCGTGGTTGGGTGACCGCGTGCTGCGACTGGGGGCCCTCGACGTGCCGGCCGGCCGGTTCGTCGTCATGGCGATCGTCAACCGCACCCCGGACTCCTTCTACGACCGCGGCGCGACCTACGAGCTGGCAGCCGCGGTCCATCGGGTGGACCGGGTGGTCGCCGAGGGCGCGGACATGGTCGACGTCGGCGGGGTGAAGGCCGCCCCGGGGGACGAGGTGGACGCCGCCGAGGAGATCCGCCGTACCGTCGACCTCGTCGCCGCCATCCGGGCGGCGCACCCGTCGCTGCCCATCTCGATCGACACCTGGCGCGCCGAGGTGGCGCGGGAGGCCCTCGCCGCCGGCGCCGACGTCGTCAACGACGCGTGGGGCGGGGTCGACCCGGAGCTGGCCGACGTCGCCGCGGCAGCCGGCGCCGGCCTGGTCTGCACCCACGCGGGCGGGCTGCCGCCGCGCACCCGGCCGCACCGGGTCACCTACGACGACGTGGTCGACGACGTCGTCACGCGGACGACGGCCCTGGCCGAGGCGGCGGTCGCGGCCGGCGTGGCGCGGGACCGGGTGCTGGTCGACCCCGGGCACGACTTCGGCAAGAACACCCGGCACTCGCTGGAGGCGACCCGGCGGCTCGACGAGCTGGTGGCCACCGGGTGGCCGGTGCTGGTGGCGCTGTCCAACAAGGACTTCGTCGGCGAGACCCTCGACGTCCCGCTCGAGCAGCGGCTGACCGGGACCCTCGCGGCGACCGCGGTGAGCGCCTGGCTCGGCGCGACGGTCTTCCGGGCGCACGACGTCGCCGCGACCCGGCAGACGCTGGACATGGTGGCCTCGATCCGGGGGGACCGCCTGCCCGCGCGGACCACCCGCGGCCTGGCCTGAGACCCCTGGTCGCGGCGTCCGGACCGGCCTACCCTGCGCCGCACGCCGGACCAGGAGGTGGCCCAGATGAGCGGCAGGGTCGTGCACTTCGAGCTCCCCTTCGACGACGGGGACCGTGCGCGCAACTTCTACAAGGAGGCCTTCGGGTGGCAGGTCCAGGAGATGCCCGACATGGCCTACACGCTGGTCATGTCGGGCCCGAGCGGTGACCAGGGGCCGACGGAGCCGGGCTTCATCAACGGCGGGATGATGGCCCGCGAGGGCAGCCCGTCGACGGGCCCGATCATCGTCGTGGACGTGGAGAGCATCGACGTCGCGCTGGAGCGGGTCGGTGAGCTGGGCGGGTCCACGGTGACACCCAAGATGGCCGTCGGGGACATGGGCTTCGCCGCGTACGTCACGGACCCCGAGGGCAACGTCATCGGCCTGTGGGAGACGGCGGGCAACGGCTGACCGCGGGTGGCGGCCGAGGCGCCTCGATAGGTTCCGCCCATGGCCGCCACCGGGTTCCACACCGCCGACGAGCTCAACGCACTGCTCCCGGGCACCCTCCCGGGCCTGCTGGGGCTGGTCATCACCGCCCACGAGCCCGGCCGGCTGGAGGCGGCGCTCGACGTGCGGCCGGAGCTGCTCGCGCCCAACGGCTACCTGCACGCGGCCACCGTCGTCGGGCTGGCCGACACCTCCTGCGGCCTGGCCACGCGCGCGCTGCTGCCCGAGGGCTCGGTCGGCTTCACCACGCTCGAGCTGAAGACCAACTTCCTCGGCACGGCGCGGGAGGGCCGGATCGCCACGGTGGCCACCAACGCCCACGCCGGCCGGACGACGCAGGTGTGGGACGCCGTGGTCCGCGACGCCGGGTCGGGGAAGACCATCGCGCTGTTCCGCTGCACCCAGTCGGTGCTCTGGCCGCGGTGACCCGGGCCGCCACGGGTGGGTGACCCCCTGTGGCGGAGGCCGCCGCGGATGTGAGACTGACGCCACACCTGACCCGTGAAGGAGCTCCTCCGTGGCGCTGGCCAGCCTCTATCCCGACGTCGAGATCCCCGACCTCTCGGTCCCCGCCTACGTCCTGAAGGCCGGAGGTGCCCGGCCCGACGCCCCGGCACTGGTCGACGGGCTCAAGGGCGACACCATCACGCACGGCCAGCTCGCCGCCTACGTCGACCGCGTCGCCGCGGCCCTGCACGCCCGCGGCCTCCGCAAGGGCGACGTCGTCGCGGTCTTCTGCCCGAACACGCCCTGGTACCCGGTCGTGTTCCACGGCATCGCCGCGGCCGGCTGCGTGATGTCGCCGATCAACTCGCTCTACACGCCCGACGAGATCGCCTTCCAGCTGCGCGACTCCGGCGCCAAGGTGGTCATCACCGTCTCGCCGTTCCTCGAGCGGGTGCAGGCCGCCGCCGCCCAGGCCCCGGTCGACGAGATCGTCGTCATGGACGGCGCCGAGGGGCACGCCTCCCTGCTCGACCTGCTCAGCACCGACGCGCCGTCGGTGCAGGTCGACATCGACCCGGCCACCGACCTGGTGACGCTGCCCTACTCCAGCGGCACCACCGGGCTGCCGAAGGGGGTCATGCTCACCCACCGCAACCTGGTGGCGAACGTGGCCCAGATGCGGCCGATCATGGACGTCCACGAGGGCGACGAGCGGATCATCGCCGTCCTGCCGTTCTTCCACATCTACGGCCTGACCGTGCTCATGAACCAGGGCCTGGCCATCGGCGGGACCGTGGTCACGCTGCCCCGCTTCGACCTCGAGGACTTCCTGCGCACGCTGCAGGACCAGAAGATCACCCGCGCCTTCGTGGCACCGCCCATCGTGTTGGCGCTGGCCAAGCACCCCCTGGTCGACCAGTACGACCTGTCCTCCCTGCGCACCATCACCTCCGGCGCCGCACCGCTGGACGAGCAGCTGGCGCTGGCCGCGCAGAGCCGGCTGCGCCGGGGTGCCGACACCGGGGTCACCGTCGCCCAGGGCTACGGCATGACCGAGCTGTCGCCGGTGTCGCACAGCACGCCGGACGCCGGACAGGAGCCGCCCGGCGTCACCGCCGAGGTGCCGAAGGGCTCGGTCGGCTACGCGCTGCCCAACACCGAGTGCCGGCTCGTGGACCCGGCCACCGGCGAGGACGCGCCGACCGGTCAGCGCGGCGAGCTGTGGGTCCGCGGACCGCAGGTGATGAAGGGCTACCTGAACAACCCGCAGGCCACTGCCGACACCCTGGACAGCGAGGGCTGGCTGCACACCGGCGACGTCGCGATCGTCGACGACCACGGCCGCTACACGGTCGTCGACCGGGTGAAGGAGCTGATCAAGTACAAGGGCTACCAGGTCGCCCCGGCCGAGCTCGAGGCGGTGCTGCTCACCCACCCGGAGATCGCCGACGCCGCGGTCATCGGCGTCCCGGAGAAGGAGAGCGGCGAGGAGCTGCCCAAGGCCTTCGTCGTCCGGGCGCCGGGGTCCTCGCTCACGCCGGAGGCGGTCATGGAGTTCATGGCCGGCCGGGTGGCGCCGCACAAGAAGATCCGCTTCGTGGAGTTCATCGAGGCGGTGCCGAAGTCCGCGGCGGGCAAGATCCTGCGCAAGGACCTCAAGGCCGCGAACTGAGCTCGCGGCGGGGGACGTCGGTGACCGGCATCCCCCGCCGTCGGGCCGTGGCCGCCGGCGGCACGCCGACCACCCGCTTGTAGGCGCGGGAGAAGGCGGCCTCGGACTCGTAGCCGAGCCGGCGGGCGAGCTCGCCGGCACCCGCGCCGCCCTCGAGCGCGACGGTCGCCAGGTGCATCCGCCACCGGGTCACGTAGTGCATCGCCGGCTCCCCGGCCAGCTCGGTGAACCGCGCCGCGAACGCCGACCGGGACATCCGTGCCTCACGGGCCAGCCGGTCGAGCGTCCACGGGTCCCCCGGGGAGCGGTGCACGCGGGCCACGGCGCGCCCCACCTGGGGGTCGCGCAGGGCGCGCAACCAGCCCGGGCCGGTGGCGCCGGCGTCGATCCACGCCCGGATCGCCTGGATGACCACGACGTCGGCCAGCCGGGTGACGACGGCCTCGGCACCCGGCCGCTCGTGGCGGACCTCGTCGGCCAGCAGTCCGAGCAGCACCGGCAGCCAGCCGGGCCGCCCGGTCTGCTCCGTCCCGAGGTGCAGGACCGGCGGCAGGAGCTCGACCAGGTGCGCCGCGCCGGGCCGGTCGGCCTCGACCACGCCGCACACCAGCCCGGCGCGCGCTCCGCCGCCACCGAGCCGCATCACCGAGTAGTGCTCGCCGAGCATCTCCTGGGGCAGCAGGTCCGCCCGTCCGGCCACCCGCGCCGACGCGCTGCTGCGCAGCACGTGCCCGCGGCCGTGCGGCACCAGGGCCAGGTCACCGCTGCGCAGGAGCAGCTGCGTGTCGTCGACCTCGAGCAGGCAGCTGCCCTCGGTGACGACGTGGAAGCTCATGCACCCGTCGAAGGCCGGCATCTCCAGACCCCACGGCTCGGTGGGCTCGACCCGGCAGTAGAAGGTGCCGCGGATCCGCAGGTCGAACAGGACCCGGCCGAGCGGGTCGACCGGGGTCCACGGAGGAGCGGCTCCGCCGTCGTCGGTCATGGCGCCACCCTCGCCGCCGCCGGAGCCGTCGTCCAGGGTCGCTGGACGAACGGTCGTGGACCGTGGACGGCCGGGCATGGGCCGGCCCCGGGTGCGTCCCGACCATGGAGGACGCCGGTCGCCGAGGACCGGCCTTCCGAGAGGAGCAGGCCATGCGGGTGCTGGTCGTCGGGGCCACGGGCGGATCGGGCAGGGCGGCGGTCGAGGCCCTCGCCGCCCGGGGGCACGCGGTGACCGCGTTCGCCCGTCGGGCGAGCGCGGTGTACGGGGAGCGGGCGGGGGTCCGGGCCGTCGACGGCGACGCCACGGTCGCCGCGGACGTCGAGCGCGCGGTCCGGGGGCAGGACGCCGTCGTGGTCGCGCTGGGCATCAGCGAGTCCCCGCTGCGGGTGCGGCTGCTGGGCAGCCGCGGCACGCCGCTGGACGTCCGCTCCCGCGGGACGCGGACCGTCGTCGCGGCGATGCGCTCGGCCGGGGTGCGCCGCCTGGTGGTGCAGTCCTCCTACGGCGTCGGGGAGACGCGGGCACGGCTGCCGCTCTCCAGCCGGCTGGTGCTCGCCCTGCTGCTGCGCCCGCAGATCGCCGACCACGAGCGCCAGGAGCGGCTGGTCCGTGACAGCGGGCTGGACTGGACGCTGGTCCAGCCGGTGTACCTGACCGACGGCGACGAGCCGGCCACCGTCTCGCCCGACGGGGACGTCGAGGAGTGGCACGTCTCCCGCGCGGCAGTGGGGAGCGTCCTCGCGGACGCCGTGGACGGCGCCCTCCCGCGGGAACGCAGCCTCGCCGTCTCCGGGACCGCGCGGCGCTCCTCGCCGGTCGGGTGAGGACCGCTCCGGGCGCACCGGCGGGCCCACGCCGGCGCGCCCGGGCGGGGGTCAGTGCGCCCCGGCGGGCGAGGCGGCGCGGACGGCGTCGCGGCGGGCGAGCCAGCGATCCTCACCCAGCCGCAGCGCCAGCCGCAGCCGGCGCGGCGCGGCCATCACCAGCTCGACCCGCTCGCGCGGCGAGCAGGCGTCCAGGAACCACGGGACGGCGACCAGCGGGGACCCCGTGGCGTCCCGGAACCGCTGTGCGCACCGGAGCAGGTCCCCGGGCGCGTGGTCGTGCGCCCCGGCCGGGTCACCCTCGAGCAGGTCCGCGACCGTGCTCCACGCGCGGGCGAGGGCGGGCGCGCCGGCGCTGACGTCGGCGGCGAACAGCGGCTCGGCGGCGGCCACGGTCCGGCAGGCGGCCAGGAGGGGCAGGTCCTCGTCGCGGCCGGCGACCGCGCGCACCGTCGTCCGCACGCCGGCGGAGCAGGCCGCCAGCGCACGCTGCCGGCGCGGGCAGCAGGGGGCGTCGAAGGCGATGCCGGTGAGGGCGACGGTCAGGTCCCGGGCGCCCGAGCGCAGGGCCCGTCGCTCCACCGGGCAGCCCGCGGGGTGGGCCGCGGCGGACACAGCGGCGGGAGCCGGGGCGGGGAGCGTCGTCGTCATGGCGCCACCCTCGCGACCCGCCCTTCGGCCGGGCTTGAGCCGGACTCGAGCAGCGCACTTGCACCGCACCAGTGACTCGGAGGCGGCTGCCTGCAGGGACCCACCCTGAGCCTGGGGAGAGTGGGGAGGACGGGGTCGTCCCTTGGCGGTCGGCCCCGTCCAGGGACCCGCCCTGAGCCCGCGAAGGGTGGGGAGGACGGGGTCGTCCCTTGGCGGTTGGCCCCGTCCAGGGGCCCGCCCTGAGCCCGCGAAGGGTGGGGAGGACGGGGTCGTCCCTTGGCGGTTGGCCCCGTCCAGGGGCCCGCCCTGAGCCTGCGAAGGGTGGGGAGGACGGGGTCCTCCTAGGGTCGGGCCATGCGCGCGGTGACTATCAGCGGACCGGGTGGGCCCGAGGTGCTGGAGTGGGGCGAGGTGCCCGACCCCGTCCTCCAGCCCGGCGAGGTGCTCGTCGACG
Source organism: Geodermatophilus sp. SYSU D01105 (assembly GCF_054050095.1). Taxonomy (NCBI): domain Bacteria; kingdom Bacillati; phylum Actinomycetota; class Actinomycetes; order Geodermatophilales; family Geodermatophilaceae; genus Geodermatophilus; species Geodermatophilus sp. SYSU D01105. The sequence goes on from NZ_JBJGYR010000002.1 coordinate 188,680, forward strand.
TGGTCGCCACCGCGGTCAACCGCGCCGACCTGCTGCAGCGGGCCGGCCACTACCCGCCGCCGCCCGGGGCCAGCGACGTCCTCGGCCTGGAGTGCAGCGGGATCATCAGCGAGGTGGGCGAGGGCGTCACCGGCTGGTCGGTGGGTGACGAGGTGTGCGCGCTGCTCTCCGGTGGCGGCTACGCCGAGCGGGTCGCCGTCCCTGCCGGGCAGTTGCTGCCCCGGCCGGCCGGCGTGGAGCTGGCCACCGCCGCGGCGCTGCCCGAGGTGGTCTGCACCGTGTGGTCCAACGTGTTCATGCTGGCCGGGCTCACGCGGGGCGACGACTTCCTCGTGCACGGCGGGTCCAGCGGCATCGGGACGATGGCCATCCAGCTGGCCGCCCGCGCCGGCGCCCGGGTGTTCACGACCGCCGGCACCGCGGCCAAGCTCGACGTCTGCCGGGAGCTCGGTGCCGAGGTCGGCATCAACTACCGGGAGGAGGACTTCGTCGAGTGCGTGCTGCAGGAGACCGACGGCGCGGGCGTCGACGTCGTCCTCGACAACATGGGCGCCAAGTACCTGGCCCGCAACATCACGGCGCTGGCCACCGGCGGGCGGCTGGTCTGCATCGGCATGCAGGGCGGGACGAAGGCCGAGCTCGACCTCGGCACGCTGATGCGCAAGCGCGCCTCGGTCCACGCCACGACGCTGCGGGCCCGCCCGGCGACCGGCCCCGGAGGCAAGGCCGAGATCGTCGCCGCCGTCCGGCACGAGGTGTGGCCCGACGTCGAGCGCGGGGTGGTCCGCCCGATCGTCGACCGGCGGCTGCCCATGTCCCGCGCGGCCGAGGCGCACCGGGTGGTCGGCGCCAGCGAGCACGTCGGCAAGGTCCTGCTGCTCACCGACGGCTGAGTCAGCGCGGGCGCAGCTCCGCGACCGAGTCGATGAGGTAGCCGACCTCCTCGGCGGTGTTGTAGTGCATGAGGCCGAGCTGCACCGCCCCGCCCTCCTCGTTGGCGCCGAGGGCGTCGAACAGCTCCCGCGCGTAGAAGTCGCCGTCCCAGGCGCAGATGCCCCGGCGGGAGAGCTCGTGGGCGACCTGCCGCGCCCGCATGCCGGCCACGGTGAACGACAGGGTCGGCGTGGTGCGCGCGGCGGCGCCGAGGACCTGCACGTGCCGCATGGCGCGCAGCGCCTGGTCCAGCCAGGAGAACAGCCCGCCCTCGTAGGCGGCGACCGCCGCCATCGACGTGCGCAGCCGTTCCCGGCGGGTGCCGGTGGCGTCCTCGCGGAGCGTGGCGAGGTGCTCGACGGCGGCGGTCACCCCGGCCAGCAGCTCGAAGGGGTGCCCGCCGCTCTCGAAGCGGTCGGGGACCCGCTCGGGGACGGGCACCAGCTTGTCCGGCTGCAGCTCGCCGAGCAGGGCGGGGTCGGCGACCACCGCGCCCACCCGCGGGCCGCACCACTTGTCCGCCGCCACCGCGAGGAAGTCCGCCCCGAGCTCGCCGACGTCGAGCAGCTCGTGAGCGGCGGCGTGCACCCCGTCGACGTACACCAGCGCGCCGACCGCGTGCGCGCGCTCGGCGATGGCCGTGACGTCCGGCCGCGTGCCGATGGCGCTGCTCGCCGCGGTGAGGGTCACCAGCCGGGTGCGCCGGGTGAGCAGCTCCTCGTACTGCCAGTCGGGCAGCTCGCCGGTCTCGATGTCGACCTCGGCCCAGCGGACCTCCACGCCCGAGGACTCCGCGAGCTGCAGCCAGGGCCGGATGTTGGCGTCGTGGTCGAGGCGGCTGACCACGATCTCGTCACCCGGCCGCCAGGTGCGGGCCAGCGCGCGGGCCATCGTGTAGGTCAGCGCGGTCGCGTTGGCGCCCAGGACCACCCCGGCGGAGACCCCACCCACCAGGTCGGCGACGGCGGCGCGGGCGCTGGCCACCAGGCCCTCGGCGCGGGCCGACGCCGGGAAGACGCCACCCCGGGCGGCCACCGGGGTGCGCATCGCCTGGGCGACGGCGAGCACGACGCTCTCCGGCAGCAGCGCGCCGGCCGACCCCTCGGCGTGCACGAGTCCGTCGGAGAGCCCCGGGAACAGACCCCGGACGCGCGCGACGTCCAGCCGTCCCTCCCCCGGTCCCATGGGTTTCGACCCTAGACGCTGGATCTGCGGGGTGAGCACGTGTTCACGGGCGCCCGGCAGGCACCGCCCGGCGCGGGGGAGGATGGGGGCATGACCGCACCGGGAAACGGCAGTGAGCGTCCTCAGCAGGTCGTCGTCGTCGGCCCAGACGGCCGGCCGGTCGGCACGATGCCCGTGCCGCAGGCGTCTGACGGGGACAGCGGCACCCCGGACGGCGCGGCCGGCGTCACCGACATGGTCGAGCAGCCGGCGAAGGTCATGCGGATCGGCACGATGATCAAGCAGCTGCTCGAGGAGGTCCGTGCCGCGCCCCTCGACGAGGCCAGCCGTCAGCGGCTGCGCGACATCCACGCCTCCTCCATCCGCGAGCTGGAGCAGGGCCTGGCGCCGGAGCTGCGCGAGGAGCTGGAGCGGATCACCCTGCCCTTCGCCGAGGACGAGACGCCGTCGGACGCGGAGCTGCGGATCGCGCAGGCGCAGCTGGTCGGCTGGCTCGAGGGCGTGTTCCACGGCATCCAGACGGCGCTGTTCGCCCAGCAGATGGCCGCCCGGGCGCAGCTGGAGGAGATGCGGCGCCGCGCCCTGCCCGGAGGGCCCTCGGTGGCGCCGCAGCAGCCCGACTTCCGCCCCGGAGGCGGCCAGTACCTCTAGCCCAGGGCCTCTCCCACGCTGGGGAGCGGGCCGTCGCCCGACCGGGTGGACGGCCCGCTCCGGTCGTTCCGTGGCGACGGCGCCGTCCCCCCGGTGGGGGACGGCGCCGTCGCGTCCGTGCTCAGACGGTGAAGCGGCGGACGGCGTCCTGCAGCTCCCCGCTCATCCGGGCCAGCTCGGCCGCGGCGCGCTGCGCGTCGGCGACCCGGGTGTTGGTCTCCTCGGTCCCGGCGGCCAGCCCCGAGATCGCCGCGGCGATGTCCCGGGAGCCGCCGGCGGCCTCGGCCACGTTGCGGTTCATCTCGTTGGTGGTGGCGGTCTGCTCCTCCACGGCCGCGGCGATCGTGGCCTGGAAGTCGTTGATCTCGCCGATCACCGAGCTGATCTGACCGATCGCCTCCACGGCGCCGGCGGTGTCGGCCTGGATGGCCTCGACCCGCCGCGAGATGTCCTCGGTGGCCCGCGCCGTCTCCTGTGCCAGCTCCTTGACCTCGCTGGCCACGACGGCGAAGCCCTTCCCGGCCTCGCCGGCCCGGGCGGCCTCGATCGTCGCGTTGAGCGCGAGCAGGTTGGTCTGCTCGGCGATGCCGTTGATCAGCTTGACCACCGTGGCGATCTCCTGCGAGGAGTCGCCCAGCTTGCCGACGGTGCGGGTGGTGTTCTCCGCGACGCCGACCGCCTGACCGGCGACCCGCGCCGCCGCGGTCGCGTTCTGCGCGATCTCCCGGATCGCGGTCTCCATCTGGGCGGACCCCGTCGCCACGGTGTCGACGCTGGAGGCCACCTCGCCGGCCGAGGCCACGACCACACCGGCCTGCCCGGCCGCGGTCCGCGCGTTGTCGGCGATGCCGTCGGCCGCGGCGTCCAGCTTCCGCGACGCGCCCTCCAGACGCTGCGCCGAGTCCCCGACCAGGGTCAGCACGTGGCCGATGGAGTCGAGGGTGTGGTCCAGGGAGCGGGCGACCTCCCCGATCTCGGCGCCGCCGGTCTCGCCGACCCGCACGCTCAGGTCGCCGGTCGCGACCCGGTCGAGCACCTCGCTCACCCGCTGCACCGGCCGGGTCACCGAGCGGACCAGCAGCAGCGCCAGCACCACCGAGACGGCCAGGCCGAGGACCACCACGACGACGGTCAGCGTGCGGGCCGAGGTGTAGGCGTCGCGCGCCGCCGCGGCGGTGCGCGACGCGACGGCGGCCTGGGCCTGCGTCGCCGCGCTGAAGGCCTCGACGGCCGTGGCCTCGTACCCCTTCAGCCGGCCGATGGTGGCCGCCGCCGCCTGCATGTCGCGCGCGGCCAGGTGGCCCTGCAGCTCCACCTGCAGCCGGAAGTACTCCCCCGCGGCCTCCTGGTAGGCGGCGAACTGCTCGGCCACGCCCGGCGCCAGCGGCTGCTGCGCGACGACGTCCCCCTGGGCCTCCAGGGCCTCCTGGGCATCCGCCGCGGACGCCGCGTCCTGGGCGTTGACCTCCGGGCCCGCGCTGACGATCAGCGACCGGGCCGAGAACGCCTCGTGGGGTGCGAGGGACGGACCGCCTGCGCTGACGGCCCCGGCTGCACTGTCGGCGTCCCGCCGGGGAGCTCGAGCCGGACCGCGCACTCCGTGTGCCGTGGGTCACCTGTGACACGGCGGAGGACCCGTGACGACCACCGGCGGGTGGCGCGCCGCGACAGGCGGTCGGGGGGCCACCCGCCGGTGGTCGACGGGGATGCGGACGGCGTCAGAAGCGGAAGCCGCCGACGAGGTCGCGCAGCCGGGCGGAGACGGCGGCCAGCTCCTCCGCTGCCTCCTGCGAGGCCCCGACGTGCTCGGTGGTGGACCGGGCCACCGCGGCGACGCTCTCGATGCCGGTGGCGATCTGCCCCGACCCGGTGGCCGCCTCGCCGACGCTGCGGTTCATCTCGGTGGTCGTCGCGGTCTGCTCCTCGACGGCCGAGGCGATGGTCGTCTGGTAGTCGTTGATGCGGGTGATCACCTCGGCGACCTCGGCGATGGCGGTCACGGCGCTGCCGGTGTCGGCCTGGATCGCCTCGACCCGGCGGGCGATGTCCTCGGTCGCCTTGGCGGTCTCCTGCGACAGCTCCTTGACCTCGTTGGCGACGACGGCGAAGCCCTTGCCGGCGTCGCCCGCGCGGGCCGCCTCGATCGTGGCGTTGAGGGCCAGCAGGTTGGTCTGCTCGGCGATCGAGGAGATCACCTTGACGACGTCCCCGATGGTGCGGCTGGACTCCCCGAGCCGGGACACGGTCTCGGTCGTCGTCCCGACGGCGACGACCGCCCGCTCCGCGACCGAGGCCGCCTCGGTGGCGTTGTGCGCGATCTCCCGGATGGAGGCGCCCATCTGCTCGGAGCCGGCCGCCACGGTCTGCACGCTGGAGGACACCTCCCCCGCCGCCGCGGCGACGACCGCCGCCTGCGCCGAGGACTCCTCCGCCCCGGTGGAGATCTGCCGCGAGAGGTCACCGACCCGGGTGCTGGCCGTGGTCAGCGCGGCGATCGCCTCGGAGAAGGTGGCCATGAGCCGGCCCAGCGAGTCCAGGGCGGCGTTGGTCGAGCGGGCCATGCGGCCGATCTCGTCCCCGCTGCGGACCTCGAGCCGCTGGGTGAGGTCGCCCTCGGCGACGGCGGCGAAGGCGCTCTCGGCCGCCACCAGCGGCCGGGTGATGCCGCGGGTGATGCGCCAGGCGATGACGACCGCGAGCACGGCCGCCGCGGCGCAGACCAGGACCATGGTGAGCAGGAAGCCCGAGGCGATGCCGCGCGCCTCCTCGCTCAGGCTCGCGTTCATCGCCTCCTCCATGTCGATGAGGACGTTGATCGCGCCCAGCCACTCGACGAACAGCGGCTTGGCCTGCTGGGTGAGCACCTGCAGCGCCGCGGCCTGCTGCCCGGCGCGCTCGAGGTCCACCACCTGCTCGATGAGCGGCAGGGTCTGCGCCTCGATCCGCTTGATCGCGGCGAGCGCGGCGACCTCCTCCTCGCTGACGTTGCCCTCGACGGCGAAGAGGTCGTCCATGGGGCCGGCCGACGCCGTGTACTTGGCCGCCAGCTCCTCGATGAGGTCGACCTCCTGCTGCAGCTCCGCCGGGGTGGCGCTCAGGACGACGTCCCGCAGCGCGATCGCCCGGTCGTGGACGCTGCCGCGGAAGTTGATCGCGTACCGCTGCTTGACCGCGTTGAGGTCGTTGATGGTCGTCAGGTGGCTGTTGATGGTCTCCACCCGCACCACACCGATGCCGGTCAGTCCGACCATGCTCAGCACGACGACGAGGAAGCCGAGGGTCAGTCGGCGGGTGATCGACGAGTTCTTTCCCATGGCGCTCTCCGGCGGCCGTGTCCAGGGGGAGCGGTCACTCCCTCGACAGCAGGTGTCGACGCCGGCGCGGGCGAGTTGAGCCGAACCCGGAGCCACTACACACAGTCAGGAAGGTCGTGCCGAACCCACCCGGCCTGCCGCTACAGGGACGCGAGGAACGCGGCGACCCCGTCGTCGTCGTTGGTGCCGGTGACGTCGGTCGCCGCGGCCAGCAGGTCGGGGTGGGCGTGGGCCATCGCCACGGCCCGGCCGCCGGCCTCGCGGACCCAGTCGAAGGCGGCGATGTCGTTGGGCATGTCGCCGAAGACGACGACGTCCTCGGGTCCGACGCCGTGGCGGGCGGCGACCTTGGCCAGCCCGGTGGCCTTGGTGACGCCGAGTGCCGAGATCTCGGCCAGCGCGTCGCTGGAGGAGTTGGTGACCGTGGCACGGTCGGCGACCACGGACTCCACGAGGGCGACGAACTCGTCCCGCGGCAGGGTCTCGTGGCGGGCCAGCAGCTTGGCCACCGGTGCCGCGATCAGCTCCTCCAGGGAGGCGACGGCCACGCCGGGGGCGTCGACGTCCCACCGCGGTTGGTAGACCGGCTCGTGGCGGAACTCGAAGCCGTACTCGACGGCGAACCAGGTGTCGGGCTGCTGCCGGCGCAGCTCGGCGGTGACCTCCTGCAGCACGTCGGGGTGCAGCGCGTCCTCGTCGAGGATCTGGAAGCCGGCCAGGTCCAGCAGCACCGCGCCGTTGCAGCACACCGCGGTGCCGTGCCGCAGCACCTCGCGGATGCGGGTCATCCAGCGCGGCGGCCGGCCGGTGGCCAGCACCACCGGCACGCCGTCGGCCCGCCAGCGCTCCAGCTCGGCGACCGTCGCCTCGCTGACCGTGTCGTCCCAGCGCAGCAGGGTGCCGTCCATGTCGCTGGCGATCAGCTTCGGGCGCCAGTCAGACATCGCGCACCTGCTCAGACACCGAGCACCGCCTCCAGGTAACGCGCGACGCCGTCGACGTCGTGACCGCTGGTGACCAGCGGCGTGGCCGCCCGGACGTCGGCGTGGGCGTTGGCCACCGCGACCGCGCGGCCACCCGCGGCCGACACCGCCTCGATCATCGGCAGGTCGTTGGGCATGTCCCCGAAGACGAGCACGTCGCCGAACTCGACGCCGTAGCGGTCCAGCGCGATCGCCAGCCCGGTCGCCTTGGTGACCCCGGCCGGGAGCACCTCGATGAAGCCCAGCCCGGCGTGGGTGACCTCGGCCTCCCGCGGGTCCACCACGCCGCGGGCGCGGGCGAGCAGCTCGTCCTGGCCGAGCGACGCCGACCGCAGGAAGACCTTGAGCACGGCGCCCGCGGGCAGCACCTGGTGGCGCGGCAGCAGGTGGGCCGGTTCGGGGTAGGGCCAGTCGAACCCGTGCTGCACCCGCAGCGGGGAGTGCACCTCGCCCTGCTCGGCGGCGTCCTCCACCGCGACGACCAGCTCACCGGCGACGTCCTCGATCCGCTCGATCACCGCCATGGCCCGGTCGCGCGGCAGGCCCACCGTGCGGAGCACCTCGTCGCGCTCGAGGTCGACGACGAACCCGCCCTGCGCGAGGACGGCGATGCCGCGGCCGTCGAGCGCGGCCCGCACGCTGTCGAGCAGTCGCGGGCCGCGGCCGGTCACCCCGACGACCGGGATGCCGGCGTCCCAGCAGGCGGTCAGCGCGGCCCGGGTGCGCGGGCTGACCTCGCCGTCGGAGGTCAGCAGCGTGCCGTCGAGGTCGCTGGCCACCAGCTTGGGCCGCCAGGTGCCGACGTCGCCCAGGTCGACGACGGAGTCGGCGCCGGACAGGACGCCGACGGCGGGCAGCGCCTTCGGCGGGTGCGCCGTCATGCGACCGGCACCGGCGCCGCCAGCGTCATGCCGGGGGTGAGGGACTCCGCGCCGCCCAGCCAGGGGCGCAGCGCGACCGGGACGTGCACCGAGCCGTCGGCGCGCTGGTGCACCTCGAGCAGGCAGGCGATCGTGCGCGCGATGGCGCAGAGGGTGCCGTTGAGCGTGGCCGCCGTCTGGTTCCTCCCGTCCGCGTCGCGGTACCGGATGGCCAGCCGCCGGGCCTGGAAGGTCGTGCAGTCCGACGTCGAGGTCAGCTCGCGGTAGGTGCCCTGGCTGGGGAACCACGCCTCGATGTCGTACTTGCGGGCGGCGCTGGTGCCCAGGTCGCCGGCGGCGATGTCGACCACCCGGTAGGGCAGCTCCAGCGCCTGGAGGAACTCCTCCTCCCACGCCAGCAGCCGCAGGTGTTCCTCCGCGGCCTCCTCGGGGCGGCAGAAGCTGAACATCTCGACCTTGTCGAACCAGTGCACGCGGATGATGCCGCGGGTGTCCTTGCCGTAGGACCCGGCCTCGCGGCGGAAGCAGGACGACCAGCCGGCGTACCGCCGCGGCCCGCTGGCCAGGTCGAGCACCTCGTCCTTGTGCATGCCGGCCAGCGCGACCTCGGAGGTCCCGACGAGGTACAGGTCGTCGCGCTCGACCCGGTAGACCTCCTCGTCGTGCTCGCCGAGGAAGCCGGTGCCCTCCATCGCCTCCGGCCGGACCAGGGCGGGGGCGACGACCGGGGTGAACCCGGCGGCGACCGCCCGGCTGATGGCCAGCTGGGCGAGGGCGAACTCCAGCAGCGCCCCGGGGCCGGTGAGGAAGTAGAAGCGGGCGCCGGAGACCTTCGCGCCGCGCTCCATGTCGATCGCGCCCAGCGCCTCGCCGATCTCCAGGTGGTCACGCACCGGGAAGTCGTAGGTGGGGACCTCGCCGACGGTGCGCATCGTCACCGCGTCGTCCTCCCCGCCCGGCGGCACCTCCTCGTGGACGACGTTGGCGATGCGCAGGTGCGCCGCCCGCAGTGCGGCGTCGGCGGTGCGCAGCGCCTCCTCGGCCTCCTTGACCTCCGCGGCCAGGGCCCTGGCCCGATCCAGGACCGCCGGCCGCTCCTCGGGGGTGGCCTTCTTCACGGCCTGCGAGGCGGCCTTCTGCTCGGCGCGCAGGTCGTCGGCGCGCTTGACCGCCTCGCGGCGGGCGGCGTCGGCGGCGAGCAGGTCGTCGACCCGGGACTCGTCGGCCCCGCGGGCGCGCTGGCTGGCCTTGACGAGGTCGGGGTGCTCGCGCACGAGTCGCAGGTCGATCACACCCCGATCGTAGGTGGGGCCTCCGACCGGCCGTCGTCCTCGGGAGGAGGGGGCGCCGGCGCCGGTGCGGGACAATGGGCACATGCGCTTCCTCGGCGACACCCGCCCGGCGACCGACCTGACCTACGCCGACGTCTTCATGGTGCCCAACCACTCCACCGTGGGCTCCCGGCTGGAGGTCGACCTCACCACGCCGGACCGCGTCGGCACGACCATCCCGGTGGTCGTCGCCAACATGACCGCGATCTCCGGACGGCGGATGGCCGAGACCGTGGCCCGCCGCGGAGGGCTGGCCGTGCTGCCCCAGGACATCCCGGTGGACGTCGTCGCCGAGGTCGTGTCCTGGGTCAAGACACGGCACCCGGTCTACGACACGCCGATCACGCTCACCCCGACCTCCACCGTGGCCGAGGCGCTGTCGCTCATGCACAAGCGCGCCCACGGCGTGGTGGTCGTCGTCGACTCCGAGCACCGCCCGGTCGGCATCGTCACCGACGGCGCCTGCCAGGACGTCGACCGGTTCAGCCAGCTGGCGCAGGTGATGACCGAGCCGCTGACCGTCCCGGCCGGCACCGACCTGCCCAAGATCTTCGACGTCCTCTCCGAGGAGCGGGTCAACGCCGCCCCCGTGGTCGAGGGTGACCGGCTGGTCGGCGTCATCACGCGCAAGGGGGCCCTCCGCTCGGCGCTCTACCTCCCGGCGACCAACACCGACGGGCACCTGCTCACCTCCGCCGCGGTCGGGATCAACGGGGACGTCGCCGGCAAGGCCGGGGCGCTGCTCGCCGCGGGCGTCGACGTGCTGGTGGTCGACACCGCGCACGGCCACCAGGAGAAGGCGGCCGAGGCGGTGCGGGCGGTGCGCTCGGTGGCGGGGTCGGCGCCGGTGGTGGCCGGGAACGTGGTCACCGCCGAGGGCACCCGCGACCTGGTCGAGGCCGGTGCCGACGTCGTCAAGGTCGGCGTCGGGCCGGGGGCGATGTGCACCACGCGGATGATGACCGGCGTCGGCCGGCCGCAGTTCTCCGCCGTCGAGGAGTGCGCGGCGGCCGCGCGCGCCCTCGGTCGGCACGTGTGGGCCGACGGCGGCGTCCGGCACCCCCGCGACGTCGCGCTGGCCCTGGCCGCCGGCGCGGCCAACGTCATGGTCGGCTCCTGGTTCGCCGGCACCTACGAGAGCGCCGGCGACATCCACGACGACGGCTCCGGCCGGCTCTACAAGGAGTCGTTCGGCATGGCCTCGGCGCGGGCGGTGAAGGCCCGGACGGCGACGCAGAGCGGCTTCGAGCGGGCCCGCGCCGGCCTGTTCGAGGAGGGCATCAGCTCCTCGCGCATGTACCTCGACCCCGCCCGTCCGGGCGTCGAGGACCTCATCGACCAGATCGTCGCCGGCGTGCGGTCGTCGTGCACCTACGCCGGGGCCCGCACCGTCGACGAGCTGCACGAGCGCGCGGTGCTGGGGGTGCAGAGCGCGGCCGGCTACGAGGAGGGCCGGCCGCTGCCGACGTCCTGGTGAAGCCGCTCCCACGCGAGGTCTTCGAGGAGCTGGTCGCCGACGCGCTCGACGAGGTGCCGGCCGAGCTCATGGCGCTGCTGGACAACGTCGTCGTCCTCGTCGAGGACCGCAACGAGGAGGAACCGGAGCTCCTCGGCCTCTACGACGGGTACGCGCTGACCGAGCGCGGCTGGGAGTACGGCGGCGCGCTGCCCGACCGGATCATGATCTACCGCGAGGCCATCTGCGACATCTGCTCCACCGCGGAGGAGGTCGTGGAGGAGGTCACGATCACCGTCGTCCACGAGATCGCCCACCACTTCGGCATCGACGACGAGCGCCTGCACGAGCTCGGCTGGGGCTGAGGCCCCCTCCGGCCGTGGCCCGGGCTCGCGAGGGCCGAGGAGGAGGGGGTCCTCGCTCGCGTAACGTTGATCGACGTGGCTGACGTCAGGGGCTCGGGGCTGCCGATCAAGATGCTGCACGACCGCATCCTGGTGGCGCTGCGCAAGGAGGACGGCGAGCGTCGCTCCAGCGGCGGCATCCTCATCCCGGCGACCGCCCAGGTGGCCAAGCGGCTGGTGTGGGGCGAGGCGCGCGGCATCGGCTCCAGCGTCCGCCAGGTGAAGGTCGGCGACCAGGTGCTGTTCTCCCCCGAGGACCAGCACGAGGTCGAGGTGCACGGCGAGGACCTGATCATCCTGCGCGAGCGCGACGTCCACGCCGTGGCCGCCGAGCGGATCGAGGAGTCCACCGGCCTCTACCTGTAGCGGCGTCGGGAGCGACACCCCCGTGCAGCGGCTCAGGACCGGGGCACTGCTCCCGGCACCGGCGCTCCCCCGCCCCGCGAGTGCCGCGTGACCACGGCGGTCACGTCCTCGAGCCAGCGGCGGACGACGGCCAGCTCCTCGTCGGTGTAGTCCTCCATCGCGGCCACGAGGTCGCGGGCCAGCCCGCCGAAGTGCTCGGCGCCGGCCGCCATCGCCGACTCCGACATCTCCAGGCCCACCCGCCGCCGGTCCCCCGGGTCGCGGACCCGCCGCACGTGGCCGACCCGCTCCAGCCGGTCGACCAGCGCCGTCACCGACGCCGACCGCAGGTCGACGGCCTCCCCCAGCCGGCCCGCGGTGAGCGCCTCGCCGCGCCGGGCGGCGTCCATGATCGCCACCAGCGCCCGGACGTCGGTGCGGTTGAGGCCGTGCACGTCCGCGAACCGCTGGCCGACCGCGTCGAGTTCCACGTTCAGCCGGCGCAGCAGCAGCGCCAGCTCCTGCCGCGCACGCACACCCTCGTCGGTCACGCCGCCCCTCCCGTTCGCGCCCGGCCCTCGTCCGCAGTAATCTCTCGGCGATCGAGAATATCGACCATCGAGGGAACCATGCCCCGCCGTACGTCCGTCGTCCGCTGGCTCGTGCCGGCCATCATCGCCCTCGTCTGGCTGGGTCTCGCCGGCTCCCTCGGCTCGTTCGGCGGGGAGCTCGGCGAGGTGTCGGAGAACGACTCCGCCGCCTTCCTGCCCGACAGCGCGGAGTCCACCCGCGTCACCGAGCTGCAGCGCGGCTTCGACACCGAGCGCACGCTGCCGGTGGTCCTGCTGTGGGAGAGCGACGACGGCTCCCTCGGCGAGGCGGCGCTGACCGACGCGGCCGACCGGGTCGAGCAGGCGGTCGCCCTCGCCGGCGAGGCCGGCGCCCTGGCGGGCGAGGCCTCCCCACCGATCCCGTCCGAGGACGGCGCGGCCGTGCAGGCGGTGCTGCCGTTCGACCCGGACCTCGGCGAGACGCTGGGCGAGGTCATCGGGCAGCTGCGGGACCTCCCCGCGATCGACGGCACCACCGCCTTCGTCACCGGGCCGGGCGCCGTCTTCTCGGACTTCGCCGAGGGGTTCTCCGGCATCGACGGGCTGCTGCTGGTGGCGGCGTTCGGGGTGGTGCTGCTCATCCTGCTGGTCGTCTACCGCAGCCCCCTGCTGCCGCTGCTGGTCATCGGCACCGCCGGCATGGCCCTGGTGGTCTCCCTGGCGGTGGCCTACCTCCTGGCCGACCGGGGCTGGATCGCGGTCAACGGGCAGAGCCAGGGCATCGCCTCGATCCTCGTCGTCGGCGCGGCCACCGACTACGGGCTGCTGCTGGTCGCCCGCTACCGGGAGGAGCTGCGGCTCGAGCAGTCCCGGTTCACCGCGATGCGGATCGCGCTGGAGCAGTCGTGGGAGCCGATCGTGGCCAGCGGCGGAACGGTGGTCCTGGGCGTCCTGTGCCTGCTGTTGTCCGACCTGGGCTCCAACCGCGGGCTCGGGCCGATCTCGGCGGTGAGCATCGCCTTCGCCGTGCTCGCCGCGCTGACCTTCCTGCCGGCGGTCCTCGTGCTGTTCGGGCGCGCGGCGTTCTGGCCGTTCCGGCCGCGCTACGGCGACGCACAGCAGCACGGCCGGGGCTGGGAGCGGGTGGCCGACGCGGTCGGCCGCCGTCCCGCGCGGGTCCTGACCTGGACCCTGGTCGGCCTGTTCGCCCTCGCCGCCTTCCTGCCCACGTTCGACGACGACGGGATCCCGCTGTCGGAGGCGGTCCGCGGCGGCTCGCAGTCCGCGGAGGGCCAGGAGGCCCTCGCCCGCCACTTCGACGCCGGGGGGGCCAGCCCCGCGGTGGTCGTCACGCCGGCCGACGGCTGGGCGGAGGTGGCCGACGCGGCCGCGTCGGTCGACGGCGTGGTCGAGGTCGCCCCCTTCGCCGGCGCGCGGTCGGGGCCGCCCGGCGCCGGCGAGCCGGTCGAGGTCGACGGGCTGGTACGGCTCGACGCCACCCTCGCCGACGCGCCCGACAGCGAGGCGGCCCAGGCGACGGTCGCCGACCTGCGGACGGCGGTGCGCGCCGTCGACCCCGAGGCGCTCGTCGGCGGGTCCTCGGCGCAGGACCTGGACACCCAGGAGACGGCCGCCCGCGACCTGGCGGTGATCGTGCCGCTGGTGCTGCTGGTGATCACCGTCGTCCTGGCCCTGCTGCTGCGGGCCGTCGTCGCGCCCCTGCTGCTGGTGGCCACCGTCGCGCTGAGCACGGCGGCGACGGTCGGCGTCGGCGCGCTCGTCTTCGAGCACCTCTTCGACTTCCCCGGCAGCGACCCGCAGGTGCTGCTGATCGGGTTCGTGTTCCTGGTGGCGCTGGGGATCGACTACAACATCTTCCTCATGACCCGCGCCCGGGAGGAGTCGCTGCGCTCGGGCACCCGGGAGGGCATCCGGCGCGCGCTGGCGGTCACCGGCGGGGTCATCACCAGCGCCGGGCTGGTGCTGGCCGCCACCTTCGGGGCGCTCACCGTGCTGCCGCTGGTGATCCTCACCCAGCTGGGGTTCCTGGTCGGCTTCGGCGTCCTGCTCGACACCTTCGTCGTCCGCTCGCTGCTCGTGCCTGCCGCGGTCACCCTGCTCGGCGACCGGGTGTGGTGGCCCGGCAGGCTGGCGCGCGGCCCGGTCCGCCCGGCCCCCGAGCGGGAGCCGGCAAGGACCCCGTGACCGACACGGGGCGGGACGCGTCGATGGTGCCGCGGCCTCAGACGTCGCCCGCGCGGACCCGCCGCAGCCAGTCGGCCGCCTCGGCGAAGGCGGGGTCGGCCGCGGCCGGGGGCACCGGCTTGTTGCCCCGTCCGTCGGCCCGCGGATAGGAGCCGAGGAAGCGCACGTCCTCGCACACCCGGTGCAGGGCGGCCAGCGCCTCCCCGACCCGGGCGTCGGCCACGTGCCCCTCGCAGTCGAGGGAGAAGGAGTAGACGCCCAGCCGCTCGCGCGTGGGCCGGGACTCGATGCGGGTCAGGCTGATCCCCCGGACGGCGAACTCGCCCAGCAGCTCCAGCAGCGCGCCGGTGCGGTCGCTCACGACGGCGACCAGCGAGGTCTTGTCGTCGCCGGTCGGCGCGGGCAGCGGCCCGGGCGGGGTGACCAGCACGAACCGGGTCACGGCGCCAGGGTGGTCGGCGAGGTCCTCGACCAGGGCCGCCAGGCCGTAGCGCTCGGCCGCGATGGGGGCGCACACCGCGGCGTCGACGGCCCCCTCGGCGACCTGCCGGGCCGCCTCCGCGGTGGAGGTGGCCGGGAGCGGCACCACGCCGGGCAGCAGCTCGGTCAGCCGCCGGGTGGTCTGCGCCAGCGCGTGCGGGTGGCTGGCGGCGGAGCGGACGCCGTCCAGGCGCGTCCCCGGCCGGACCGCGAGGACGAAGGACACCGGGAGGAACACCTCGCGGGTGATCAGCAGCGGGGCGCCGTCGGCCAGCCCGTCCATGGTCGCCGGCACCGAGCCCTCGACGGAGTTCTCCAGGGGCACCAGCGCCGCGTCGGCCTCCCCCGCCCGGACCGCGGCCAGTGCCGCCGCGACGCTGGGGGCGGGCTGCCGGGTCCCCTCCCCGGGGGGAAGTGCACTGCTCAGGGCCGCTTCGGCGAAGGTACCCTCGGGCCCGAGGTAGGCGAACCGCGTCGGGGGCCGCGTCGAAGGCATCGCAGGCATCCGACGAGGGTAGTGGCGTCGGGCCGGGGCGGAGGCTCCACCCGGGGGGAGCGTCGTCCCGCCCGCAGCAGGCGGCCGCAACCGGTCGGCCCCACCCGTCGTTGGAGGATGTGTGACCCCCGGCCCCGAGTACCTCACCGAGGGTGACCTCGATGATGCGCTCTGGCGTCTGCTGGCGGCCAGCGACCGGGACGACCCCACCGCCTTCACCGCGGAGCACGACCGCGCCGAGGTCGCCCTGGCGGCCGCGACCGACCCCGTCTGGACCGCCTGGCGGCACGCCCTCGCTGCCCGCCGCAGCCTGCTGGACGGCGACCGCGAGGCCGCCGCGGCCGGGGTGTCGGCCGCCCGCGAGGCCCTCGGGCGCTGCCGGCCCTGCGCGCAGACCGCCCTGACGCTGGCCTACCTGGCCCACGTCGAGGTGACCGCCGACCACTTCGACGCCGCGATGCTGCTGGCGATCGACGCCAGCCTGCTCACCGAGAGCCCGTCCGTGGAAGGCCCCTCCCGGGCCCTGCACCAGGCCCACCTGTGGCTGTCCCTGACGCTGACCGCCCTGGACCTGGAGGAGCTCGCCGTCGCCCAGGCCCTCGCGGGGCACCGGGTGGCCAGCCAGCTACCGGGGCTGGGTGACCGCTGGCGGCTGCTGCAGCTGTGCGCCCAGCAGCACGCCGAGCTGGCCCAGACCCTGCACCGCCGGGGCCAGACCGAGCGCTCGCAGGAGCTGGCGGGGGTCGCCGTCGAGTGCGCGCAGGCCGCGCGGGACCTGGACTGGGAGCCCGAGCCCAGCGAGCAGGACCTGCTCGACGTCGTCCAGGCGTGGGCGATGAGCTGCCAGGGCGAGCTCGACGACGCCCTGGGCCCGATGCGGCGCGCGCACCGGCGCATCCACCGGGACGGCGGGATCTGGTTGCGCGGGTACGCCGACCTGGTGTTCGCCCGGCTGCTGACCCGCCTGGACCAGGCCCAGGCCGGCGGCAGGCACGGCGCCGAGGCCACGGACCTGCTGGTGGACGCCGCCGGGGCGTTCGCGGCGGCCGGCGACCGGCGGCGCTACCGGCAGTGCCTGCTGGAGCTCGGCCAGAGCACCGCGGCGATGGGCCGGCCCGCCGAGGCGCTGCACTGGCTGGAGGCCTACCGCGCCGAGACCGGCCGCGCCCACGCGCGCGGCCGCCAGCTGTGGGCGGAGATGTTCGTGCGCCGCAGCCGGCTGCGGGAGGCCGAGCGGCAGGCCGCGGTCCTCCGCCGGCACGCCATGGAGGACCCGCTCACCGGCCTCGGCAACCGGCGCAGCGCCGAGCGCCGGCTGGCCAGCATGCGCCTGGGCGAGGAGCCGCTGTCGCTGGCCGTCGTCGACATCGACCGGTTCAAGGAGGTCAACGACGACAGCTCGCACTCGCAGGGGGACGAGGTGCTGCGCCGGGTGGCCGCCCTGCTGCTCGAGCACAGCCGCGCCGGTGACGAGGTGTACCGCTGGGCGGGTGACGAGTTCCTCGTCGTGCTGCCCACGGCCACCGAGACCCAGGCGCTGGTGGCCATGGACCGGTTGCGCGCGGCGGTGGCCGACGCCGACTGGGAGGACCTGGACCTCGCCGAGCCGGTGACCGTGAGCATCGGCGTGGCCACGGCGCCCGCGGCCGCCGACGGGCCGCTGGGCTGGCGGTCCCTGTTCGACACCGCGGACCTGCACCTGTTCTCGGCCAAGCGCGGAGGGCGTAACCGGGTCCGGGCCCCCGGCGGGCGGGCTCCGATGGAGGGGGCCTCGTGACCGCCCCCGCCGGGTGGGGCGGCTGTGACGAAACGGACGACGGAGGTCACACCGGTCGGCGCGCCCCCCGGCCGGTGCTCGACTCCGTCGGTACCGACGTGCACAGTGCGCTCGTGCCACCGGGAGCCCTGCACCAACGGGTGACCGCTGCCCTCTCCAACTGGCAGCTCGACGATGCCGAGGAGCTGCTCGCCGACGTCGAGTCCGACCCCTCGCCCTACGTGGCCCCCTCCCCCCGCGACGGCTCGGCCGACGCCCCCGCCGACCTCGGCCGGGCCTGGGCCGACACGCTGCGGGCGGAGCTGCTGGTGCGGCGGCTGCGGAAGGCCGGGTTCACCCTCGTCGGGGACCCGGTGGAGCCCCCGCACGGCACCGGCTCGCCTCCGGCGCTCGACCTGCACGCCGGGGTGGCCGGGCTCCTCGACGGCCCGCCGGCCGGGGCGCAGGACGGCGACCAGCGGTCGGAGTCGGCCTCCCGGGCCGCGCTGGCGATCGCGCTGGTCCGCTCGGCGAAGGCCGCCTTCGACGCCGCCGACGACGAGCTGCAGCGCGCCGCCGGCCTGGCCCGGCACGCCCGCATCGAGCTCCTCTCCCGCCGCATCGACGCCGCGATGGACGAGGCGGTCGAGGCGGCGAGCCTGCTGGACTCCGCGCTGACGCCGTCCGGGCTGCTCGTCGACACCCTGGGCACCCTCGCCGGGGTGCTGGCCGACCTCGAGCTCATGCCGCTCGCGCTGGACTACCAGCGGCGCGCGCACGAGACCGCCGTGGCCGTCGCGGCGGCGCCGGGCACTCTCGGGCGGGCCGGGAGCGGGAACCCGGACGGCGACCCCGACGTCCTGGTCGCCCGGACCGCCACCCGCCTCGGCGAGCTCTCCGCCGAGCTGGGCGAGGGCCTGCTCGACGACGGCGTCCCGGAGGCCGCCGAGGCGCACTTCGCCGAGGCGCGGGACCTGGCCGAGCGCGCCCTGAGCCTACTGCCCCCCGAGTCCACCGCGGCGGTCGTCGCCGCCCAGGTCGTGCACGGCTGGGCGCTGGTGGGCCTCGGCGAGCACGCCGCGGCGGCGGGCCCGCTGCACGCCGCCGTCCGGGTCACCACCGCCATCGGCGACCGGGCGCTGCTGTCGGCGGCGCTGCTGGCGCTGGGCCGCGCGCTGCGCCGCCAGGGAGACGGCCGGGGTGCTGACGAGCAGCTGGCGCGGGCGCTGGCCATCGCCACCGAGCACGGCCTGCCGCGGCTGCGCCGGGCGGCCCTGCGCGAGCTGTGCACGCTGCACTCCGAGCTGGACGACGCCGGCCGGGCGCTGCCCTACCTGCAGGCCTACCTGGCCGACGAGCTGGACCGGGTCGACGAGCGGCGGACCCGCTGGGTGGAGCTCTTCGGCCGGCGCAAGAGCCTGCTGGAGACCGAGCGGGCCGCCGGCCAGCTGCGCCGGCAGGCCTACGAGGACCCGCTCACCCACCTGCCCAACCGCCGGTACGCCGAGGCACGGCTGGACGGGCTGCTGTCCTCGGGCACCGCGCCCGCGCTCGCCGTCGTCGACGTCGACCGGTTCAAGGAGGTCAACGACGCCGCCGGCCACCCCATGGGGGACGCCGTGCTGCGGACGGTGGCCGAGCTGCTGATCGCCGGGGTGCGCGACACCGACGAGGTGTGCCGCTGGGCCGGGGACGAGTTCGTCGTCCTGCTGCCCGACACCACCGCCGAGCAGGCCGAGCGCGCGCTGGAGCGCACTCGCCGGGCGGTCGCCGAGTTCGACTGGGCGGGGATCGGCGTGCACCTGCCGGTGACGATCAGCGTCGGCATCGCCTCGGCGGCCCGCGGCGACGACCGGCGCACCCTGTTCGCCGCCGCCGATGGCGTGCTCTACGACGCCAAGCGCAGCGGGCGCAACCGCGTCGTCCGGATGTCGGCGGTCACCCAGACCCGGGCCGGCGACAGCCCGCTCGACGCCGTCTCCGGTCCGCCGAGGCAGCCGGCGACTGCAGTGACGGACGTGTCCGCTGGGGACGACACGACCCCCGCCGGCACGCCGGAGCCCTCCGCGACGCCGCTTAGGGTCCCTCCCGTGCAGCCTTCCCCGCTGGACGACCCCGCCGGAGACCCCGGGGGCTTCGCTCCGCTCCTCGTCGAGCCCGTGGACCCGCCGCTCGGCCTGGGCAGCCCCGCCGAGCCGGTCCTCGGCCCGCTGCCGCCCGCCGGTGCGCGGCCGGCCGAGCCCGTCCCCGCGCCGGCGGCGGCCCCGCCGTCCCGCGTCGCCGAGCCCGACGTCATCTGGGGCACCGGCCGCAGCACCGAGCAGGTGCTGGCGCTGGTGCGCGAGGCGCGCCGGCAGTTCCCCGACCGGCCCGCGGTCGTGGTCCGCGCGACGGCCGAGACGCTCGTCGCCCTGGCCAGCGAGCACGACGCCTACACGACGGTCGACGCCGCGGCGATGTCGGCGGCGGTCGGCCCGCTGCCCGAGCCCGTGGGCCGGATCGGCGTCCTGTGCGGAGCCGGTGGCGACCTGCCCGTGGCCGCGGAGGCCGCCTTCGGCGCCCGCGTGACGGGCACCGAGGTGGTCCGGGTGGACGACGTCGGCGGCAACCGGCTCCGCCCGCTGATCGCCGACCGCTCGCTGCTCGACGACGTCGACTGCCTGGTCGTCGTCGCCGGGCTGGACGCCTCGCTGGCCGGCCTGGTCGGCGCGCTGACCGACGTGCCGATCGTCGCCGTCCCCACCTCCACCGGGCAGCCGGGCTCCTTCGGCGGGTTCAGCGCGCTGCTGACCATGCTGAACTCGGCCTCGCCGGGGGTCGTGGTGAGCAACATCGACAACGGCCACGCCGCCGGCGTCTTCGCCGCCCGCATCGCCAGGAGGACCCGGCGCTGACCGCCGAGCGCGGCTCGCTCAGCCCCCGCGCGCGCACTGCGTGCCTTCCTCGTCCGTTGCCGGTCCTGCACCGCCCGCAGTGCGCGGAGGACCCCGGCAGTGGAGCGGTGGTTACGGTCTCGGCGTGATCGGGTGGTTGGACCTGGCCGCCGGCGCCAGCGGGGACCTGCTGCTGGGCGCGCTGGTGGACGCCGGGGTGCCGCTCGAGGTCCCGGCGTCCGCCGTCGCCGCGCTGCCGGTGGAGCGCATCCGGCTGGTCACCGAGCAGGTGAGCCGGCACGGGCTCGGCGCCACCCGGGTCCACGTGCACGCGCCGCCGTCCACGGCGTCCCGCACCTGGGCCGACGTCCGCGCGCTGCTCGGCGCCACCGCCCTGGCCCCCGCGATCCGGGACGGCGCGCTGGCCGTCTTCGAGCGGCTCGCCGTCGCCGAGGGCCGGGTGCACCGCGTCGCCCCGGAGGGCGTCCACTTCCACGAGGTCGGTGCGCTCGACGCGCTGGCCGACGTCGTCGGGGTCGTGGCGGCCCTCGAGCACCTGCGGCTGGACCGGCTCACCGCCTCCCCGGTCGCCCTGGGCAGCGGCTCGGCGCGCGGCGCGCACGGCGTCGTCCCGGTGCCCGCGCCTGCGGTGCTGGAGCTGCTGGCCGGTGCCCCGGTGCACGCCGGCCCGGTGCCTGCCGAGGCGTGCACGCCCACCGGCGCGGCGCTGCTGGCCGCCCGGGTCGACGAGTGGACGACGCTGCCGCCGATGCGGGTGGCCCGCGTGGGCACCGGCGCCGGCGCCCGCGACCCGGAGCAGCTGCCCAACGTCGTCCGGCTGGTCCTCGGGGAGCCGCAGCAGCCCGCACCGGCGTCGGCGGTGGTGCTCGAGGCCAACGTCGACGACCTGGACCCGCGGCTGTGGCCGGGCGTGCTCGACCGGCTGCTGGCCGCCGGCGCCTCGGACGCCTGGCTGACGCCGATCCTCATGAAGAAGGGACGTCCGGCGCACACCCTCTCGGTGCTGTGCCCGCCGGACGCGGTCGACGCGGTCCGGCGGACGGTGTTCACCACGACCTCGACGATCGGGCTGCGGGTCCTGCCGGTGGGCAAGGTGGCCCTGGAGCGGGCCTCGGCGTCGGTGGAGGTCCTCGGCGGGCGGGTGGGCGTCAAGCTCGCCGTCCTCGACGGCGCCGTGGTCAACGTCAGCGTGGAGTTCGAGGACGTGGCCGCGCTCGCCGCCGACCTCGGCGCCCCGGTCAAGGAGGTGCTGCGCGCGGCCACGGCCGCCGCCGAGGCGGCCCACCCGGTCAGCTGACCGCCGGGCGGCGCAGGCCGGCGGCCACCACCGGGACGACGGCGAGGACGACGACCGCCACGCCGCCCAGCCCGCCGAGGGCCCAGGCCGCGAACACCGGCAGCGACGCGAGCTCGAGGCCCAGCCCCGCGACCGAGGTGATGGTCGCCCGGTGCGGTCCGGTGATGCGGTGCTGCAGGCGCGCCTCCCCGACCACCAGCACGGCGATGTAGACACCGTAGGCCGCGGCGAGGGCGACCAGCGCCGCGGGCCGGGCCCACAGCGCCGGAACGACCAGCAGCACCCCGGCGAGCGCGAGCAGCGCGGGCAGCGCCGCGTCGGGGAGCCGCTCGGCCCGGCCGGCCAGTGCCCCGCCGAGCGCCCCGGCCAGTGCGGTGGCCAGGACGGCGAAGGGCACCGCCTCGGTCGGCACGCCCCAGTCCCCGGCGAGGACCGGGAAGTACTCCTCGACCGCGTCCAGGCCGCCGAGCAGGGCGACGGCCAGCACGGTGAGCCGCAGGCCCGGACGGCGCAGCGCCTCGGCGACGCCCCGCCGGAGCGGCACCGGCTCCTCGTCGCCGTCCTCCGGGACGTGCCGGACCTCGGGGAAGCGCAGCGCGAGCGCGGCCGCGGCCAGGCACACCGCGACGCTCGTCCAGCCCACCGCCGGGTACCCGCCGAGGGCGAACAGCAGGCTGGCCGCGGCCGCCGTCGGGATCTGCACCAGCAACTCGGCCGCGGTCATCCAGCCGTTGACGCGGGCGTAGGCCGACTCCGCGCCGACCGCGGCCAGCCCGTCGTACACCAGGGCCTCCGCGGCGCCGGAGACCAGCGCCGAGGACACGCCCCACAGCACGAACCCGACGGCGAAGGCGGGCGCCGCCGGCGCGGCGGTCCAGACGGCGAACGCAGCCGCCTGCAGCCCGCCGCCGACCACGACGACCCCGCGCCGCGACCAGCGGTCGGCCAGGACGCCGGCCGGGACCTCGGTCAGCAGTCCGGTGACCGACCACACGGCGAACAGCGCCGACACCTGCGGGTCGGAGAGCCCGGTGTCGAGGAACAGCAGGGCGTAGAGCGGGTAGTAGGGCACCAGCTCCGAGAGCGCGGCCCAGCCCACGGCCAGCCGGGCCAGCGGGCGGGCCGCGGGGGTCAGGGAGGCCGTGGACGGGCGTCAACGGAACGGCATGGCCCGACGGTAGTGCGGCACCTCACCCGTGCGCACCCGGATTCCGGCGAGCCCTCGGCTAAGCTGGCGGACCGAGAAGGGGAGTAGCCCCCCGTCCGCTGGTCGACACGCTGGCGCACCACCTCGGTGGTCGCCCGGTCAGCGGGCCCACGCCTCGGCGTGGGTGGGCGAGACCTTCGACCAGAGCAGTCCCGTGCTGCCGGTCGGAGGCTGCCCGCACCCGCCCGGCCGTGCCGAGCGGAAGAGAGAAGCCCGTGCTGTCCCTGTCGGTCATCGCGACCGCGTTCGTCCTGGTGCTCCCGGTGGAGCTGCCGGACAAGACCCTGTTCGCCAGCCTGGTGCTCGCGACCCGCCTCCCCCACTGGCCGGTGTTCGTCGGCGTCGGGGCCGCCTTCGGGCTGCAGGTGGCGATCGCGGTCACCGCGGGCAGCCTGCTGTCGCTGCTGCCGGGGGCGCTGGTCAGCGGTGTGGTCGCCGTCCTGTTCCTCGTCGGGGCCGTGCTGCTGTGGCGCAGCGCGGGCAGCGGGCCGGAGGAGGCCGACGACGTCGCGGCGACCCGCGAGGGCACCTCGTTCCTCCGCGCCGCGGCCATCTCCTTCGGTGTGCTCTTCGCCGCGGAGTGGGGGGACCTCTCCCAGCTCGCCACCGCGGGCCTCGCCGCCCGCCTGGACGCGCCGATCTCGGTCTTCATCGGCGCCTGGGCCGCCCTGCTCACCGTCTCCGGCCTGGCCGTCTTCCTGGGCAAGAAGCTCGCCGACCGGCTGCCGGTGGCGCTGATCCGCCGGGTGGCCGCCGTCCTGTTCCTCGTCTTCGCCGTCGTGGCCGCGGTCGAGACGGTGCGCTCGCTGACCTGACCCACCCGTCGGGGGGAGCCGCCCCCGGGAGTCGCTCAACCGACGCGGGGCAGCGGCCGTTGCCGAGTCCAGGCGGCCACCGGGCCGCGCCACCCGGAGGGACCCCGTGACCAGCACCGCCGCAGGAGACGCGCAGGCGGTCCTGCACGCCCGCCAGGCCGAGATCCTCGAGGCGTTGGGCATCGGGAGCGACACCACCGACGACGAGCTGGACGCCGTCGTGCGCGTGGCCGCCGCCGTCACGGGGATGCGCAACGCGACGCTGAACCTGCTCGACGCCGACGAGCAGCACCAGGTCGCCACGCACGGCGCCGTCGGCTGCAGCTCCCCGCGGGGCGAGTCGCTCTGCGCCACCGTGACGACGTGGGCGCCGCGGGTCTACGCCTTCCCCGACCTCGCCGCCCTGCCCGAGTTCGCCGGCAACGCCTGGGTGGACGGCCGCCGCGCGCGGATCCGCGGCTACGCCAGCGCACCGCTGGTGGCCGACGGCACCCCCATCGGCGCCCTCTGCGTGTACGACGAGCAGCCACGGGAGATCGGCCCCGCCCAGTGCGACCGGCTCGCCGACCTCGCCGCGGTGGTCCTCGGGCTGCTGCAACGCCGTCGCCAGTCCCGGGAGCTCGCGGCGCTGGCCGCGGCCAGCGAGGTCGCCCGTCAGGAGGCCGAGCAGGCGCACGCCGAGCTGACCCGCTCGGAGGCCTTCGTCCGGGCCCTGCTCGAGGCGCTCCCCGTCGGGGTCGTGGCCGCCGACGCCGACGGCCGGGTGACCCTGTTCAACGAGGTCAGCCGGCGGTGGCACGGGGTCGACGCCGACTCCCGCGTCCCGGTCACCGACCTGCCCACCGCGTTCTCCCTCACCCAGCCCGACGGCAGCCCGCTCCTCCCGGAGGAGGTCCCGCTCACCCGGGTGTTCGCCGAGGGCCGGATCACCGACGTGGGGATGGGGATCGCGCCGCTCGTGGGCCCGCTCCGCCAGGTGGTGGCCTCCGGCACCCGGGTCCGGGCCGAGGACGGGACGCTGCTGGGCGCGGTCGTCGCGATGGCCGACGTCACGGCGCAGCGCGAGCTGGAGCAGGCGCTGCGCGCGGCGGCGCTGCACGACCCGCTCACCGGCCTGCCCAACCGCGCCCTGCTGATGGACCGGCTGGAGCAGCAGCTGCGGTCGGGACGGCGGGTCCGGGAGCCGCTGGCCGTCCTGTTCTGCGACCTCGACGGCTTCAAACCGGTCAACGACACCGCCGGCCACGCGGTCGGTGACCAGGTGCTCGTCTCGGCGGCCGAGCGACTGCAGGCGGCGGTGCGCCCGGGCGACACCGTGGCCCGCGTCGGCGGCGACGAGTTCGTCGTCCTCTGCCCCGGTCTGGACTGCACCGGAGCGGCGCAGGCCGTGGCCGACCGGGTCACCGCGGCCTTCGAGGCACCGCTGCACGACTCCCGGGGCGGGGCGCACCGCGTCGGCGTGAGCGTCGGGGTCGCGCTGTGCGGCCCCGCCGACACCCCGGAGACCGCGCTGGCCGCGGCGGATGCGGCCATGTACCGGGTGAAGAGCGCCCGGCGCTCAGCGCTCCCCGTCTGACCGTCGCGGCTCCAGCATCGCGAGCCGGACGACGAGCGCGTCCACCTGGGTGTCGAGGTCGGGCCAGGGCAGGTCCGGCCCGGCCGACCGCAGGCTCACCACGCCGTGCAGCGCCGTCCACACCAGGGCGGCGTCGGCGCGCGGGTCCCGGCTCGCCGACCGCCCCGCCCGCACGCAGGCTGCCACGCCGTCCACGAGGACCTCGAAGGCCGCCTGCCCCGCCGTCAGCCGGCGCGGGCCGAACATCGCGCGGTAGCGGCCGGGCGCGGCCAGGCCGGCCGCCACGTAGGCCCGGCAGCCGGCCACCAGGCGGTCGACGGGGTCGGCGTGCTCGACCACGGCCGCACCGATCGCCGCGCGCAGGTCCCCGAAGGCCTCGGCCAGGACGGCGTCGAGCAGCGCGTCGAGGTCGGCGAAGTGCCCGTACACGGCGGGCGCGCTGACCCCGGCCTCGCGGGCCACCGCCCGCAGCGTGACCCCCTCCAGCGAGCCGGCGCGCTCCACCAGCGCGGCCGCGGCCGCGACGAGGTCGGCGGGCAGCCGGCCGGGGGTCCGAGGGGGCACACCGGCACTTTACACACGTTAAGGAGCGGTCTAGCCTCTCGCCTTAACAACTGTTAAGGAGGTTGCCGTGCCGATCATCCCCGACCTGCCCTGGACGGCCGACGACACGGGGGCGGGTCCCGGTGTCGTCGTCCTCACCCAGCTGCACCTGCGCCGCTTCCGCGACGTCCCGGCGTTCTTCCGCGACTCGATGGCCATCCGTCGGCAGGCCATGCGCTCGCCGGGGGCTCGCTCCCTGGTCCTCCGGGCTCGTCCGCTGGCCCGCCACTTCACCACCGTGTCGTGGTGGGACGACCAGGCCACGATGGTCGCCTTCGTCCGGACCGACCCGCACCGCTCGGCGATGCGCCGGTGGGGACCGCAGATGCGGGAGTTCAGCAACCGGACGCTCCCCGGCACCGCCGGCGTCGTCCCCACGGTGGCCGCGGCCGAGGCACAGCCCGCCTGACCGGTCGAGGCCCTAGCCTGCGGCGCATGGAGTTCCGGACGACCGTCGTACAGGGCGGCAAGACCGCCACCGGCCTGCAGGTGCCCGACGAGGTGGTCGCGGCCCTGGGCGCCGGCAAGCGGCCGCCCGTGGTCGTCACCGTGGGCCCGCACACCTACCGGACGACGGTCGCCGCGATGAGCGGGGCCTTCTGGGTGCCGCTGGCCGCCGAGCACCGGGAGGCCGCGGGCGTGCGGGCCGGCGAGGAGGTCGACGTCCGGGTCGAGCTGGACACCGCGCCCCGCGACACCCCGCTGCCCGACGACCTCGCGGCCGCCCTGGACGACGGCGCGCGGTCCTTCTTCGACGGACTGGCGCCCTCGCACCGCAAGGAGTGGGTGCGCTGGGTCGAGGAGGCCAAGAAGCCGGAGACCCGCGCCGCGCGGATCGCGAGGACGGCGGAGTCGCTGCGCGCCGGGCGGAAGACCCGCTGACCCCGCCGCCGGGGTCGGCGCGGCGCCGGACCGGTCAGCGCAGCGTCGGGAGCCAGTCGGCCAGCGCGCGGCCGAGCTCGTGCGGTGAGTCCTCCGGGACGAAGTGCGACCCGGGCACGGTGACCTCGGTCAGCGCCGCCCACTTGCGCACGAAGGCACGCTGGCGGCCCACGAGCAGGAACCCCGGGTCGGCGTCGACGAACAGCTTCGGGATCTCGCTGGTGCGCAGCCACTGCCCGTACCGGGCGACGACGTCGCGCACCCGCGGGGGCACGCCCTCGATCGGGATCTGCCGCGGCCACTCCAGCATGGGCCAGCGCTCCCCGGGGGTGGCGAAGGGCCGGCGGTAGCGCTCGTGCGCCTCCGGGCTCAGCCCACGGGCGACCGAGGCCGGCAGCAGGCGCTCGACGAAGACGTTCTTGTCCAGCACCGCGGCCTCGCCGTCCGGGCCGCGCATGGTGCGGAAGATCTTGCGGGCGTTCGCCGGCCAGTCGGCCCAGGTCAGCGGCGTCACGATGGCCTCGGTGAACGCGATCCCCCGGACCGCCCCCGGGTGCCGGTGCGCCCAGTCGAAGCCGAGGGCCGAGCCCCAGTCGTGCAGCACGAAGGTGACCCGCTCGGTGGCGCCGACCGCGTCGAGGAAGCGCTCGAGGAAGCCGGCGTGCGCGGAGAAGGAGTAGCTGCCCGGGCCGGGGTCGGGGAGCTTGTCGGAGTCCCCCATGCCGATGAGGTCGGGCGCCAGGCAGCGGCCCAGGTGCTGCACGTGCGGGAGGACGTTGCGCCACAGGTAGGACGAGGTCGGGTTGCCGTGCAGGAAGACGATGGGATCGCCCTCGCCCACCTCGACGTAGGCCATCTGCAGGTTGCCGTCGGCCCGGCGGTCCACCCGCACGCGCTTGCGGGGGAAGGGGTCCTCGGGCGAGACGTCGTCGGCAGCCATGCCGAGGATCCTCACCCATCCGCCGCGGGGCCACCTGTCCGCGCCGCCTGCCGGGCCGCCACCTCGATGCGCTCGCGGAACGCCGCCCACTCGGCCGGGGTGCGGTCGGGGAGGTTCGGGGTGGCCGCGGTCATGCCCACCGACCCGTCGATCAGCTCACGGAGGATGTCGGCGTGTCCGGCGTGCCGGGCGATCTCCACACTGACGTGCACCAGGACGGTGTGCAGCGTCGGGCGGCGCCGCTCCTCCCGCCACCACGGCACCTCGCCGACGGCGTCGAGGGGCAGCGCCTCGATCGTGTCGTCGGCGTGCGCGGCCGCGAACCGGTACAGCTCGACGACCTCCTCCCGCGTCTCGTCGGCGGTCGCCCACATGTCGGCGTCCTCCTCGCCCCCGTCGTCCCACGGGTGGGGGCGCCCGGCGGGCCGGCCGAACACGTCGCCGAAGTAACCCAGCTGCACGTGGGCGACGTGCTTGAGCAGGCCCAGCAGGTTGGTCCCGGTCGGGGTCATCGGCCGGCGGACGGCGTACTCGTCGAGGCCGTCGAGCTTGGCCAGCAGGTCGGCCCGGCGGGCGCGCAGGTAGGTGAGCAGATCGGCCTTCTCGTCCACGCGCGGCAGCCTCCCGCACCGGGGTGACATCGCGCTTGACCCTGACGCAACGTCAGGCTGTGCACTCGTCCCCGTCAGAGAGGAGGGACCGCGTGAACGTGGGAGAGGTGGCCGCCCTGGCCGGGGTCACGGTGCGCACGCTGCACCACTACGACCGCATCGGCCTGGTGTCCCCGTCCGGGCGCACGTCGGCCGGCTACCGGCAGTACTCGCCGGCCGACCTGGACCGGCTGCACCAGGTGCTGCTCTACCGCGAGCTCGGGTTCCCCCTGGAGCAGGTCGCGACCCTGCTGGACGACCCGTCGGCGGACCCGACCGAGCACCTGCGCCGGCAACACCGGCTGCTGCTCGACCGGCTCGAGCGGACCCGGGCGATGGTCGCGGCCGTCGAGAAGGAGATGGAGGCGAGGGCGATGGGGATCGACCTGACCGCGCAGGAGCGGTTCGAGGTGTTCGGGGAGCACGACCCGGCGCAGTACGAGGCCGAGGTGCAGGAGCGCTGGGGGGAGACGGAGGCGTACGCCGAGTCGCAGCGGCGCACCCGCGGCTACGGCAAGGAGGACTGGCTGCGGGTCAAGGCCGAGCAGGAGGACATCGGCAACCGGTTCGTCGCGGCGATGCGGTCGGGCGTCGCACCGGACTCGACGGAGGCGATGGACGTCGCCGAGGCACACCGGCAGTCGATCAGCCGCAACTTCTACGAGTGCTCCCCCGAGCTGCACGCCTGCCTGGGCCGGATGTACGTCGAGGACGAGCGGTTCACCGCCACCTACGAGGCGATGGCGCCCGGGCTCGCGCGGTACGTGAGCACCGCCGTCCAGGCCAACGCCGCCCGCCAGGGGGCGTGACCGGCACAGTGCCCGCCCGGCGAGAGCCGTCTCGGCTCTCGCCAGGCGTCGGCCCCCTCCAGGGCACCGCCCCGAGCTCGCGAGGAGTGGGGAGGAGGTCCTCCATCAGACCCGGATGAGCAGCTCCCCGTGCAGCATGCCCAGCCAGCCGTCGTCCGCGGCCGCCCAGCGCAGCCACGCGGCGGCGACCTCCTCGAGCCCGGCGGGCGTGGCCAGCCCGTAGGCCACCGCCTGCTCGGCGAAGGCCGACGCCGTCGCCCGCCCGGCCCAGGAGGTCCCCCACCACTCCCGCTCCGCCGGCGAGGCGTAGCACCAGGACGACGCCGAGGCGGTGACGTCCCGCAGCCCCGCGGCGTGCGCCCAGGCCAGCAGCCGCCGCCCGGCGTCGGGCTCGGCCCGGTTGTGCCGCGCCACCGCGGAGTAGAGCTCGAGCCACCGGTCGAGCCCGGCGTCGGCGGGGAACCAGGTGACCGCCGCGTAGTCCACGTCCCGGACGGCGACCACCCCGCCGGGCCGGCAGACGCGGGCCATCTCGCGCAGGGCGGCGACCGGGTCGGTGAGGTGCTGCAGCACCTGGTGGGCGTGGACGACGTCGAACGAGTCGTCGGCGGCGTCGAGCGCGTAGACGTCGCCGACGGCGAAGGTCACCGGCACGCCCCGCCGCGCGGCCAGTTCCCGGGCCTCGTCGAGTGGAGCCGGCGACACGTCCACGGCGAGGACCCGGCCAGGGGCGACGCGCTGCGCCAGGTCCACGGTGATCGTCCCGGGGCCGCAGCCCACGTCGAGGAGGTCCAGGCCCGGGCGCAGCAGCGGCAGCAGGTGCGGCGCGGAGTTCTCCGCGGTGCGCCAGCGGTGGGACTGCAGGACGGGGTCGGCGTGCCCGTGCGTGTAGGTGTCCACGCTGGACAGCGTGCACCGTCCGGTCCACAGAGTGGAACTGCCTTCTCGCTGTGTGGGACGCTGCTGCTGGCGCCGGGGCCGTGCGAGGCTGGCTCCCCGTGAGCTCCGTGCGCGCACTGCTCCGGGACCCGACCGTCCAGCGCGGCGTCCGGGCGGCGATCGCGGCCGGGCTGGCCTGGCAGGTCGCCGTCCTGCTCCCGCCCGACCTCGCCGAGTACGCGTACTACGCGCCGCTCGGCGCCATCATCGCCGTCCACCCCACCATCGCCGACTCCGCGAGCGCCTCCTGGCGCACGGTGCTGGCCATCGTGCTCGGCCTCGGCCTGGCGGTCGCCGTCTCCGAGGTGACCCCCGGGCTGCCCGAGGCGCTCGTCCTCGCCCTCCTGGTGGCCCTGGCCGTCGGTCTCGAACGCCTGCCGGTGCTCGGGGGGAACGCCAGCTGGGTGAGCGTGGCCGCCGTCTTCATGCTCACCGTCGGAGCCGGGGACCCGGCCGACTTCGTCGCGGCCTACGCCGGGCTGGTGCTGCTCGGAGCGGCGGTCGGCGTGCTGGTCACCGCCCTGTTCCCGCCGCTCAACCTCACGTCGGCCCGACGCGCGATCGACGCCACCCGCGGGTTGTTCGCCGAGCACCTCACCGCCACCGCCGCGGAGCTGCGGGCGGGCCGGTCGCCCACGCTGGAGGAGGAACTGCTGCGGGCCACCGCCCGCGACGCCGCGCTCGGCCGGCTCCGCGAGGCCGAGCGGACCGTGGAGCGGGCGCAGCGGGCCAACGTCCGGGCCCGCCGCTGGCAGGACGCGAGGGCGCGCGTCCAGCAGGAATCCCAGGCGCTGGAGCGGGTCGCCGTCCTGCTCGACGACGTCACCGTCCTGGTGGCCGAGTACCAGCCGCACCGCAGCGGCGGCGAGCGGCCCGACCTGGGCACCGCCCGCCGTCTCGCCGACGCCCTCGAGGGGGTCGCCGGCGTGATCCGGACGCCGTACCACGCCACGGACGCGATCCGGCCCGACGACCGCGACCACCGGGTCCAGGTCGCCGGTGACGCGCTGGCCGCCCTGGTCGACCGGCTGCGGGCCACCACCATCGACGAGGACCCCGGCCTGCTCGCCCTCAGCGCGGTGGCGGTGGGGGTGGAGCGGGCACTGACGGCGCTCGACGCACTGCCCCGGGAGGAGCCCGCGACCTGAGCGCGACCAGCGTCACCCTCCCGGGTCCACATGACGGCGGGCGCACCGGTCATCCTGGGTCCCCGTGGAGCTCCTCTGGGCGCAGCTGCGCCGCCCGGCCGTGCAGCGCGGCGTGCGCGCGGCCGTGGCCGCGGGGCTGGCCTGGCAGGTCGCCGTCCTGCTGCCACCCCTGCTGTCCGACTACGCCTACTACGCCCCGCTCGGCGCGGTCATCGCCGTCCACCCCACGATCGCCGACTCCGCGAGCGCCGCCTGGCGCAGCGTGCTGGCGATCCTCACCGGGTTCGCGCTGGCCGTCGCCGTCTACGAGCTCACCCGGGCGGTGCCCAACGCGCTCACGATCGCCCTCATCGTGGCGCTGGCCGTCGCCGCCGAGCAGTGGCGGCTGTGGCGGGAGCAGGCCAGCTGGGTGAGCTTCGCCGCCGTCCTCATGCTCACCGTGGGCCTCGACGACCCGGACACCTACGTGCTGCGCTATGCCGGGCTGACCCTGCTGGGTGCGGCGATCGGCGTGCTCGTCACGACCGTGCTGTTCCCGCCGCTGCAGCTCACCCGCGCGATCGAGCAGGTGACCCGCACCCGCCGGGCGCTCGCCGACCACCTGCGCGACCTCGCCGCGACACTGCGCGCGGGCCAGGTGCCCGACATCGCGGAGTGGGCCGGCCGAGCCGGGCGCCTGGAGCGCGAGCTGGACCGGATGCGCGCGGCCGAGGGGCAGGTGGAGCGGGCCCGCAGGGCCAACCCGCGGGCCCGTGCCTGGCGGGGACGGGCCGCCGGCATCCGCGCCGAGTCGCGAGCGGTCGACCGCGTCGCCGTCCTCGTCGACGACCTCATCTCGCTGGTCGTGGAGGTCCAGCCGCACCGCCGGGGCGTGGACCCGGTGGACGCCGGCACCGGGTGGGTGCTCGCCGACGCCCTCGACGGCCTGGCCGGCGTGGTCGCCACCCCGTACCACAGCACGGACGGGACGACGCCGGACGAGCGGGACGAGCGGATCGCCGACGCCGTCACCGCGCTCGACCGCCTGGTCGGCCTGCTGCGCACCGCCCCGGTCGCCGACGACGAGGGCTTCTTCGCCCTGGGCGCGGTGGCGGTCGGCGTCCGCCGCGGGCTCACCGCCCTGGACGCGCACGCCCGCCGCCAGGCGGCCTGAACGCACGAGATCTGCACAGCGGCGGCCATCGGGGCCCCGAACGCCACCAGAGTGCAGATCTGGTCGCGCTCAGAGCTCCTCGGCGAGGACCCGCTCGGCGACCGGGACGGCGCGGGCCCGGTCGGCCGGCACCAGGCCGATCCGCAGGCGGCGGTCGAGCAGGTCGCCCACCGTGCGCGCGCCCTCGGCCCGGACGGCGAACCGCAGCTCCCCCACCGTCTCCGGCCGGCCCTCGACGACCGGTTCCCCGCCCAGCGCGGCGACCGCCGGCGCCTCGGTGCCGTACCGCGCGACCAGCCGGGGCGGGGCGTCCACCCGGTCCAGCGCCACCCGCGGAGCCGCGCCGACCAGCGGCAGCCGCGCGGTGCACGACCGCGGCGCGCGCCGGTCCAGCCGCGCCACCACCGCGTCCACGGCCTCCTCCGCCATGGCCCGGTAGGTGGTCAGCTTGCCGCCGACGACGGTGAGGACCGGTCCGTCCCACCGCAGCAGGTGCCTGCGCGAGAGGTCGGCGGTGGCGCCCCCGGGGCCGGCCCCGGCCGAGGCGGGGAGCACCAGCGGCCGCAGGCCGGCGTAGCAGCCGATGACGTCGTCGCGGGTCAGCGGCGCGGCCAGCACCCGGTTCACCGTCTCCAGCAGCTGCGCCACCTCGGCCTCGCTCGGCTGCGGGTCCTCGTCGGGGACCGTGCCGGGCACCGGCTCGTCGGTGAGCCCGAGGTACACCGGCCCGTCCGGCTGCGGCAGCGCGAACACGTACCGCGACCGCGATCCCGGCAGCGGCACGGTCAGCGCCGCGGTGGGGGAACCGAACCGCTCCGCCGGCACGACCAGGTGGGAGCCGCGGGAGGGCACCAGCCCGACCCCCGGCGCCAGCCGCTGCGCCCAGACCCCGGTCGCGTTGACGACGACGTCCGCGCGCAGCGGGAGCGCCTCGCCGTTGTCGAGCTCGACGTCCACGTCCTGGCCGTCCACCGCCCGGACCGCCGCCCCGGTCAGCACCCGCGCGCCGGCCGCCGCCGCCGTCCGGGCGAGCGCGACGACCAGCCGCGCGTCGTCGGTGAGCTGGCCGTCCCAGAACACGACCCCGCCACGGCTGCCGCGGACCCCCGGCGTCAGCCGGGCCACCTCCGACGGCCCCACCCGCCGGGTGCGGGGCAGCGAGCGGCGGCCACCGGGCACCGAGGAGCGGACGGCGTCCCCCAGCCGGCCCCCGAGGCCGGCGAGCGCGGCCACGGTCCGGCCGGCGGCGTCGGGCACCAGGAACGGCAGCGGCCGGACCAGGTGCGGCGCCGTCGCCCCCATGAGGACGACGCGCTCGCGGGCGCTCTCCCGCGCCAGGCCGACCTCGCCGTGGGCCAGGTAGCGCAGCCCGCCGTGCACGAGCTTCGACGACCACCGGCTGGTCCCCGCGGCGAGGTCGGCGCGTTCGAGCAGCGCGACCGACAGCCCGCGGGCCGCGGCGTCCACGGCCACCCCGGCGCCGGTCACGCCACCGCCGACCACCACCACGTCCACCCGGCCCCCGGCGACGACGTCGAGGTCGGCAGCCCGCCGGGCCGGGGAGAGCGCGCCGGCAGCGGCGCCGTCGGACGCTCCCCTCCGCAGCACCCGGCAGACTGTAGCCGTGCCCGAGCAGCCCGAACTGACGATCCAGGGCTGGGGGTCGCCCACCCGCCCGCGCGACGCCACGGTGACCGCCGGGACCGACGGTGGCGACGGCAACCTGGCGCTGACGACCTTCCCCGACCTGGCCGAGGTGCTGCCCAAGGCCGCCCGGCGGCACCTGGCCCGGGAGCTCGGCTGGACGCCCCGCGCCACCCCGCCGGTGCCGGTCGACGCGATCCGGCTGGCGCCCTCACGGCTCGCCGAGGACTGCCGGACGCGGCTGGCCGACCTGCTGGGCGAGGAGAACGTCCGCACCGACCGGGAGAGCCGACTGCGGCACGCGGGCGGCAAGAGCTACCTGGACCTGCTGCGCCGGCGGGAGGGCGACGCCTCCGACGCCCCCGACGCGGTCGTCACCCCGGGCGGCACCGAGGAGACCGCCGCGCTCCTGGCGCTGTGCAGCGAGATGGGCGTCGTCGTGGTGCCCTTCGGGGGCGGCACCAGCGTCGTCGGCGGGCTCTCGGGCATCGACGCCGACGACCGGCCCTCGATCTCGGTGGACGTCCGGCGCATGGCGTCGGTGCAGGCGCTGGACGTGCCCTCGTCCCTGGTCACCGTCGGCCCGGGCATGCGCGGGCCCGCGCTGGAGCAGCACCTGGAGTCGTCCGGCCTCACCCTCGGGCACCTGCCGCAGAGCTGGGAGTACGCCACCCTGGGCGGCTACGCGGCGACCCGGTCGGCGGGGCAGTCCTCCACCGGGGTCGGCCGGTTCGACGACCTCGTCGCCGGGCTCACCCTGGCCACGCCGTCGGGGGTGCTGGAGCTCGGCTCCCCGCCCGCGTCGGCCGCCGGGCCGGACCTGCTCGGCCTCGCGCTGGGGTCGGAGGGTGCGCTCGGCGTGATCACCCAGCTCCGGCTGCGGGTGCGCCCCAAGCCCCGGGCGTCGGAGTACGAGGGCTGGTCGTTCCGCTCCTGGGCGGCGGGGCTGGCCGGGCTGCAGCGGCTGGCCCGCCACGACCTGCTGCCCGACGTCGTCCGGCTGTCCGACCCCGAGGAGACCCGCGCCACCCTGCTCATGGCCGGTGGCCCCGGCGCGCGGGCGCTGCGCGGCTCGCTGCGTGCCCGTCGACACGGCGAGGGCTGCCTGCTGGTGGCCGGCTGGGAGGGACTGCCCCCGCTGGTGCGCGCCCGCACGCGGGCGGCGGCGTCGGTGCTGCACGACGGCGGCGCGATCCGGGTCGGCCGGCGGGTCGGCGAGTCCTGGCGGCGGCACCGGTTCGCCGCGCCCTACACCCGCGACAGCATGCTCGACGCCGGCCTGCTGGTGGAGACCCTGGAGACCGCGGCCACCTGGACGGCACTGCCCACGGTCTACGACGCCGTCCGCGGAGCGCTGCGCGAGTCGCTGGGCCGCAGGGGACGGCGTCCGCTGCTGATGAGCCACGTGTCGCACGGCTACCCCACCGGCGCCTCCCTCTACGTCACGGTGATCGCCGACCGCGACGACGACCTGCCCATCCAGCAGTGGCTGGCGGCGAAGCGGGCGGCCACCGACGCACTGGTGGCCGCCGGCGGCACGCTGACCCACCACCACGCCGTCGGGGCCGACCACCGCCCGTGGCTGGAGCGGGAGCTCGGCCCCCTGGGGGTGGAGGTGCTGCGAGCGGTCAAGCAGCGGCTGGACCCGCAGGGCGTCTGCAACCCCGGCGTGCTGCTCCCCGACTGAACGGAGATCCCCGTGCAGGTCGGCCCCGTCCAGGGCACCGCCCCGAGCCGGCGAGGGGTGGGAGGCCGGGGACCTCTCTCAGTCCTCGTCGCCGGGACCCTCGTCGGGCCGACGATCGGCGGGTTCGCCGTCCCGGGGAGCCGGGAGGCCCGGGCGGATCCGGCGGTAGTGCCGGGGCAGGCGCCGGGGCCGCTCCTCCGGGCCCCCGTGCCAGCCGGCCCCGGCGTCGCCCTCAGCCACGGGGGTCGAGGGCCCGGGCGTCGCGGGCCGGGGCGTCGAGGGCCCGGGCGTCGAGGGCCCGGGCGTCGAGAGCATGGCCGGAGGAGAACACCCCCCGCGGGTCGACGGCAGCCTTGAGGGCGAGCAGCCGCTCGCGGACGTCCGCCGGGTAGGCCGCCGCCACCTCGGCCGGGCCGGCCACGTCCCCGAGGAAGTTGACCATGCACCCGGGCGCGGCCCATGGCTGCAGCGCGGCGAGCACACCGCGCCCGACGTGCGGCACGACCTCGGCCAGCTCCGGCACCGCCGGGCCGAGCACCAGCACCGACCAGGCGGCGTCCCGGCCGGCGACGGCGTTGGGCACCCGCGGCCGGCGGGCCAGCGCGCCACCCATCTGCCGGAGCTCGGCCATGACCAGCGGCACCTCGACCTGCGGGCCGGCCGCGGCGAGGAACGCGTCGACGGTCTCCTCGGTCAGCTCGGCGAGCAGCATCCCCTTCTCCCAGCCGGGCATCGGGTCCTCGGGGTCCATGTGCACCGCGTCCATCTCGGTGGTCAGCAGCGGGCCGACGAAGCCGAGCACGATCCGCCCGGCGGCCCGCATCGGCTCCACCAGCCGCTCCCCCTCGGCCGGGTCGTCGCCGCAGTAGGCGTAGCGCAGGTGCACGACGGTCTGCCCGCGCAGCGGCTCGGGGAGCGCCTCCATCGGCGGCAGGCGCAGGACCGCGATCGAGGTGGTCGCCTCCTCGGGCAGGGTCGGCGCCCAGGCGCGGAAGGCGTGCAGGACGGCAGCGGCGTCCTCGGCGGCGAAGAACACCCCACCACCGACCAGCGAGCGCACCGGGAACAGCTCCATCTCGAGGGAGGTCACGATGCCGAAGTTGCCCGTGCCGCCGCGCACCCCCCAGAACAGCTCGGGCTCGTTCTCGGCACAGACCGTCCGCAGCGCGCCGTCGGCGGTCACGATGTCGAAGGAGACGACGGCGTCCGCGGCGAAGCCGAACCGGCGGCCCAGCGAGCCCATCCCGCCGCCGAGGGTGTAGCCGACCACCCCGACGTCGGACGACGAGCCGCACAGCCCGGTGAGCCCGTGCTCGGCCGCCGCGGTGAGCACCTTCTCCCACCGCACGCCGGCCTCGACGCGGGCGGTGCGGCGGACGGGGTCGACGGTGACCCCCTGCATGCGCCGGGTGGACACCAGCACGGAGCCCGCGGCGTTGCGGACCGGCCCGTGCCCGGTCGCCTGCACGGCCACCGGCAGGCCGTGGGCGGCGGCCCAGGAGACGG
This sequence comes from Geodermatophilus sp. SYSU D01105, assembly GCF_054050095.1. Lineage (NCBI taxonomy): Bacteria > Bacillati > Actinomycetota > Actinomycetes > Geodermatophilales > Geodermatophilaceae > Geodermatophilus > Geodermatophilus sp. SYSU D01105. The sequence continues at coordinate 225,401 of NZ_JBJGYR010000002.1, forward strand.
CGGCGGCGACGTCCGCGGCGCAGGTCGCGCCGACCGCGACGGCAGGGGTGTGGGTGACCGCGAGGTTCCACGCGAGGACCTCGGCGGCGAGGCCCTCCTCACCGGCGGCGTAGACCGGTCCGTGGACGCAGGCGCGCAGGTCGTCGACGTCGGCGGCCGGGACGGCGCTGTCGGCGGGCGGGCGCGGGGCGGGGATGGTCTCGACGGCGGTGCTGACCTCGGAGAGGCTCATCGGGGGTTCCTCGGCGGGACGGTCGCGGCGGCGCCGCGGGGTCGGGTGTCGGACGGGGACGACCCTGGCCGCGCGGACTTGACGGGCACTTGCAGGCCGCTTGCGCGCGGACTTGCGGACCCGGGCGGTGCAGGAAGGACTCCCGTTTCCCGCCCGGACCTGCGAGGATCCCGCCTCGTGCGGTTCCGCGTCCTCGGGCCTCTCGAGGTCACGGGCCCCGACGGGCGCCCCCTCGACGTGGGCGGCGCCAAACCCCGCGCGCTGCTGACCCTGCTGCTCGCCGAGCCGGGCCGCGCGGTCGCCATCGACCGGATCGTGGCGACCCTGTGGGGCGACGAACCGCCGCCCACGGTCACGGGCACCCTGCAGGCCTACGTCTCCCACCTGCGGCGGGTGCTCGAGCCGGCCCGCGGCCCCCGCGAGGCGCCCAAGGTGCTGCTCACCCGACCACCGGGCTACCTGCTGCAGGTGGAGGCCGCCGACCTGGACAGCCTGCGCTTCGCCCAGCTGGTCGGCGAGGGCGACCGCGCCGTCGAGGGCGGTGACCCGGCCCGCGGCGTCGCGCTGCTGGACCAGGCCCTCAAGCTGTGGCGGGGTGAGCCGCTGGCCGAGCTCGGGGAGACGCCGGCGGCGGCCACCGACCGGCTCCGGCTCACCGAGCTGCACGTGCGGGCCCGGGAGCGCCGCTGCGACGCGCTGCTGGCCATGGGCCGGGCCGACTCCGCCGTCCCGGACCTCGAGGACCTGGTCGCCGGGCACCCGTTGCGCGAGCGGCTGTGGGCCCGGCTGGTCACCGCGCTCTACGCCGCCGACCGGCAGGCCGACGCGCTGGACGCGCTGCGCCGCTGCACCGAGCTGCTGCGCGGCGAGCTGGGCATCGACCCGGGGCCGGAGCTGCGCGACCTGGAGCGGGCGGTCCTCCGCCAGGACCCGAGGCTCACCGACCGGGTGCCCCGCCCCGTCCTCTCCGTCGTCCCGCCGCCGGCGGCCATGCCGTCCGCCACCCCCGGCCACGACACCCTGGTCGGCCGGCAGGCCGAGCTCGGCCACCTGCGCACCGTCGGCGAGCAGGTGGCGGCCGGGCGGCCGGCCATCGTCGTCCTCGGTGGCGAGCCGGGCATCGGCAAGACCCGGCTGGCCGAGGCGGCCGCCGACGTCGGGCGGGCGGGCGGTTGGTCGGTGGCCTGGAGCCGGTGCGCGGACGACGCCGGCGCGCCGGCGCTGTGGCCGTGGACCCAGGTGCTCGAGCAGCTGGGGCAGGAGCAGCTCACGCCGTTGCCCGACGACCCCGCCGCGGACGCCGACGCGGCGCGGTTCGGGCTGTTCCAGGACCTGCGCGCCCGGCTCACCGCTGCTGCCGCCGCCCGGCCGGTGCTCGTGGTCCTCGACGACCTGCAGGGCGCCGACACCACGTCGGTGCAGCTGCTGAGCCTGCTGGCGCGGCACCTGCCGCGGGTGCCGCTGATGGTGGTGGTCACCGTCCGCTCGGTGGGTGAGGACCTGCCCGAGGTGGTGGTCGACTGCCTGGCCCGGCTCAACCGGGAGCCGGCGGCCAGCCGGATCCGCCTGTCCGGGCTGCCCACCGAGGACGTCGCCGCGCTCATGGCCGGGCAGCTCGGCGCCGTGGGCGGGCGCGCGCTCGCCGAGACCGTGCACGACCGCACCGCGGGCAACCCGTTCTTCGTCGTCGAGCTGGCCCGGTGGATGGTCAGCACCCACGACCTGCGCCTGGACCGGGTGCCGGTCCCCCCGTCGATCCGCGAGGTGCTGCGCAACCGGCTGGCCCGGCTGGCCCCCGGCACCCGGGAGGTCCTGGAGCTGGCCGCCGTCGCCGGCCGTGAGGTGGGCCTGGACCTGCTGGAGGCGGCCGGCACGCCGGCGGAGGAGGCGCTCGCCGCGCTGGACGCGGCGACCGCCTTCGGCCTGGTCGTCGAGGGCCACCAGCCGTGGAGCTGGCGGTTCACCCACGCGCTGGTGCAGGAGGTGCTGCACGGCGACCTGCCGGCGCTGCGCCGGGCCCGGCTCAACGCCCGCCTGGCCGGCGCCCTGGAGCGGCGGGCCCCGGGCGGGCGCGCCGACGACGCCGTCGTGGAGCGGCTGGCCCACCACTTCGTCGAGGCGGTCCCGGTCACCGGCCCCGGCCCCGCGCTGCGGTACTCGACCGCCGCGGCGCAGGCGGCCCGGGAGCGGCTGGCGCACGGCGAGGCGGCCGCGCACGTGCGCCGGGCGCTGTCCCTGCTCGACCCGTCCGCGCCCGACGCCGCCCGCACCCGGCACGACCTGCTCACCACGCTCGGCAACGACCTGCTGCGCAGCGGTCAGCGCACCGAGGCGGGGGACGTGGTGGAGGAGGCGATCGCGGTCGCCCGCGAGCTCGGTGACCGGCGCTGCCTGCTGGAGTCCGCGGCGGTGTGGGGCTCGCCGACGTTGTGGAACTGGCGACCCCACGGCGTGGTCGACCACGAGATGGTGGCCCTGCTGGAGGACCTGCTCGAGCACCGGGACCAGATCGCCCCGGACGCCGCAGGCGAGGAGCGCGACCGGCTGACCGCCCGGCTGCTGGGCACCCTTGGCGTCGAGCTGGCCTTCAGCGAGGACCTGCAGAAGGGCCCGCGCTACGCCGAGCGCGCGGTCGAGCTCGCCCGCCAGGTCGGCGACGCCGAGCTGCTGGGCCGGACCCTGAACAACCACTCCCTCGCCGTGTGGGGCCGTCCCGGGGCGGCCGAGGTGCGGCTGGCCGCGACCGACGAGGCCCTCGGGCTGGCCGGGCGGGGGCTGCCGCGGCGCACCGAGTTCTACGCCCGGCTGCACCGGGCGGCGATCCGGCTGCACCTGGCCGACCTGCGCGGCTTCGAGGCCGACATGGACGCCGGACGCCGGCTGGCCATCTCGCTGTCCGGCCCCGAGGTGCGCCCGCACGTGTTGTGGCAGCAGGCCGGCGCCGCCTGGCTGCGCGGGGACGCGGCGCGCGCCGAGGAGCTGACCACCGAGGCCTACGAGCTCTACCGCAAGGTCACCCCGCACGCCGCGCACGCCTTCGCGGCGCACCAGTTCACCCTGCGCCGCGGGGACCACCGCCTCCCCGAGGCGATCGACCTGCTGGTGCGGACCGGCGACGAGGGCAACCCGCTGCTGCAGCTGATGGCGGTGCTCGCCGCGGCCGAGTCCGGCGACCTCCCCGAGGCCCGCCGGCTGCGCAAGCGCTGGGGCCGCACCCAGGTCCGCGACTGGGCCAGCGACGTCGCGACCCTGCTGCAGGCCGAGGTCGCCCTGCAGATCGGCGACGAGCCGGAGATCGAGATGGCGACGGTCCAGCTGCAGCCGTTCCGCGGCCGGCAGGCGGTGCTGGGGACGCCGTCGTTCACCCTCGGCGCCTACGACGAGCTGCTCGGCCGGATCGCCGAGCGCACCGGGGACACCGCGGCCGCCCGGGAGTGGTGGCTGGCGGCCCGCCGGCAGGGCCGGCTCGTCGGCTCGCCGCACCAGGTGGCGCTGGCCGAGTCGCACCTGACGCGGGTGCCCGAGGAGTCCGCCACCCGGCCGCGCGGGAAGCGGCCGAGCGCGCCGCGGTCCGCCTGACCCCCGGTCAGGGCAGCTGCACGGTCGTGGTCACCCGCACGACGCTCGGCCGGGGCGGGACCGAGCCGAACCCGAAGGTGACCGGTGGCCGGACCGGCGCCAGCCCGCCCAGCGGAGCGCCCTCCCACGACCCGGCGGCCGACGCCAGCACGTGCAGGTCCTGCACGCCGTACCACTCGGTGCGCCCGTTCCCGGCCGAGCCCGTGGTGCGCAGGCCGGTCAGCAGCCGCGCCGGCCGGTCGAGCAGGCCCACCCAGGCAGGGGTCCGGGCCAGCGGCGCGGGGACCGAGCGCAGCAGCCACCCCAGCGGCGGACGGCGCCCCGTCTCGACCGTCAGCCGCAGCGGCCCGCCGGTCACCGTCCAGGTCCGGGCCTGCGGCCGGTCCACCGTCACGTCGAGGACCCGCACCTCGTCGAAGGCGTAGGTGGCCGCGATGAACTCCGCGGCCTCCGCCGACGGGGCGAGCAGCACCCGGCGCCCGTCGGGGCGCTGCACCATCACGTCGGAGAGCGGCCCCAGCGGCGACCGGGGCCAGTGACCGACGACGACCCGGGTGCCCGAGGTGGTGCCGATGCCGAGGATCCAGCCGTCGAAGCGGAGCCGCTGGGTCATCGGGTCAGAGGGTGGTCGCCCGGCCGCCGTCCACGGGGATGACCGCGCCGGTGACGTAGGCGCCGGCCCGGCTGCTCAGGTAGACCACGACGCCGGCCATGTCGTCGGGCCGGCCGATCCGCCCCAGCGGGGACGACGCGACGATCTCCTCGCCGTGCGCCGCCAGCGTCGCCGCCATCATCTTCGACTCGAACGGGCCGGGGGCCACGGCGTTGACCGTGATCCGCCTCGGGCCGAGCTCCTTGGCCAGCACCCGGGTGAGGTGGTGCACCCCGGCCTTGCTGGCCGAGTAGGAGTAGGTCGGCAGCGACGGCGCGTGCAGGCCGTCGATGCTGCCGACGTTGACCACGCGGGCCGGGTCGTCGTCGGTGCCGGCGGCCTCCAGCAGCGGCAGGAACGCGCGGGTGAGGAAGAACGGCGCCTTGAGGTTGAGGTCGAGCACCTTGTCCCACGCCGACGCGGGGAACTCCGCGAGCGGCGCGCCCCAGGTGGCGCCGGCGTTGTTCACCAGGACGTGCAGCCGCTCCTCGCGCTCCCCCACCGCGGCGGCCAGCCGCAGGCACTCGGCCTCGGTGGAGACGTCGGCGGGGATCGAGGTGACCCGCCCGAACCGGGACAGCTCGGCGACCGCCGCCTCGCCGGCCTCGGACGTGCGGGAGCTGACGTAGACCGCCGCGCCGGCCTGCAGCAGGCCGCGGGCCATCATCAGCCCGATGCCCCGGGTGCCGCCGGTGACGACGGCGACCTTGCCGGTCAGGTCGAACAGGTCCACAGCGGTCTCCACGCGGGTCGGGACGTCGGCCGGCCGACCCTATCCAGCGACCTCCCGGCCCTCGGGCGGCGGCGGGCGGCCTCCCTGTGCCAGCCTCGCCCCATGAGCGCACCCGCCGTCGAGACCGCCGTCCCGGGCGTGACCAGCGAGGTGGGGCCGCTGCGCACGGTGCTCCTGCACCGGCCCGGTGCCGAGCTGCGGCGGCTGACCCCGCGCAACAACGACGAGCTGCTCTTCGACGGCGTGCCCTGGGTGCCGCGCGCGCAGGAGGAGCACGACCGCTTCGCCGCCGAGCTCACCACCCGCGGCGTCGAGGTGCTCCACCTCGACCGGCTGCTGACCGAGGTGCTCGAGGTCCCCGCCGCGCGGGACGAGCTGGTCGCCGCCGCCGTCGACGACCCGCGGCTGGGCGCCACCCTCACCCGCACGGCGGCCGCCCACCTCGCCGGCCTGGCACCCGACGACCTCGCCGCCACGCTGATCGCCGGGCTGGCCCACGACGAGCTGCCCGGCGCGCGCGGCCTGTCCTACGAGCTCATGGACCGGCACGAGTTCGTCGTCCGGCCGCTGCCCAACCTGCTGTTCACCCGCGACTCGTCGGTGTGGGTCGGCGACCAGGTGGCGGTCACGTCGCTGGCGATGCCGGCCCGGCACCGGGAGAGCACGATCACCGCCGCCGTCTACGCCCACCACCCGCGGTTCGCCGGCACCGAGCAGCTCTACGACGCCTCGCTGGAGCACCTGGAGGGCGGCGACGTCCTGCTGCTGGCGCCGGGGGTGGTGGCGGTGGGCGTCGGCGAGCGGACGACGCCGGGAGGAGCCGAGCGCCTGGCGCGGCGGGTGTTCGCCCGCGGACTCGCGCACACGGTGCTGGTCGTCCCGATCGCCCAGCAGCGGGCGACCATGCACCTGGACACCATCGCCACGATGGTCGACGTCGACGCGCTGGTCATGTACCCCGCGGTCGCCGACTCCCTGGTGGCCTGGACGGTGACGGCCGGGGAGGGCGGGGCCGGCCCGATGGCCGACGACGACACGACCGACCTCGTGGTGCGCGGCCCGGCGCCGTTCCTCGAGGCCGCGGCCACCGCCATGGCCATCGACCGGCTGCGGGTGATCGACACCGGCCTGGACCCGGTCACCGCCGAGCGCGAGCAGTGGGACGACGGCAACAACACCCTCGCGCTGGCCCCGCGGCTGACCGTCGCCTACGAGCGCAACACGGTCACCAACGCCGCGCTGGAGGCCGCCGGGATCGAGGTGGTCCGGATCGCCGGCTCCGAGCTCGGCAGCGGCCGCGGCGGACCGCGGTGCATGAGCTGCCCGGTCCGCCGCGACCCGCTCTGAGCCGACGCCGCCCGTCCGGGGGCACCCCTCTCCCCGCGGAGCTCGTGCTCTGCATGCACGTGGCAGGCAGAGCACGAGCTCCCCGAGGGGTGGGGTCGGGCCGTCCCGGGGGACGGGGGTGCCGAGCGGTTACAGCCCCTGGGCCAGCCGGTGGTAGGCCGCCGACCAGCGCAGCTCCTTGGCCAGCGACCGGCGGGTGGTGTCGGCGTCGATGAGCACCAGCTCGGTGGAGAACACCTCCGCCAGGTCGGTGAGCTCCTCGGCGCCCAGCGCCGTCGAGAGCACCGTGTGGTGCGGCCCGCCGGCGGTCAGCCAGCCCTCGGTCGCCGTCTCGAAGTCCGGGCGCGGCTCCCAGACCGCGCGCGCCACGGGCAGGTTCGGCAGCGGCTCGGCGGGCTCGACGACGTCGATCTCGTTGGCCACCCAGCGGAACCGGTCGCCCAGGTCGCACCAGCCCACGACGACGCCCTCGCCCGGGGCCGCGGTGAACACCAGCCGGGCGGGGTCCTCGCGGCCGCCGATCGACAGCGGGTGCACCTCCACCCGCGGCCTGTCCCCGGCGATGGTCGGGCAGACCTCGAGCATGTGCGCGCCGAGGATCGTCGGGGTGTCGGTGGCCAGGTCGTAGGTGTAGTCCTCCATGAAGGACGTGCCCCCGGGCAGCCCGGCGGCGGCGACCTTGAGGGTGTGCAGCAGCACCGCCGTCTTCCAGTCGCCCTCTCCGCCGAACCCGTAGCCGTCGGCCATCAGCCGCTGGACGGCGAGGCCGGGGAGCTGCCGCAGCCCGCCGAGGTCCTCGAAGTTCGTGGTGAAGGCCCCGAACCCGCCGTCCTCGAGGAAGGTGCGCAGCGCCGCCTCGATGCGGGCCTGGTACCGCACCGCCTCGTGCTGCGGACCGCCCGGCCCGGCGTCCTCGGCGAACTCGTAGAGGTCGCCGTACTCCTGGACCAGCGCGTCGACCGTCTTGTCCTCCACCGCGTCCACCACGGCGACCAGGTCGTTGACGCCCCAGGTGTTCACCGAGACGCCGAAGCGGATCTCCGCCTCGACCTTGTCCCCCTCGGTGACCGCGACGTTGCGCATGTTGTCGCCGAACCGGGCCACCCTGAGCGACCGCACCGCGTGCGCGGCGGCCGCGGCCCGGGCCCACGACCCGACCCGGGCCCGCACCCGCGGGTTGGCGACGTGCCCGGCGACCGTCGTCCGTGGCATGCGCAGCCGGGTGAGGACGTACCCGTACTCCCGGTCGCCGTGGGCGGCCTGGTTGAGGTTCATGAAGTCCATGTCGATCGTCGCCCACGGCAGGGCGGCGTCGGCCTGGGTGTGCAGGTGCAGCAGCGGCTTGCGAAGCGCGTCGAGCCCGCTGATCCACATCTTCGCCGGGGAGAAGGTGTGCATCCAGGTGATGACGCCGACGCAGGTCGGGTCCTCGTTGGCCTCACCCATCGCCCGCCGGATGGCGGCGGCGTCGGTGAGCACGGGCTTCCAGACCACCCGGATCGGGACCTCACCGGCCTCGTCGAGCGCGGCGGCAACCCGCTGGGACTGCTCGGCGACCTGCTGGAGGGTCTCCTCGCCGTACAGCCCCTGGCTGCCCGTCAGGAACCACAGCTCGTGCCCGGTGAACGGGTCTGCGACCACGGGGGCGTCCTTCCTCACTGTCCGTAGACGTTCTGGTAGCGGTTGTAGAGCGAGTCGATGTCGGACTGCGCGATCGGCAGCGGCTCGCCGAGCTGCCGCGAGAAGTGCACCGTGCGGGCGACGTCCTCGGTCATGACGGCCGCCTTGACCGCGGCCTTCGCGGAAGGACCGATGGTGAAGACGCCGTGGTTCTGCATGAGGACGGCGGGCGAGCGGGAGCCGCGCAGCGTGGCCACGATCCCCTGGCCGATCGAGTCGTCGCCGATCAGCGCGAACGGCCCGATCGGGATGGGCCCCCCGAACTCGTCGCCCATCGCGGTGAGCACGCAGGGGATCGCCTCGCCGCGCGCGGCCCACGCGGTGGCGTACGGGCTGTGCGTGTGCACCTGCCCGTTGACCTCGGGCATGTGCCGGTAGACGTAGGCGTGCGCGTCGGTGTCGCTGGAGGGCTTCTTCACCCCGTCGACGGCGTTGCCGTCGAGGTCGCAGACGGTGATGCCCTCCCAGGTCAGCTCGTCGTACTCGACCCCGCTGCCCTTGATGACGAAGAGGTCCTCGCCGGGCACCCGCTCCGAGACGTTCCCCGAGGTCCAGGTGACCAGCTCGTAGCGGGTCAGGTGGCCGTGCAGTCGGGCCACGTGCTCACGCTGCTCGCGGAACGTTCCCCGCTCGGTACGGACGGTCGTCGCCGTCGGTGGGTTCATGCCTGCTCCTCGATCAGGGCCGACGCCGTCGTCTCGACGTCGGGGGATTGCGGGTCGGCCGGCCGGTGGCCGATGCCCACGTGGTCCACGGCGGCCCGCTCGACCGGCAGTGCGGCGACGTAGCGCTGCATGAACGCGTCGAAACCGGCGACGTCGGCCGGCTCGGGCTCGACGGTCTCCAGCGCGGTGCCGGTGAAGACCACGGTGTCCAGGTAGTCGGCCAGGCTCTGCTCCGGCGCGCGCTCGGCGGCGAAGGCGGCGAGGACGGCCATCCCCCAGGCGCCGCCCTCGGCCGCGACGTCACCGACGGAGACCGGCGTGTCGATCGCCGCGGCCAGGAAGCGCTGGGCCACGCCCCTGGTCTTGAACAGGCCGCCGTGGGCGAACATCCCGTCGAGCCGCACGCCCTCGGTCTCCAGCAGCACGTCCATGCCGATGCGCAGGGTGGCCAGGGAGGCGAACAGGTGCGTGCGCATGAAGGTCGCGAGGTCGAACCTGCTGTCCGGGGACCGCAGGAACAGCGGCCGCCCCTCCTCGAAGTCGGTGATCGGCTCGCCGGAGAGGTAGTTGTACGCCAGCAGGCCACCGCAGTCGCTGGCACCACCGAGCGCGGCGGTGAACAGGGTCTCGAAGACGACCGACGGGTCGGCCGAGACACCCAGCGCCCGGGCGAACTCGGCGAACAGCCCGGCCCACGCGTCCAGTTCGCTGGCCCCGTTGTTGCAGTGGACCATGGCCACCGGGTCCCCGGCCGGCGTGGTGACCAGGTCGAGCTCGCGGTGCACCCGGCTCAGCTCGTGCTCCAGCACGACCATGGCGAAGATGCTCGTCCCGGCGGAGACGTTGCCGGTGCGCGGGGCGACCGAGTTGGTGGCGACCATCCCCGTCCCCGCATCCCCCTCGGGCGGGCAGAGCGGGATGCCGGGGCGCAGCCGCCCGGTGGGGTCGAGCAGCCGCGCGCCCGCCTCGGTCAGCGTCCCGGCCGGCTCGCCGGCGCGCGCGACCGTCGGCAGCAGGTCCGCCAGGGTCAGCTCCACCCCCGCCTCGGCCGCGAGCTGGTCGAACCGGGCCAGCATCGCGGCGTCGTAGCCGCCGGTGTCGCTGTCGATCGGGAACATGCCGCTGGCGTCGCCGACACCGAGCACCTTGTCGCCGGTGAGCCGCCAGTGCACGTACCCGGACAGGGTCGTCAGGTGGTCCAGCCGACCGACGTGTTCCTCGCCGTCCAGGATCGCCTGGTAGAGGTGGGCGACGCTCCAGCGGTGCGGGATGTTGTGGCCGAACTCCGCGCTCAGCCGCTCGGCCGACTCCCCCGTGTTCGTGTTGCGCCAGGTGCGGAACGGCGTCAGCAGCTCACCGTCGGCGTCGAACGCCAGGTAGCCGTGCATCATCGCCGACACGCCGAGCGCGCCCACCGTGGACAGCTCGACCCCGTGGCGTCGCTGCACGTCCGCCGCCAGGGCCGCGACGCTCTCCTGCACACCGGCCCAGACGGCGTCCAGCGAGTACGTCCACAGCCGGTCCACGAACTGGTTCTCCCAGTCGGAGGTGCCGACGGCGAGCGGAGCGGAGTCCGGACCGATCAGCACCGCCTTGATCCGGGTCGATCCGAGCTCGATCCCCAGGGCCGTGCGCCCTCCGGCGATCGCGGCGCCGACGTCCATCGTCATGTCCTGGATCCCTCTCTCCCACCGGTGACCGGCCCGGTCCCAGCGGTCCCGTGGACCGCGGGACGGGTCCCGCGGTCAGATGTCAACGCCACCACGACCAGCCGCCTCATGCCCGGTGCGGCGCCGGCCCGGTGCTCGACCGGACGAGCAGGGCCGGCGGGACGGGGTCGGGGTGCAGCTCCTCGCCCCGGAGACGGGCCAGCACCAGCTCGACCCCGCGCCGGCCCAGCTCGGCGAAGTCCTGCCGGACGGTGGTCAGGGGCGGGGTGAAGTAAGGCGCCTCCGGCAGGTCGTCGAAGCCCACGACGCTGACGTCGCGCGGCGCCTCCAGCCCCTCCTCGTGGAGTGCGGCCAGCAGGCCGAGCGCCATCTGGTCGTTGGCCAGGAAGACCGCGGTGATCTCCTCGCCGTCCCGGATGCGGGTGGCCAGCGCGCGGCCGGCCGCGTACCCCGACGACGGCGTCCAGTTGCCGCGCAGGTACGCGGGCACCGGCGCGCCGGCGGCGCGCAGCTCGGTCCGCCAGCCGGCGATGCGGTCCCGGGCCTCCTTCGAGTCGGCCGGGCCGGTGACGTGGTGGACGGTCCGGTGGCCGAGGTCGAGCAGGTGGCGGGTGGCCAGGCGCGCCCCCGCGACCTGGTCCACGCCGACCGCGGGCTCCTCCACGGCACCACCGCTCTGCACGGTGACCAGCGGCAACGGCACGTCCACCTGGTGCAGGGCCTCGGCCGCGTCGTCGTAGGTGGCCAGCGCGACCACCGCGTCGACCGACGCCCCGACGAACCGGTCCACCGCCTCGCGCATCGCCTCCGCGGTCGCCTCGTCCAGGACGGTCACCGACAGGGAGTACCCCGCGGTGCGCGCGGCCTGCTCCAGCCCGACCAGCGTCTGCGCCGGCCCGTACTGGTTGATGTTGACGACGACGAAGCCGATGGTGCGGGTGGACCCGGTCACCAGGGCCCGCGCCGCGGTGTTGGGCCGGTAGCCCAGCTCGCGGATCGCGCGCTCCACCCGCTCGCGGGTCTGCGGCGCGACGTTGCGGTGCCCGTTGATCACGCGGGAGACGGTCTGGTGCGAGACACCGGCGCGGGCGGCGACGTCCGACATGACCAACGCCCGGGTCGCCCCCTCGGGCTCCACGCTCACCCCTCTCGTCGACGGGGCGCCCCGCCCCGGGATGACGCCCCGTTCCGGCGCGGGCGGCCCCGCGGGTTCGCGCGGGGCCGCCCGGGAGGTCAGCGCGAGGCGCCGGCCCGCCGCTTGTTGTAGACGTCGAAGGCCACGGCCAGGAGCAGGACCAGGCCCTTGACCACCGACTGGATGGACTGGTCGACGCCCATGAGCTGCATGCCGTTGCTCATGACGGCCATGATCAGACCACCGACCATGGCGCCGACGACGGTGCCGACACCGCCGGTGACGGCGGCGCCACCGATGAACGCGGCGGCGATCGCGTCGAGCTCGAACATGTTGCCCGCGCTGGGCTGGGCGCCGTTGGACCGCGACGAGAAGACGACACCGGCGATCGCGGCCAGGAAGCCCATGTTGACGAAGATCCAGAAGTTGACCACCCGGACCTTGACGCCCGACAGCGTCGCGGCCGCGAGGTTCCCGCCGATGGCGTACACCTGGCGCCCGAAGACGGTGCGCTGGGTGATGATCCCGTAGACGATGACCAGGACGGCCAGGATGATCAGCACGATCGGCAGGCCGCGGGCGTGGGCCAGCTGCCAGGCGAACCACATCACGACGGCGCCGACCAGGACGATCCTCGCCACGAACAGCGGGAAGGACTCGACCGGCTGCTGGTACCGGATCCGGGCGACACGGGTGCGGAAGCTGCTGAAGGCGTAGCCCGCGACCGCGATCGCACCGATGAGCAGGGTGAACGCGTCGTAGCCGTTGCCGCCGATGAGCCCGTTGAGGAAGCCGCTCGCGATCCGGCCGTACTCACCCGGGAACGGCGACAGCGAGATGTTGTCGAGCACCTGCAGGGTGAGCCCGCGGAACAGGAGCATGCCGGCGAGGGTCACGATGAACGCCGGGATGCCGACGTAGGCCACCCAGAAGCCCTGCCACGCGCCGATGGCCAGACCCACCGCGATCGCGGCGAGCACGCCGACCCACCAGGGCATCCCCTGCCGGATCACCAGGACCGCGGAGACCGCTCCGGTCAGCGCCACCACCGACCCGACCGACAGGTCGATGTGGCCGGCGATGATCACGATGACCATGCCGATGGCCAGGATCAGGATGTAGCTGTACTGCAGGACGATGTTGGTGACGTTGCCCGGGGACAGCGACGTCCCGTCGGTGAGGATGGCGAACAGCGCCACGATCACCACGAAGGCGACGTAGATGCCGCTCTGCCGCAGGTTGCGGGTCACCAGCTCCTTGAGGTTGCTGGTGCCGGTGTGCAGGGCGGCGGACTGCGCCGGCTCCTGCGGGGCCTCGGGGCGCGGGGGCGCGGTCCTGGTCATGCCGCGAGCTCCTTCTCCTTGGTCATGAGCTCCATGAGGTTCTCCTGGGTGGCCTGCGCGACGGGCACCTCGCCGGTGATCCGGCCCGCGGACAGCGTGTAGATCCGGTCGCAGATCCCGAGCAGCTCGGGCAGCTCGGAGGAGATGACGAGCACCGCCTTACCGTCGGCGACCAGCCGGTTGATGATCGTGTAGATCTCGTACTTCGCACCCACGTCGATGCCGCGGGTGGGCTCGTCGAGGATGAGCACCTCGGGGTCGGTGTAGAGCCACTTGGACAGCACGACCTTCTGCTGGTTGCCGCCCGAGAGCTTGCCGACGACCGAGGTGACGCTGGGGGCCTTGACGTTCATGCTCTTGCGGTAGCCCTCGGCGACCTTGATCTCCTCGTTCGCGTTGACGAAGCCCCTGCTGGCGAGCTTGTCCAGGGCGGCGGCGGAGATGTTGCGCCGGATGTCCTCGATGAGGTTGAGGCCGTAGTGCTTGCGGTCCTCGGTCGCGTAGGCGATCCCGGCGTCGATCGCCTCGGCGACGTTGCGCGGCCGGATCTCCTTGCCGTGCACGAAGAGACGGCCGGAGATGTTCCGCCCGTAGGCGCGGCCGAAGATGCTCATGGCCAGCTCGGTGCGCCCGGCGCCCATGAGGCCGGCGATGCCGACGACCTCGCCGGCGCGGACGGTGAAGCTGGCCCCGTCGACGATCTTGCGGTCCTGCGTCGGGTGCCAGACGGTCCAGTCCTCGACGCGGAGGACCTCCTCGCCGGGGTGCGACTCGCGCTCGGGGTAGTAGCTCTCCAGGTCGCGGCCGACCATCCCGCGGATGATCCGCTCCTGGGTGACCTCGCCCGCGTGCAGGCTCAGCGTCTCGACGGTCCTGCCGTCGCGGATGACGGTGACGTTGTCGGCGATCGCGGTGATCTCGTTGAGCTTGTGCGAGATCATGATGCAGGTGATCCCGCGCTCCCGGAGCCGCCGGAGCAGGTCGAGCAGGTGCGCCGAGTCGTTGTCGTTCAGCGCGGCGGTCGGCTCGTCGAGGATCAGCAGCCGCACGTCCTTGGACAGCGCCTTGGCGATCTCCACCAGCTGCTGCTTGCCGACGCCGAGCTGGCCGACCGGGGTGACCGGGTTCTCCTTGAGGCCGACCTCGTCGAGCAGCCGCGCGGCCTGGGCGTTGGCCTTGTTCCAGTCGATGAGCCCGCTGCGGCCGCGGATCTCGTTGCCCAGGAAGATGTTCTCGGCGATGGACAGGTAGGGCACCAGGGCGAGCTCCTGGTGGATGATCACGATGCCGACGTGCTCGCTGTCGCGGATGCCGTTGAACGTGCTGACGGTCCCGTCGTAGACGATCTCGCCGTCGTAGCTGCCGGCCGGGTAGACCCCCGACAGCACCTTCATCAGCGTCGACTTCCCGGCGCCGTTCTCGCCGCAGATCGCGTGGATCTCGCCGCGGCGGACCTTCAGGTTCACGTCCGACAGCGCCTTCACGCCGGGAAACGTCTTGGTGATGGAGCGCATCTCCAGGATGTAGTCGTCCATGGGACCTCGTCGTCCTGTCGTCGGTGCCCCTGCCGTGCAACAGGGCGCGCCCGCGGGATGGTGGAGAGAGTGTGCCCCCGCCCGGTCGGGGTGGGCAGCTCAGATGGGACGTCGTCCCGGGGTGGTACCGGCCGGGCCCGGCAGCAGTGGCTGCCGAGCCCGGCCGGGACTCGGGGGGCGGAGGTCAGTCCGCCTGGCCGCTGGCGACCTCTTCCTGGGTCCAGTAGCCGGAGTCGATCAGCACGGACTGGATGTTGTCCGCGTAGACCGTCTCGACCGGGAGCAGGTACGACGGGACGACCTTGACGCCGTTGTCGTAGGTCTCCGTGTCGTTGGCCTCGGGCTCGTTGCCCTCGGCGAACGCGGAGGCGGCGGCGACGGCCTGCTCGGCCAGCAGGCGGGTGTCCTTGAAGATCGTGGAGCTCTGGACACCGTCGGCGATGAGCTTGACCGAGGCGATCTCCGCGTCCTGACCGGTGACGACCGGCATCGGGTTCGGGGAGTCGAGGTTCGGGCCGTAGCCGGCGTTCTGCAGCGCGGTGAGGATGCCGCGGGACAGACCGTCGTACGGCGACAGGACGCCGTCGACGCGCGAGCCGTCGTTGTAGGTGGAGGTCAGCAGGTCCTCCATCCGCCGCTGGGCGGTCTCCTGCTGCCAGCGCAGGATCGCGGCCTGCTCGATGTCGGTCTGACCCGACTTCACGACCAGCGTGCCGTCGTCGATCTTGGGCTGCAGGACCGACATGGCGCCGTTGAAGAAGAAGAAGGCGTTGTTGTCGTCCAGCGAGCCGGCGAACAGCTCGATGTTGAACGGGCCGGTCGCGCTGCCCGCCGAGCCGTCGGCGTTGAGCACGCCCAGGCCGGTCAGCAGGGCGTTGGCCTGGGCCACGCCCACCTGGAAGTTGTCGAACGTGACGTAGAAGTCGACGTTCTCGCTGTCACGGATGAGCCGGTCGTACGAGATGACCGGGATGTTGTTGGACGCCGCGTTCTCCAGCTGGCCCGCGAGCGCCGTGCCGTCGATCGCCGCGATGACGAGGATGTCGGCACCCTCGGTGATCATCTGGTCGATCTGCTGCGACTGCGTCGGGATGTCGTCGTTGGCGTACTGCAGGTCGACGGTGTAGCCCTCGCCCTCCAGCTGCTCCTTGACGTTGTTGCCGTCGGCGATCCAGCGCTCGGAGGTCTGGGTCGGCATCGAGACGCCGATCGTCAGCTCCTCCGCCTCGGCGCCACCACCGGCACCTCCGCTGCCA
This sequence comes from Geodermatophilus sp. SYSU D01105, assembly GCF_054050095.1. Taxonomy (NCBI): domain Bacteria; kingdom Bacillati; phylum Actinomycetota; class Actinomycetes; order Geodermatophilales; family Geodermatophilaceae; genus Geodermatophilus; species Geodermatophilus sp. SYSU D01105. Next base: position 241,228 of record NZ_JBJGYR010000002.1, read on the forward strand.
CCGGCACCCTCGCCGCCACACGCCGCCAGCGTGAGCGCCAGGGTGGCGCTGACGGCGGCGAAGCCGAGCCTTCTGCTCACGTGATCTCCTCCTCGAGACTTCTGCGCGCTCGACCCGGCGCAGGCCCGCCCCTGGCGAGCGGGATCAGTGTGAGCGTTAACAACGGGGGGCCGTCAACCCCTCGCGGCCAATCCGGCGTCACGGTCTCGTAACGCCCCAGCCGTTTGGGTGCAATGCGTCCGTTCCGGGTCGCCGTGCGTCGCGAACGGCAGCACTGCCCGGTGACATCCGCCGTCCCACGGCCTCCGGGACAGCGCCGGACGGGCTGCGCCGGCGACGTCCCGCGAGCGGCGTCCGGGGACGCGGCCGAGCCCTCCCGCACCCCGGCGTCGGCCCCGGCGTGCGCCTGCCCCGCCCACCGGGGTGGACGGGGCAGGGGCGTCGGCAGCCGGGGTCCCGCCGGGGCGGGCGCGGCTCAGCGCAGGGTGATCTGCCGGGAGAGCAGGCCGGCGCGGGCCCGGCGCTCGTCGGCCGTCAGGGGGTCGGTCACGGCCAGCGCCTCCTCCAGCCGGGCCTGGAACTCGGTGGCCGGGCCGGTCCAGTCGGCGGCCGGGGTGCCGGCGGGCAGGTCCCACACGGGGACGACGAGACCGTGGGCACGGAAGGCCCCGGCGTAGCGGGTCTGCTCCCCGAGGGTGACCCGCTCGGCCGCCCGCAGCCGGGCCAGCGCGTCGAGCAGCCGCTCCTCGGGCTCCGGCCGCACCCAGCGCAGGTGCGCCCGCTCGCCCCCGGGGCGCACCCAGTAGGCGGCACCCAGGCCGGGCAGCAGCTCGGTGGGCAGCACCGCGGCGTTCGCCTGCTCGAGCCCGGCCTTCGCCGCCGCCGAGGGCTCGGTGCCCTCCAGCCAGAAGCCGAAGTCGGGGTGCACGGTGACCTCGAAGGGGGCGTCGAGGTCGAGCAGCTCCTGCAGCCGCGGCCCGGCCGAGCCCGCGCCGCCGATCGGTCCGGGGTCGACCGGCGCACCGGTGGGCGCCTCGAGGGCCGCGGCGAGCGCCGTCCCGAGGTCGCGGCTGACGTCGTCGGAGGAGGTCTGCAGCTGGACGCCGAGCAGGATCTCCCCGTTGGCCCGCACCAGCGCAGGGGCGCCGCCGGGCAGGACGCTGGCCAGGGTCACGTCCCGGCCGTCGGTCGTCCGCAGCGGCACCGTGGCCGCGGGCACCAGCTCCCGCAGGGCCACCCAGTGCGGCTCGCCGGGCAGCCCCTCGAAGGGACGGGTCACCGGCGGCGCGTAACCCGAGCCGTGGCAGTGCTTGTACCGGCGGCCCGAGCCGCACGGGCACGGCGCCTTGGGGTTGACGCCGCCATCGGCGGCAGGGGCAGCGGAGCGCTTGCGGGTCGCGGAACGAGCCATGGGGACGAGCCTACGGAGCTGCCTGCCGGGCCCTCCTAGGCTCCGGGGGTGACCAGCGCCGCCGCCCTGCTCGACCTCACCGACCCGGCCGTCGTGGCCGACCCCTACCCCGCGTTCGCGCGGGCGCGGGCCGCGGCCCCGGTGCAGTGGCACGAGGGGCTGGGCCTGTGGCTGGCGTTCACCCACGCCGAGGCCAACGCCGTCCTGCGGGACCGGCGGCTGGGCCGGCTCTGGCGGGACAGGGAGCCCGCGGCGCGGTTCGAGAGCTTCAACCTGATCCACCGCAACGCCATCCTGGAGATGGAGCCGCCCTCCCACACGCGGCTGCGCCGGCTGATCAGCACCGCGTTCGCGCGCGGGCACGTGGAGCGGCTGCGGCCCTGGGTCGAGGACCTCGCCGCCCGCCTGGTCGACGAGCTCGTCGAGCGCTCCGGCGGCACCGAGCCCGTCGACGTCCTCTCCGGCATGGCCGAGCAGCTGCCCGTCGACGTGATCGCCGAGCTGCTCGCCGTGCCCGAGGCCGACCGGCCGCTGCTGCGCCCGTGGTCGAACGCGATCGTCAAGATGTACGAGTACGGGCGGACGCCGGCCGTCGAGGAGGCCGCGGAGCGGGCGGCCGCCGAGTTCGTCGCCTACCTCCGGGAGCTGGCCGCCGACCGCCGGGCGCACCTCGGCGAGGACCTGGTCAGCCACCTCGTGAGCGTGCGGGACGCCGACGGCGACGCGTTGACCGAGGACGAGCTGGTCACCACCTGCATCCTGCTGCTCAACGCCGGCCACGAGGCGACGGTCAACGTGACCGGCAACGGGCTGCTGGCCCTGCTGCGCTCCCCCGACCAGCTCGCCCGGCTGCGGGCCGACCGGAGCCTGCTGCCGACCGCGATCGAGGAGCTCATGCGCTTCGACTCGCCGCTGCAGCTGTTCGAGCGCACCGCGACCGCGGACGTCGGGATCGGCGGGGTCACCGTCCCGGAGGGGCAGAAGATCGCCGCGCTGCTCGGGTCGGCCAACCGCGACCCGGCCGTGTTCCCCGACCCGGACACCCTGGACGTCGGTCGCACCGACAACCCGCAGATCTCCTTCGGCGCCGGCGTCCACTTCTGCATCGGCGCGCCCCTGGCCCGCGTCGAGCTGCAGGCCTCCTTCGGCGCCCTGCTGGCCCGCACGTCGCGACTGGAGCTGGGCGGGGAGCCGGTGCGCCGTCCGGAGTTCGTCATCCGCGGTCTGTCGGACCTGCCGGTCGTGCTGGGCTGACGGTCGGCCTCCGACCGCGGCCACGTGCCGTCCCCCGCCGCGCCGAGCCCGCCCGGTCCTCGTCACGGGAGCCTCCGGCCCCCACTCCCCGGACCGCCTCGCGGGGCGCCGCACCGGTACGAGGTGCGGTGGATCGTGAGCCAGCTCACTGGCACGATGCGGCCATGCGTGGGCTGATGCAGGACTTCCCTCTGACGATCGATGCGATCTTCCGGCACGTCGAGCAGCACTACGGCGACGGCACCATCGCCACCGCCGGGCCCGACGGGATCACGCGGACGACGTACGCGGAGTGGGCGCAGCGCACCCGGAAGCTCGGCGGGGTGCTCGACACCCTCGGCATCTCCGACGACGGGCGCGTGGCGACCTTCGGGTGGAACAGCCAGCGCCACCTGGAGCTCTACTTCGCCGCGCCGTCCACCGGCCGGGTGCTGCACACGCTCAACATCCGGCTGTTCCCCGAGCAGCTGACCTACATCGCCAACCACGCCGAGGACGAGGTCGTCTTCGTCGACCGGACCGTGCTGCCGCTGCTGTGGCCGCTGATCGACACCATGAAGACGGTCCGGCACGTCGTCGTCATGGACGACGGCGGGGACAACGAGATCCCCGACGACGCGCGGGTGCTCGACTACGAGACCCTGCTGGCCGAGGCATCCCCGGTGGACTTCGCCGTCACCGACGAGTACCGGGCCGCGTCGATGTGCTACACGAGCGGCACCACCGGCAACCCCAAGGGCGTCGTCTACACCCACCGCTCGACCTGGCTGCACACCATGGGCGTGATGGCGCCCAACGCCTTCGGCCTGGGCATCCAGGACGTCGCCATGCCGGTCGTGCCGATGTTCCACGCCAACGCCTGGGGCATCGCCCAGGCCGCCCCCGCCGCCGGGTCCTCCCTGGTCATGCCCGGCTCGATGATGCAGCCGCAGGCCCTGGCCGACCTGATCGTGGAGGAGGGCGTGACCTTCACCGCCGGCGTCCCCACCATCTGGCAGGGCGTGCTGCCGCACCTGGTCGGCCGCCCGCACAAGCTGCGCGAGATCGGCTGCGGCGGCTCGGCGGTGCCCAAGGCGCTCTCCGAGGCCTACCGCGAGCAGGTGGGCCTGGCGATCCTGCAGGCCTGGGGGATGACCGAGACCCACCCGGTGGCGTCGTCGGGGATCCTGCCCCGGCGCTACCTGGACGCCGACGAGGAGACCAAGGCCGCCCAGCGGGCGCGGGCCGGCATCCCGTTCCTCGGCGTGGAGGCCCGCATCGTCGACGCCGAGACGATGGAGCCCCAGCCCTGGGACGACAAGGCCACCGGCGAGCTGCAGGTGCGCGGCCCGTGGTGCGCGCAGGACTACTACAACCCCGACGCCGGCGTCGTGCTGTCCACGGACGACGGCTGGATGCGCACCGGGGACGTCGCGGCCATGGACGAGTACGGCTCGATCCGCATCGCCGACCGCACCAAGGACCTCATCAAGTCCGGCGGCGAGTGGATCAGCTCGGTCGACCTCGAGAACGTGATCATGAGCCACCCGAAGGTGAAGGAGGCCGCGGTCGTCGGCATCCCGCACCCGAAGTGGGACGAGCGCCCGCTGGCGTGCGTCGTGGTCAAGGAGGGCCAGACGATGACCGAGGAGGAGGTGCTCGAGCACCTGCGGCCGCAGGTCGCCAAGTGGTGGCTGCCCGACGCCGTCGCGTTCATCGACGAGGTGCCCAAGACCAGCGTCGGCAAGTTCTCGAAGAAGGACCTGCGCGCCCGGTTCCCCGAGTTCCCCGCCAAGAGCTGAGGCCAGTGGGGTGCCAGGGGCGAGGGATCCTCACCCCTGGCACCCCGCTCAGCGTCCCGCGGCTGTCAGCGCACGAACGGGGGCTGGCCGGTCTCGCTCACCATGGGCCGGCCGGCCGCCTCCCACTCCCCCATGCCGCCACCGACGTTCACCGCGTCGTAGCCGTTGTGGTTCAGCCAGGCGGCGACCCGCGCCGAGCGCCCCCCGCTGCGGCACACCACGTAGACCGGGTCGCCCTCCGGCACGTCGTCGAGCCGGGCCGGGACCTCACCCATCGCGATGTGCGTCGCGCCCTCGATGTGCCCGTGCACCCACTCGTCGTCCTCCCGGACGTCGAGCACGACGGCGTCCTCGGGGAGCTCACCGGCGGGAACGGTCGGGACCTGCTGCGGCATCACGGAGTCCATCGTGGCACGCAACCGCGCACCGCCCGGCTGCGAGGATGGACGGCGATGACTGCCGAGACCGCCGCGCCCGTCCGCGACCCCGCCTGGGCGCTGTCGCGCTCCGCGATCGGGCTGTGGGTCACCGAGGGGGTCCTCGGCACGCTGTTCTACGGGGCCGTGGTCGCCGCGTTCGTCCTCTTCGTCCCCCCGGGCGGCCCCGTGCCGGTGCTGCGCTGGGTCCTCCCTGCCCTGGTGGTCGTGTACGCGGTGGTGGCGATCGGCATCCGGCCCCGGTTCCGCTACCGGGTGCACCACTGGGAGGTCACCGACGAGGCGGTCTACACCCTCACCGGCTGGCTGACCCGCACCTGGACACTCGTGCCGATCTCGCGCATCCAGACCGTCGACGTGACCCGGGGCGTGCTCCAGCAGCTGTTCGGCCTGGCCACGGTCGCGGTGCTGACCGCCTCCAGCCAGGGCACGGTGCGGGTGCTGCACCTGGAGGCCGACGTCGCCGCGCGGGTGGCCGACGACCTCGCCCGCCGGGCCGAGCAGGTCCGCGACGAGGCGACGTGAGCGGACCCGAGGACACCGGGAGCGGACCCGACGGCACCGTGAGCGGGCCGGAGCGTTCGGAGGAGCCGCGGAGCCCGGCCGACGCCGCTCCGGGTGCCGAGGTCGTGCCACGGCGGACCTCCCCGCGCATCGTGCTCGTGCACACCGCCACGTTCCGGCAGGCCCGCCAGCTGGTCCCGCTGCTGATCCCGCTCGCCGCGGTGGTCGGCCTCGACGACGGGCTGACGACCATCGTGGTCCTGGCCGTCGCGATCACCGCGCTGTCGCTCGCCGCCGCCGCGCTCAGCTGGTGGCGGTTCGACTACGCCGACGGCCCGACGGCGGTGGTGGTCACCCGCGGCCTGCTGGCCCGCTCGGTGCGCACGGTGCCCAACGACCGCATCCGCGGCGTCGAGGTCGAGACGCCGCTGCTGCACCGGCTGTTCGGGCTGGTGCGGGTGCGCGTCGACGCCGCGGCCGGCTCCGTGGGCACCACGCAGGAGGAGCTGGTCATCGACGGCGTCCCGGCGGCCGAGGGCGACCGGCTGCGGACGCGGCTGCTGGCGCGCCGGGGGACCCCCGGCCCGGTGGCCGCACCGGACACCGCGCCGGCCGACGAGCCGGCCGAGGAGGTGTTCGCGCGCTTCGACGACCGCTGGCTGCTGTACGCGCCGCTCGTCGGCAGCTACCTCGTCGTGCCACTGGCCGCCGTCGGCGCGCTGTTCCGCTTCGTCGACGAGCTGCCCGACGGCCTGGTGCCCGAGGTGGCCGGTCCCGACCTGTCCGACCCCCGGGTGCTGCTGCCCGCTCTCGCGGCCGCGGTACCCCTGCTGGCGCTGGCCGCGGTCGTCGGCGCGGCGCTGGTGAACTGGCGCTTCCGGCTGGTGCGGCGAGGCGGGTCGCTGGTCGCCGTCCGCGGGCTGCTCACCCGGCGGCACACCGAGCTGGAGGTCGACCGGATCCGCGGCGGCACGCTCAGCGAGGGGCTCGGCATGCGCTGGGTGCGCGCGGCCCGGGTCAACGCGCTGGTCACCGGCCTGGGCCAGGCCAACCGGCGGGGCCAGCTGTTGCCCCTGGGCCCGCGGTCGGAGGCCGAGACGCTGCTGCGCCGGTTGGTCGAGGACCCCGGGCCGCTGACCGCGCACCCGCCGGCCGCCCGGCGACGCCGGCTGGTCCGGGCGCTGGCGTCCGGCCTGCTGGTCACGGCCGTCGGCGTCCTCGCCACGGCCACGCTCGGCTGGTGGTGGGTCCTCGGGGCCGGCATCGCGCTGACCGTGCTCGGGGTGCCGATGGGGATCGGGCGGTACCACTCGCTCGGGCACCGGGCCGGCCCGCGCTCGTTCAGCGTCCGCAGCGGCTGGCTGGTCCGGGAGCAGGCGGTCCTGCAGCGCCGCGCCGTCGTGGGCTGGCAGGTCCGACAGAGCCTGTTCCAGCGCCGCGCCGGGCTCGCCACGGTCGTGGCCTGCGTCGGCGCGGGCAGCGGCGGCTACGCCGCGGTGGACCTGGCCGCCGCGGACGTCGGCGGGTTCACCGCGGCGGCGTCCTCGGGGTCGTGGGCCGGAACGCTCGACCCCCGCTGAGCAGGCCCGCTGCCGCGGCCGGGGCGTCGACGGCGAGCAGGCCGGCCGCGGCCAGCACGTACCGCTCGTCGACGGCGACCTCCGCGCCGGCCAGCACCGCGCCCGCTCCTGCGCGGTCGGCGGCGATCCGCCCGACCGCGTCCTCCACGGCTCCCGGCTCACCGTGCCGGAACACCCCGCCCGACAGCACGACCAGCCCCACGGTGCGCGCCCCGGCGCCACCGGTCCCGTAGGCGGCCTCTGCCCGCAGGTGCCGGCGCAGCGCGATCGTCGCCGCCGCCGTCCCGAGGTCGAGCGGGTCCTCCCCGACCAGCGGGAGCCCCTCGTCGGCGGCGGCCGACCGGAGCGCGTCCGCGCTGGCCACGACCCCGAGGTCACCCTCCACCGTCCGCCGCGCGGCGGGCACGCCGACCGCCTCGCGGCCCAGCGAGGACTGCTCGGCGTCGGGGTCGGGCACGCAGTAGACGTCGGTGGTCGCACCGCCGACGTCCACCACGACGACCCCCGGGACGTCGGCGTCCGCGCGGCCCGCGGCCAGCACCGACACCCCGGCCAGGACGGCGTCCGGCGTGACCGTGCGCACCCACTGCCGCAGCCGCGGGTCCGCCGACAGCCGGTCGCCGCCGATCACGTGCCGCAGGAACACCTCGCGGATCGCCGCCCGCGCCGGCTCCGGGTCGAGCCGCCCGATGTCGGGCAGCACGTTGGCCGTCTCGGTGACCGGCACCCCACCCGCGCGGAGCACCGCGGCCACCTCGTCCCGGACGGCGGTGTTGCCGGCGAGCACCACCGGGACGGACCGACGAGGGACACCGCTGCCCCCCTGCAGCGGGGCCGGAGAGGCCAGCGCCGCCGCGTTGTGCCGCAGCACCGAGGCCTCCCCGCCGTCGGTGCCACCCACGAGCAGGACGACGTCGGGCTCGTCGGCCCACAGCCGCGCCAGCGACTCGTCCGACAGCCGGCCCGCGGCGACGGAGACGACGCGGGCGCCGGCCGAGAGCGCCGCCCGGTGTCCGGCCTCGGCGCTGATCAGCTCCTCGTAGCCGACCACCGCCAGCCGCAGCCCCCCGCCGGCGCTCGAGCAGGCGACGACCGGCACGCCGGGAGGGAAGGAGGCGGTGGCGGCGAGCACCCCGCGGACGACGTCGCCGTGGTCGGTGGGGGCCTGCGCCCGGTCCAGCAGCGTCCCGGCGGGCAGCCCGACGAGGGCGGCCTTGGTCCAGGTGGACCCGATGTCGACGCAGGCGACCGCGCTCATGCGCGCAGGAGCCCTGCCTCGGCGGCGCCGGCGGTGAGCGCGTCGAGCCCGAACGCCTGCACCGGGCCGAGCGCGCCGGTGCCCCGGACCCCGTGCTCGGCGGCGGACGTGGCGCCCCAGGCCAGCAGCGCCGCGGTGAGCCCGTAGGCCTCCGGGCCGGCCAGCTCGACCCGGCTGACCAGCGCGCCGGTGCGGTCGCGCACCTCGGCCACGGTGCGGGTGCGGGCGCCGGCCAGCGTGCGGTCCGACGGCGCCTGGCCCACCCGGGTGCCCACCACCGTCGCCAGCCGCTGCACGGCCTGCCGGGCCAGGGGCAGCCGGCCGGCGAGCGCCGTGAGCGGGGCCAGCCGGGAGGCGACCGGTGTCAGGGGACCGAACCAGTCCAGGACGACGCCGACGTCGTGCAGCGTCGGGGCGAGCGCCGGCAGGGTCAGGTGCTCCGAGCCGCCCACCGACAGGCCCCGCCGTCCCCGCCCTCCGGCCTCGAACCGCCACGTCCTCGTGCCCGCGGCCTCCTCCCGCAGGCGGCCGCCGGTGAACGCGTACCCCGGCTCCAGCAGCACCCCGACCGCCGAGACCAGCGTGCCGCGGGAGAAGGCCTGACCCGAGGTGCCGTCGATCGCGTATCCCACGTCGACCCGGGATGCGCGGTCCCCCGCCTCGGCCAGGGCCAGCGCGCCGGCGAGGGTCCCGGGCACGTAGTCCAGGCCGAACGCGGGCACCAGCGTGGCACCGGTGGCCGCCGCCCGCGGGCCGGCCTCCTCGAACACCCGGCGGATGAACGGCGGCTCGCCGGTGGAGTCCAGGTACACCGCCCCCGCGTCGACGGCGGCGTCCACGGCCGGACCGCCCAGCCGCAGGAACGGCCCGACGGTGCTGACCAGCACGTCACCGCGGCCGAGCAGGGCGCGCACCGACGCCGGGTCGGTGACGTCGGCTCGCGCGGTCTCCAGCCCGCCCAGCCGCCCGGCCAGCTCCGCGAGTCGTGCGGGGTCCCGGCCGGCGAGCACCGGGCGGGCTCCGCGGCCGGCGAGGGCCTCCGCAGTGCGGGCCCCGGTGTAGCCGGTGGCGCCGAAGAGGACGATCCGCGCGCTCATCCGGGCGACCCTAGCCGCGACTGTCGGTTCGCGATCGTGGGTAGCGGGGCCGCGATGTCCTGCGAGCCGGCGCCGTTCCGGAGCTCACTCCTGCCGGCCCGCGGACTTCCCCAGGTGGACCCGGCCGGCCAGCGCAGCCGCCTCGACCCGGGTGGCCACCCCCAGGCTGCGCAGCAGGGAGGCGACCAACCGCTTGGCGGTCCGCTCCGACACGTGCAGCGTGGTCGCGATCTCCATGGTGGGGGCGCCGTCGGCCACCAGCCGCCACAGCCGGCGCTCGTCGGCGGTCAGCCGTTCGGCGATGCCCTGCTCGCCGGTGGGGGCGGCGTCGTCCAGCAGCCGCCGCAGCAGGTCCTCCGGGAGCACCGACCACCCGTCGAGGACGGCGAGCAGCGGGCGGACCAGGGCCTCGGGGTCGGCGGTCTTGGGCAGGTAGCCCGCCGCACCCGCGCGCAGGGCCTCGATGGCGTCGTCCGCGTCGGCCATGCCCGAGAGGGCCACCACCCGGACCATCGGGTCGGCGCGGCGGATGGCGCCGATCGCGCGCGTCCCGCCGGGCGGCGGCATGTGCAGGTCAACGACGGCGACGTCGGCGTGGTGGCGGCGCACGAGAGCAGCCGCCGCCGAGGCGTCATCCGTCGTCCCGACGACCCTCACCCGCCCGTCACTCACCCCGGGCAGGAGCAGGGCGAGACCACGGCTGAACAGCGGGTGGTCGTCGACGAGCACGACGTCGACTGGACGGCGCTCAGCCCCGGCGTCGGTCAACTCCATCTCTCCCCTGACGGTCGCCGCGCCCGGCGCTGGCTGACCGGTTGCGCACGACGGAGGTGCCCATGACCCTGGCCGCCAACCCCCCCACCGCACCGACCCCACCCCGGCTGCTCTCCGGCCTGGTCGAGCGGTTCCGGACACACCTGCCCCGGGCCACCCGCCAGCAGCCGGCCGAGCCGCCGGCCACACCGGAGGACGCCGTCGTCCGGGCCCTGTGCCACGACATGCGCACCCCGCTGGCCTCGCTGGAGGCGCTGCTCGGCTCGCTCGGCGAGACCCCTGCCGATCGCGGCGAGGTCCTGGAGCTGGCACGCGCCCAGACCGCCCACCTGTCCTCCATGCTGCGGACGGCGGCGGCCGCCGGCGGGGCGGTGTCCCGGGCGCCGACCTCGCGCCGGCTGGGGGACGTCGTCCGCGCGTCGGTGGCCGCCTCCGGGCTGCCGGCCCGGCAGCTCACCGTGGAGCTCGGCGAGGGCGCGGAGGAGGTCGCCGTCGGCGACGCCCGGGTCGGGCGGATCCTCACCAACCTGCTGGAGAACGCGCACCGGCACGGGGAGGGCGCGCCGGTGCGGCTGCTGGTCGCCTGCGGGCCGGGCTGGGTGGACCTCGCCCTCACCCAGGCCATCGCCCACCCGGACCGGTTGGTCGAGCACCTGGGCACCGAGTTGCCCCCGCCCGACCTCACCGGCCTCGGGCTGTGGTCGGTGCGGCGGCAGACGCTCGAGCTCGGCGGCCAGGTGGTGTGGCACGCCGACGGCGCGTCCCTGACGCTCACCGTGCAACTCCCCGACCGCTGAGGCGGAGGGATCCGTGCGCGTCACCCGCACGGACCCCCTCCGGTCCGAGGTTGGCACCCGGGGGCCAGGGACCGGCACGGGCGGGCCACCGGGCGCGGGCAGATCCCTGGTGTCACCGCATCGGCGGTGGTCGCGACGACGCCAGGGAGAGCCGCATGTTCACGCACACCCACGCCCTGCAGTACGAGGCCAAGCCCGATGGTCCCGACCCGGACTTCGCCCGCAAGATGCAGGAGGTCCTCGGCGGTCAGTGGGGCGAGATGACCGTCGCCACCCAGTACCTGCTGCAGGGCTGGAACTGCCGGCTGCCCGGCAAGTACAAGGACCTGCTCCTCTCCATCGGCACCGAGGAGCTGGCCCACGTCGAGATGATCGTGACGATGATCGACCGGCTGCTCGACCACATCCCGCTCAAGCCCGACTCGGCCGACCGCACCAAGGAGGCGGCTGCCGGCTACGGCCAGCACAACCCGCAGCACCCGATCGTGAACGGGGCCGGCGCCTCGTACATGGACAGCATGGGCAACCCCTGGACCGGCGCGTACGTCACCGCCAGCGGCAACCTGATGGCCGACTTCATGTACAACGCCACGGCCGAGATGCAGGGCCGGCTGCAGGTCGCCCGGCTCTACAACATGACCGACGACCCCGGGGTCAAGGACATGCTGCGGTTCCTCATCACCCGCGACCACTACCACCAGCAGCAGTGGCTGGCCGCGATCGAGGAGCTCAAGGACGACGGGATCGAGGGCATCCCGGTGCCCGAGGCGTTCCCGCTGGAGGAGGAGGTCGGCGACCTCGGCTACACCTTCATCGACGCCTCCGACGGCCCCGAGGCCTCGGCCGGCCGCTGGGCGTCGGGCCCGTCGGTCGACGGCCGCGGCCAGTTCTCCGCCCGCCCGATCGAGGCGACCGCGGACGCCCCGATCCTGCCGCCCGGCGACCCGCGGCTGTTCCCGACCCCGCAGCAGCCGGGGCAGTCGCTGCTCCAGAAGGCCAAGGACATGCTCAAGTGAGCGAGCTCACCCACGAGCACAGCGGCTCCGCGAACGCGGCCGACGCGCGCCGGCGAGTCGCGCCCGTGAGCTGACCTCAACCGTCCTGCGCCGTCGCCGCGCCGGCGGCCGGGTCCTTCCCGGACCCGGCTGCCGGCCGGCGGGACGCCTCCACCTCCCGGAGGAAGCACCGTGCACCTGTCCCTCCCCGCCGTCCTGCTGACGGTGGTCTACGCCGCGGCCCTCGCCGTCGCGGTCACCGCACCCGGCCAGCACGGCCTCGCCGGAGCGGTCGTCCTCACCGGCCTGGTCACCCGCTGGGCGGTGCGGCACCGCCGGGCGCACCGCGTCGTCGCGGTCCCCGTGGACGCCGTCCTGGCACCGGACGCCGCCCGCGCCGCCTGAACCCACCCACCCCCACGACGCACGAGGCGCGCGCCCCCGGCAGGGGACGCGCGCCTCGGCGCTGGCAACTCGCTGGACCGGCCCCCTCCCGGGACCCGCCCCGAGCGGAGCGAGGGGTGGGGAGGAGGCCGGCCCCCTCCCGGGACCAGCCCCGAGCGGAGCGAGGGGTGGGGAGGAGGGCGGCCCCCGTGCAGGGTCCCGCCGCGAGCCTGCGAGCGGTGGGGGCACGGGGGTCCTCCTAGTGCTGGACGGCCTTCTCCGCCCCGATGCCGGTGAGGGCCCGCACCTCGAGCTCGGCCCACTTGGCCTCGTTCGGCTTCTCCTTGGACAGGACGGTGCCCAGCCAGCCGAGGAAGAACGACAGCGGGATGGAGACCAGACCCGGGTTGGACAGCGGGAACCAGGAGAAGTCGACGTCCTGGAACAGCGAGGTGCTCTTGCCGGTCGCCGCGTTGATCGGGCCGCCCGAGACCACCGGGGAGAAGATGATCAGCACGATGCAGGCGATGAGCCCCCCGTACATCGACCACAGCGCGCCCTGGGTGGTGAAGCGCTTCCAGAACAGCGTGTAGAGGATGGTCGGCAGGTTCGCCGACGCGGCGACGGCGAAGGCCAGCGCCACCAGGAAGGCGATGTTCAGCCCGGCCTGCAGCGCCAGGATGCCCAGCCCGATCGAGATCGCGCCGATGACGACGGCGGTGATGCGGGCGACCCGCACCTCGCCGTTGGGCGGCACGTTGCCCTTCTTGATCACCGACGCGTAGACGTCGTGCGCGAACGACGCCGACGCGGTGATCGTCAGGCCCGCGACGACCGCGAGGATCGTGGCGAACGCGACGCCGGCGATGATGCCCAGCAGCACCGTGCCGCCGAGCTCGAAGGCCAGCAGCGGAGCCGCCGCGTTCACCGCGCCCGGCGCGCCGAGGATCGTCTCGGGACCGACGAGCGCCCCCGCGCCGTAGCCGATGACCAGGCTGAACAGGTAGAAGATGCCGATCAGCCAGATCGCCCACACCACGGACCGGCGGGCGTCCTTCGCCGTCGGCACGGTGTAGAAGCGCATGAGCACGTGCGGCAGGCCCGCCGTCCCCAGGACCAGCGCCAGGCCGAGGGAGACGAAGTCGAGCTTGGACGTGCCCGTCGCCCCGTACTGCGCGCCGGGCGCCAGCACGTCCCGGCCCTCGACGGCGGTGTCCACCGCGCCGCCGAGCAGCGCCGACAGGTTGAAGCCGTAGAGGCCCAGGACCCACACGGTCATGACGAGCGCCCCGGCGATGAGCAGCGAGGCCTTGATGATCTGCACGTAGGTCGTGCCGCGCATGCCGCCGACGAGCACGTAGATGATCATCAGCGCGCCGACCAGGATGACCACCAGCGCCTGGGCCGCCTCGCCGGTGACGCCGAGCAGCAGCGTCACCAGGCCGCCGGCGCCGGACATCTGGGCCAGCAGGTAGAACAGCGACACCGCCAGCGTGGAGATCGCCGCGGCGGTGCGGACCGGCCCCTGCCGCATCCGGAAGGCCAGGACGTCGGCCATCGTGAACCGCGCGGTGTTGCGCATGAGCTCGGCGACCAGGAGCAGCGCCACCAGCCAGGCGACGAGGAAGCCGATCGAGTAGAGGAACCCGTCGTAGCCGAAGACGGCGATGGCACCCGCGATGCCGAGGAACGAGGCGGCCGAGAGGTAGTCGCCGGCGATCGCCAGGCCGTTCTGGGTGCCGCTGATGTTGCGACCGGCCGCGTAGTAGTCGGCCGCGCTCTTGTTGGTGCGGCTGGCCCGGAACGTGATGACCAGCGTGATCGCGACGAAGACCCCGAAGATCGTGATGTTGATCGCCGGGTTGCCGATGGTCCCGCTCTCGGCGGCGAGCACGACCTCAGCCACGGTGGACCCCCTCGGTCACCGACGAGGAGCCGTCGTGGCGCGCGTAGTCGTGGTGCTCCAGCCGCTCGCGCATCTCGTCCGCGATCGGGTCCGTGCGCCGGTTGGCGTGCGCGACGTACAGGTGGGTGATGACGAACGTGGTCACGAACTGCGCGAGGCCGAGCACGATGCCCAGGTTCACGTTGCCGAAGACGCGGGTGGACATGAGGTCGGGCGCGTAGGTGGAGAGCAGGACGTAGAGCAGGTACCAGGCCAGGAAGGCCACGGTCATCGGGAACGCGAACCGGCGGAACCGCCGCTTGAGCTCGGCGAACTCGGGCGAGGCCTGGGCCTGCTCGTACTCCTCCGGTGTGAGCAACCGGCGTTCGGCGGGTGGTGTCACGGTGCGCCCTCCCCTGTCGGACCAGCATGGACGTGATCGCCGTCACTGTAGATAGGTGTCTACCCGCCGTCTGCCCTTCGAGACGGAACCGTGTCGCGCGACCGTTTCGTGGCCGGAACCCCGCGGGAACCCGCCGGCGCTGCAATGGGTCATGGACACGACCGGGATGACGTCGACGGGGTGGTTCCCGGTGGCACGCGCCGCCGAGGTCGGGACGACGCCGGTGCCCGTGGGCGCCGGCGGCCGGCCCTACGTGGTGGTCCGGTTGCGGCCCGGCGGCGAGGTGAGCGCCTTCCCCGCGCGCTGCCCGCACCGGCTGGTGCCGCTCGCGGCGGCGACGGTGGTCGAGGGCCGGCTGCAGTGCGGCCACCACGGCTGGCGGTTCGACGGCGAGGGACGCTGCGTGTCCATCCCGTCCCTCGGCGCGGACGGGTCACCCCCACCGCGGGCGGACCTCGCGATGCCCTGGGCGGTGGAGGAACGGTACGGCTGGGTCTGGCTGGCCCCCGACCGGACCACGAGCGCGCTCCCACCGCGCCCGTCGGGGGACACCGCCGCCGAGCCGGCGCCGCCGGAGGAGGAGCTCCGCGGCCCGGTGTTCGGCAACCTCGACCGGTCCCTGGACTCGGCGTGGCACCCGGTCGCGCTGTCGCGGGAACTGCTGCCCGGGGGATGGCTGCAGGTCCGGCTGCTGGGCCGCACCTGGCTGCTGCGGCGCACCGCCGACGGGCTGGCGGCCGACCCGCCCGCCCACGCCGTCACCGAGCGGCTCGGCGTCGTCTGGCTCGCACCGGCCGAACCGCACGACGTGCCCCTGGACCTGCCCGAGGCCGGCGACCCCCACTTCGTGAGCACCTGGCTGCCGCCGGTCCGCTCCCCCGGGCCGGCCGGGCCGCTGGCCGACACCTTCTTCGACGTGGCGCACGCGCCGTTCGTGCACAGCCGGATCGGCGGCTCGCCGGACGCTGCGGAGGTGCCCGCGTTCGACGTCGTCCCCGAGGACGGTGGTTTCCGCGCCGAGCTGGAGCGGCCGTACGAGACGCCGCACCACCCCGGCGGCGTCGTCGGCCCGCCGGTGCGGCGCCGGGCCACCTACACCTACCGGGCGCCGTTCCAGCTGCGGCTGCGGCTGGACTCCCCCGACTCGGGAGCCGTCACCACGATCCTGTGCCTGCTGCAGCCGGAGGACGCCGACTCGACCCGCGTCTACACCCGGATGCTGGTGTCCGCGGGCCCCGGGGCGCGCCTGCCCTGGCCGGACGACGTGGCCCGCGAGGTGGCCATCCAGCGCCAGGTGCTCGCCGAGGACCTCGCGCTCCAGGCGCGGCTGCCCGGCAGCGGGCTGCCCCTGGACCTGCGCGACGAGCTGCACGTGCGCACCGACCGGCCCGGCGTGGCCCTGCGGCGGGCGCTGGCCGACTTCGCGGCCTCGACCCGGCGGCTGCGCGGCGCCGCCTGAGCGTCGCGGTCACCCGGCCGGCAGGAGCTCGCCGCAGTCCGCGCACCGCGTGGGCGGGTCCGCGTCGGCCAGCCGCCCGCAGGCGGGGCACACCCGGTGCAGCCAGCAGGCCGGGTCACCACCCTCGGGCCCGCCCGGCGCCGGGGTCGGGTCGGGCTCCGACGTCACCTCGGACTCCGGCTCCGGCTCCGGCTCCGGCTCCGGCTCCGGCGGGGAGTCCAGTGCGGCCCCGAACTCGCCCAGGGCGGCGAGCACCTCGCCCCGTCGGCCGGGAGGGACGGCGTCGAGCGCGGCCCGGAGCTCGGTCAGCCGCAGCGCGTCGTAGCGGTCGAGCAGCGCGGCACCGGCGACGCTGAGCTCGAGGGTGACCTCCCGGCGCGAGCGCGGGGAAGGCCGCCGCTCGGCCAGGCCGGCGGCCACGAGCCGGTCGACCAGACGGCTCGCCGTGGACACGGTGACCCCCAGGGCCTCGGCCAGCCCGCCCAGCCTGGCCCCCTCGCGCCCCCGCAGCACGGTGAGCGCGCGCAGCTGCGTCACCGAGACGCCCCCGAGTCGGCCCGCCGCCCGGGTGGTGACCCCCACGACCCCGCGGGCCAGGGCGATGAGCACGTCATCGGGGGCCGTCACGACGGTCATCGTGACGCTTTCATTGCAGTACGGCAACAGTTGGCATCGAGCACAACCGCGCGGGTAGGCGCCGTACCGACGCCGTCCACCAGAGAGGAGGACCCATGTCCCGCACCGGATGGGCCCGCCGGCTGTCCCCGGCCGTGCTGGCCGCCACCCTGGCGTCGGCCGGGTGCGCCGGCGACGAGCTCCCCGACGTCGACGACAGCGGCGCGGTGGGCCCCGACACCGCCGTCGACGAGACGATCCGGCTGCTGCAGGTACAGCTCGAGTTCCCCCTCGACGGGGTCCACGAGGAGGGCGAGGACGCCCGGCTGTTCCTCGCCATCGCCAACGACGGATCCGAGGCCGACACCCTCCTCGACGTGCGCGGGCCCGACTTCGCCGACGCCGAGCTGGCGGCGGGGAGCGCGCCCGGGACCATCGCCGTCCCGCCCGACGACAACGTGTACGTCGGTGCCGAGGGCGCCCCCTCGGTCGTCCTGGAGGACCTGCGGACGCCGCTGCGGTCGTCGCAGTCGATCCCGGTGACGTTCGTGTTCGAGGACGCCGGGGAGGTCACGGTGGAGGCGGTGGTCGCGGCCGAGGGCGACGACCCGGCCGCACCCTTCGACTTCCCCGACCCGGCGGAGGACGTCGACCCCTGACGCGGCGCGCAGGCGCACCCCGCTGGGATGCTGGCAGGCGTGCCGTCCCCTGCCGCCCGCCGCACCGCGTTCGCCCTCACCGCCACCCTCGCCGGGCCCGCCCTCTGGGTCGCCCGCGCCGCCTGGGGCCTGCCCACGGCGCTGGGCGCGAGCCGCCGGGAGGTGCGCCGGTACGCCGCGGGGTCGCCGCAGTTCACCGGGGGCCGCTTCCACAACCGGATGAGCACGCCCGCCCTGCCCCCGGCCAGCGCGCGGCGCGGGCTGCTGCGGCAGATGCACGAGGAGCGGCACACCGGCCTCCCGGCCCGCCCGGTGCCGCTGGCCCGGCCGGAACTGCCGGCCGAGGCCGGGGAGCTGGCCGTCACGTGGTTCGGGCACTCCAGCGCGCTGGTGGAGGTCGACGGGCGGCGGGTGCTGGTCGACCCCGTGTGGGGCGAGCGCGTGTCGCCGTCCCCGCTGCTCGGCCCCACCCGGCTGCACCCGGCGCCCGCGCCCCTGGACGCGCTGCCGCCGGTCGACGCGATCCTGGTCTCCCACGACCACTACGACCACCTCGACCTGCCCACCGTCCGGGAACTGCTGCGCACCCAGACCGCGCCGTTCCTCGTGCCGCTCGGCATCGGGGCGCACCTGCGCGGCTGGGGCGTCCCGGAGGAGCGCATCGTCGAGCTCGACTGGGACGGCGTCGCGGTCGTCGCGGGGTTGACGGTCACCTGCACCGAGGCCCGGCACTTCTCCGGCCGGTTCCTCGCCCGGGACACCACCCTGTGGGCGTCCTGGGCCATCGCCGGGCCGCGCCACCGGGTCTTCTTCGGCGGCGACACCGGGTACACGCCGGCCTTCGCCGGGATCGGGGCGCAGCTGGGCCCCTTCGACCTGACCCTGCTGCCGATCGGGGCCTACAACGACGCGTGGCAGTACATCCACATGACCCCCGAGGAGGCCGTGCGCGCCCACGGCGACCTCGGCGGCGGGCTGCTCGTGCCGGTCCACTGGGCCACGTTCAACCTGGCGTTCCACCGCTGGGCCGAGCCGGTGGAGCGGCTGCGCGCCGCGGCGGGGCGGTCCGGCGCGCAGATCGCCGTACCGCGACCGGGTCAGCGGGTCGACGTCCTGGCCCCACCCCCGCTCTCCGACTGGTGGAGCCCGGTCGGGTCGGCCGTCGACGAGCCGGCCGACCAGGGGGACGGCGGGGTCGGCAGCTCGGTGGTGGCGCGGGCGGCGTCCTGGCTGACTGCCCGGCGGCAGGCCGACTGAGCCCATCCGGTTGCGCCCCATCGGATGGGGCGTAAGGGAACCGATTCGGACTCAAGGGTCCCCGGGCCAGGGTCGAAGGTCCTCCCACACCGACAGTGGAGGGACTCCAACGATGTCGCCGTTCACCCGCCGGGCCTCGTCCACCGCTGAGGACGCGCAGGCCACCGAGGCGCGCGCCAACGTCGAGGCGGTGACCGCCGTGGTCACCGCGCTGAGCCGGACCCCCACCGCCGACGAGGCCATCGGCACCGCCCTGGACCTGGTGCGGGAGCGCTTCGGCTGGGTCTACGCGTCGTACTGGCGGGTCGACCCGGCCGCGGGCGCCCTCCGTTTCGGTCAGGAGTCCGGCGACGCCGGCCCCGGGTTCCGGCAGGTGACCCAGCGAGCCTCCTTCCGCGAGGGCGTGGGACTGGCCGGCCGCGCGTGGCGGACCCGTGACCTGGTCTTCGTGCCCGACCTCGGCCAGCTGCACGACTGCGTCCGGGCACCCGCCGCCCAGCGCGCGGGCGTCCGCAGCGGGATCTGCTTCCCGCTGCTCGAGGACGGCGTCGTGACCGGCACCATGGACTTCTCCACGACCGAGACCCTCACCCCCACCCCGGAACGGCTGGCCACGCTGCGCGCCATCGGCCTGCTCGTCTCCCAGGCGATCGAACGGGTGTCCGCGGCGGCCCGCCAGGCTGCGGCGGCCGAGGACACCCGGGCGGTGAGCGACCTGCTCCGGGAGGTCACCACGGCGACCAGCCGCGACGAGGCGACGCGGCGGGCGCTGGAGGCGATCCGCACCGGCTTCGGCTGGGCCTACGGCTCGTACTGGGCGGTCGACCCGGCCGACCGGGTGCTGCGCTTCGTCACCGAGTCCGGTGACGCCGGGCAGGAGTTCCGCGAGGTGACCCTCGCGGCGTCCTTCCCGGAGGGGGTGGGCCTGGCCGGGCGAGCCTGGCGCACCCGCGACCTGGTGTTCGTCGAGGACCTCGCCGAGGTCACCGACTGCGTGCGCGCCCCCGCCGCCCGGCGCGCCGGCGTCAAGTCCGGCGTCTGCCTGCCGATCGTGGTCTCCGGGCAGGTCGTGGGCACCCTCGACTTCTTCGCGACCCGGACGCTCGCGCTGGCGCCCGGCCGGACCGAGGCCCTGCGCAGTGCCGCCTTCCTGCTGGGCCAGGCGCTGGAGCGCTTCACGGCTGCAGAACGGCTGGAGACGGCCGGCCGGGAACTGCTGGAGTCGATCACCGAGGTCGAGCGCAACGTCCTGTCGGCCACCTCGGTCGCGGGCGAGGGCCGCCGGCTGGCCGTCGAGGCGAACCAGGAGGTCGCCGGCCTGGGCGCGTCGAGCACGGACATCGGCAAGGTCGTGAAGGTCATCCGTGGCATCGCCGACCAGACCAACCTGCTGGCGCTCAACGCGACCATCGAGGCGGCGCGGGCCGGCGAGGCCGGTCGCGGGTTCGCGGTGGTCGCGAACGAGGTCAAGGAGCTGGCGCTGGAGACGGCCCGGGCCACCACGGACGTCGACGCGAAGGTGACCGCGATCCAGGGCCAGGTCGACCGCGTGGTCGGCGCGCTGCAGGCGATCGCGACGGTGGTGGAGCGGATCAACGAGACCCAGCAGGTGATCGGCGGGGTGCTGACCGAGCAGTCCGCGGTGACCCGGGAGATCCTCGCCTGAGCGGAGGGGTCCGTGCACGTGACGCGCACCGACCCCCTCCGCTCACCCGAGCAACCGCGCCGCCTCGGGCAGGTCGCCGGCCTCCCGCCGCGGCGTCCCGCCCTGCGGGTCGAGGGTGTGGCCCGGGCGGCGCAGCCGGACGACGTCGATGCCGGCGGCCAGGGCACCGCGCACGTCCCGCGCCGAGGTGGCCACGTGG
Organism: Geodermatophilus sp. SYSU D01105; assembly: GCF_054050095.1. Lineage (NCBI taxonomy): Bacteria > Bacillati > Actinomycetota > Actinomycetes > Geodermatophilales > Geodermatophilaceae > Geodermatophilus > Geodermatophilus sp. SYSU D01105. Next base: position 261,643 of record NZ_JBJGYR010000002.1, read on the forward strand.
ACCAGCCGGCCCCCGGCCCGGTCGAGGGCCCGCCGGTAGATCGCGGCCCCCGGCTTGTAGGCCCGCAGCCGCTCGGAGGTGAGGACGGCGGCGTCGTCCACCAGGCCGGCGACGCGGGTGCGGGCGAAGACGGCGTCGTCGACGTTGGACAGCACCCCCACCCGGGCGAGCTCCGCGAGCGCGGCCAGTCCGGTCTCGACGTCGGGCCACAGCGGCCAGTCGCCCACCGAGGCCAGCAGCGCGGTCGTGTCCGCGTCGGCGTCCCGGTCGACGCCGAGCTGCGCGTAGGCCGTGGTGAGCGCCCGGCGGCTGTGCTCGGCGAAGGGCACCCAGGTGGGCTCGTCGCGCTGGGAGGCCTTGTTCGCGGCGTCCCAGGCGTCGTAGAGGGCACCGCCGTCGGCCCCGGTGATCAGCGCCAGCGCGGCCGACCCGCCGGTGCGCGAGTCGATGAGGGCGCTGAACAGGTCGACGGTCACGAGTCGGAGTGCCACGGCGCGGATTGTGCGCCCGTGGCACTCCGCTCAGCGCAGCAGCTTGGACAGCCGCCGGTCGGCCAGCGGCTTCCCGCCGGTCTGGCAGGTCGCGCAGTACTGCAGCGAGGTGTCGGCGAAGCTGACCTCGCGGACGGTGTCCCCGCACACCGGGCACGGCAGGCCGGTGCGGGCGTGGACCTTCAGGCCGGAGCGCTTCTCGCCCTTCATCGTCGCGGCCTGCTGGCCGACCTGGCGCTCCAGGGCGTCGGTGAGCGTGGTCCGCACCGCGTCGTAGAGCCGGACGACCTCGTCGTCGGTCAGCTTGTCGGCCATCTTGAACGGCGAGAGCCGGGCGGCGTGCAGGATCTCGTCGGAGTAGGCGTTGCCGATCCCGGCGACCAGCGTCTGGTCGGTGAGCGCGCCCTTCAGCTGCCCGGAGCGGCCGGCCAGCAGCGCGGCGAAGGCCTCCCGGTCGACCTCGAGCGCGTCCGGGCCGAGCCGGGCGATCCCGGGGACGTCGGCCGGCGTGCGGACGACGTACACCGCCAGCCCCTTGCGGGTGCCCTGCTCGGTGAGGTCGAAGCCGTTGCCGTCGTCCAGGTGGACCCGCAGCGCCAGCGGGCCCTTGCCGGGCTTGGGCGGGGAGGGCGGCAGGCCGGTGCGCCAGTGCAGCCAGCCGGCCCGCGCCAGGTGCACCACCAGGTGCAGGCCGGAGACGTCGAGGTCGAGGAACTTCCCGTGCCGGGTGACGCCGGAGAGCTCCAGGCCGGCCAGCGAGGACAGCGGCGGGTCGAAGGTCTTGATCGCCTGGACGGCGGCCAGGTCGACCCGCGTCACCACCCTCCCCACGGCGTTCTCACGCAGGAACGCCGTCAGGGCCTCCACCTCGGGCAACTCGGGCACCGGGCCATGATGCCCTGCTCAGCCCGCCGGGCGCCGTCCCCCGATCCGGGCGGTTCCGCGGGGGACCGCCCGGACCAGGGGTCCTCCGTCAGGCGTCGTCGCCGTCGTCCTCGTTCAGCTGGACCGTGGCACCGGGCTCGGTGCGGGCCTGGTCGGCGACCGCGGCCGCGACCGCCTTGGCGACGGCGGGGTCGAAGACGCTCGGGATGATGTAGTTGGCGTTGAGCTGGTCGTCCTTGACGACGGCCGCGATCGCCTCGGCCGCGGCCAGCAGCATGCCGTCGCTGATCTCCCGGGCGCGGGCGTCGAGCAGGCCGCGGAAGACGCCGGGGAAGGCCAGCACGTTGTTGATCTGGTTGGGCAGGTCCGAGCGGCCCGACGCGACGACCGCCGCGTACTGGCGGGCCCGGACCGGGTCCACCTCGGGGGTCGGGTTGGCCATCGGGAAGACGACCGCGTTCTCCGCCATGCGGGCGAGGTCCTCGACGGCGAGCACGTTGCCCGCGCTGACGCCGATGAAGACGTCGGCGCCCTCGAGCGCGTCGGGCAGCTCCCCGCGCACGCACTCGGGGTTGGTGCGCTCGGCCAGGTCCCGCTTGGCCGGGGACAGCCGCTCGTCGTCGGGCGAGAGGATGCCCTCGCGGTCCCACACCAGCACGTGGCGGGCGCCGGCCTCGAGCACCAGGTGCACGATCGCCGTCCCGGCGGCACCGCCGCCGGCGACCACGATCCTCACGTCCTCGAGCTGCTTGTCGACCACGCGCAGGGCGTTGCGCAGCGCCGCCAGCGCGACGATCGCCGTCCCGTGCTGGTCGTCGTGGAAGACGGGGATGTCGAGCTTCTCGCGCAGCCGGGCCTCGATCTCGAAGCAGCGCGGCGCGGCGATGTCCTCGAGGTTGATCCCGCCGAAGCCCGGGGCCAGCAGCTCCACGGTGCGCACGATCTCGTCGACGTCCTGGGTGTCCAGGCAGATCGGCCAGGCGTCGATGTCGGCGAACCGCTTGAACAGGACCGCCTTGCCCTCCATGACCGGCATCGCCGCGCCCGGGCCGATGTCGCCGAGGCCGAGGACGGCGGAGCCGTCGGTGACCACGGCGACGGTGTTGCCCTTGATCGTCAGCCGGCGGACGTCGTCGGGGTTGGCGGCCAGCGCCAGGCAGACCCGCGCGACACCCGGCGTGTAGGCCATCGACAGGTCGTCACGGGTCTTCAGCGGCACCTTGGAGGCGACCTCCAGCTTGCCGCCCAGGTGCAGCAGGAAGGTCCGGTCGCTGACCTTGCGGACCTTGACCCCGGGGACCGACCGGAGCGCCTCCACCATCTCCTCGGAGTGCGCGGCGTCGGCGGCCGAGCAGGTGACGTCGACGGTGAGCCCGTCCGAGCGGCTGTCCACCACGTCGATGGCGGTGACCGCGCCGCCGGCGGACCCGACGGCGGTGGCGATGCGGCCGATCGAGGCCGGGTCGCCGTCGGCGGTGAGCCGGACGGTGAGGGAGTACGACGCCGAGGTGACCGGCCCGCGCGGCGGCGTGGCCGGCTCGCCCAGGTCGGTGTCGTCGGTGCGGGGTGCGGCGGCTGTGGTCTCGGTGCTCATGGCGGTGCCCATCGTCCCACCTCGGCCGTCGGCGGTCGCGCTTGCGGTCACATCGGTCGTGTGGGTTCCAGCACGAGCTCGAGCCCGCCGTCGGCCGCGAGCGCGACGCGCGCGGCGTCGTCCAGGGCCGGCCGCTGCGCGAGGTCGGCCACCGCTCGCTCGGGCCCGGCGGGGAAGGCCACGACGACCAGCCGCGCCGGCTCCGCCCCGGCCCGCAGGGACCACGCCGTCCCGCGCCGGCAGACCGCCGTGCCGCCCGGGGTCAGGGGGCGGGGTCCGGTGTCCCCGGCCGCCAGGACGGGGCAGCCGGTCAGGACGACGAGCACCAGGTCGGCGCTGCGGGCCCGGCAGCGGCTCAGCGCGCCCCCGGCCGGCAGCGCGACGACGGCGGCGGCGGGGACGGGTCGGGGCGCTGCATGCCGCCGACGCTCGCGCGGTCCGCTGGTGAGCCGCTGGTCGGGCCCGACCAGCGGCGGACCAGGAGCCGACCAGCGGCGATCCCGAGGCTCTCCGGCGATGGCACACCCCAGGACCCAGGAGCACCGAACCGCGATGACCACCACCCCGCAGCTGTCCCCCGCGCCGGCCGCACCGCCGCGCACCCCCTCACCCCGGGAGGAGGTCGGCGTCTTCCTCGGGACGACGGCGGCCCTCCTCGCCGGCACCACCGCGTTCGCCGCGTCGCAGGACGCCGACGTGAGCGCGATCGACCAGTCCCCGCCGCTGGTCCAGGCCGTCCTCTACGGCCAGGCGCTGATCCCGCTGCTGGCCGCCGTCCTGACCCGGCTGGTCACCGCCAGGAGCCTGCGGCGGCCCGGCTGGGGCTTCCGCCGCGTGCCGCTGCGCGTCCTGGGGCGGGCCTGGCTGTGGGCGCTCGCCACCACCCTGGCCGGCGGCGCCCTGCTGTGGGTCACCGGCCTGGGCGGCGTCGACACCGGCGGCCTCGGCCCGACGACCGCCCTGGGCCTGACGCTGCTGGTCGCGCCCTACGTGGTCCTGGCGCTCGCCGAGGACGTCGGCTGGCGCGGCCTGCTGGTCACCCGGCTGGCCGAGGTGGCCCGGCCACGCACCGTGGTGCTGGTCAGCGGCGTGGCCTGGGGGGCGTTCCACTGGCCGCTGGTGCTGTTCCTCGGTGGCGCGCCCGACGGCCTGCCGGTGGCCTTCGCCCTGCTGTGCACCACGCTCGGGACCACCGCGCTGGGTGCGGTGCTGGCCAGCATGCAGCTGCGGTGGGGCATCTGGCCGGGCGTGCTCGCGCACGCCGTCGCCAACGCCACCCTGTACCACGTGATCGCGCCGCTGACGGCCGAGCGCGAGCTGACCGCCTGGTTCTCCGCGGAGACCGGCCTGTTCGGCTGGCTGGTCCTCGTGGTGGGTGCGGCGGTCTGGCTGCGCACCTCCCCGCTGGTCCGGTCGGCCACGGGCGGCACGATCGCGACGTCGCGCCGCTGACCCCTGCGCAGCGCTGATCTCGCCTACCCTCCGCAGCCGTGGAGCTGCGGGTGGGCGTGCTGGGCCCGACACGCGTCACCCGGGACGGGAGCGAGCTGGACCTCGGCGGGCGCCGGCCCGCCGAGGTCCTCGCGTTGCTGGCCGCGGCCGAGGGGCGGCCCGTCCCCGCCGACGTCCTGGCCGACCGGCTGTGGCGCGGGGACCCGCCGGCGACCGCGGCCACGACCCTGCAGGGCCACGTCGCCCGGCTGCGCCGGCTGCTCGACCCGGGCCGCGGCGCCCGCGAGGCGACCGTGCTGGTCACCCGCGGGGCCGGCTACGCCCTCGTGCTGCCCCGGACGGCGGTGGACGCGCACGCGTTCGCCGACCTGGTCGGGGCCGCCGCGACCGCCGACGACGCCGGCGCCGCGCGGCTGCTCACCCAGGCGCTGACGATGTGGCGGGACCGGCCCTACGCCGACGTCGCGGACGTGCCCGACGTCGGACCGGTCACCGCCCGGCTGGAGGAGCTGCACCGGGGTGCGGTGGAGCGACTGGCGGAGGTGCGGCTGGCGCTGGGTGCCGGCGCGGACCTGGTGGCCGACCTGGCCGCGGCCGCCGCCGCGGAGCCGCTGCGCGAGCGCACCGCCGCCCTGCTGGCCCGGGCGCTCTCCCGGGCGGGCCGGCAGGGCGAGGCGCTCGACGTCCTGCGCGCCACCCGCGCCCGGATCGCCGACGAGCTCGGCCTCGACCCCTCACCCGAGCTGCGGGAGCTGGAGTCGGCGCTGCTGCGGCAGGACCGGGGACTGGCCCCCGCGCCGCCGCGGGCGGCCCCGGCCGCGGCGCCGGTGCCCGACGGCTTCGTCGGCCGCTCTCCCGAGCTCGCCACGCTCGGGGCGGCGTGGGCGTCGGCCGGCGCCGGTCGCGGCACGGCCGTGGTGGTCACCGGGGAGCCGGGCATCGGCAAGACCCGGCTGGTCGAGGCGTTCGCCGCGCGGTCGGGGGCCGCGGTCCGCTGGGGCCGCTGCGCCGAGATCGGCGGCGCTCCCCCCTACTGGCCCTGGCAGCAGGTGCTCGGCGGCCTGCCCGAGGCGCTGCCGGGCACGGACACCGGCGCCCGCTTCGCCCTCGGTCTCGACACCGCCCGCCGGCTGCGCGCCCTGGCCTCCACCGCGCCGCTGCTCGTGGTCCTCGACGACCTGCAGTGGGCCGACGGCGACTCGCTGCACGTGCTCGAGGTCGTCCTCTCCCAGCTGTCCGACAGCCGGGTGCTGGTCGCGCTGACCTGCCGCGAGGAGGCCACCGGGGACCCCGCCCTGGCCCGCGTGCTGGGGCTGGCGGCCCGGGTGCCGGGAGCGCGGCGGCTGGAGCTGTCCGGGCTGGCCGCCGGGGAGGTCGCCGCGCTCGTGGCGGAGCTGCGCGGCGGCCCGCAGGACGAGCGCACCGCGTCGGCCGTGGCCGAGCGGTCGGCCGGCAACCCCTTCTTCGTCACCGAGCTCGCCGCGCTGCCCGAGGGCGGCGGACCCGTCCCGGCCGGGGTGCGCGACGTCGTCCGGCTGCGCCTGGCTCCGCTGGCGGCCACGACCCGGGCCGCCCTGGAGGCCGCCGCCGTCGCCGGGCGCGACACCTCGGTCGGGTTGCTGGCCGCCGTCCTGGAGGGGGCGGCCGACGACGCCGTCCCCGCCGCCCTGCGCGCCGGGCTGCTGGTCGAGCCCGTGCCGGGGCGGGTCCGCGTCGCCCACGACCTGGTCCGGGAGGTGCTGCTGGCCGACCTCGGGCCGGTCCGCCGCGCCCGGCTGCACGGCCTGCTGGCCGACGCGCTGGCGGCCAGCCCGGCCGCGGCGACCTCCGCCGCCGCCATCGCCGTCCACCGCAGCGAGGCCGCCGCCGGAGCCCCCGACCCGGCCGCCGCGCGCGCCTGCCTCACGGCTGCCGCCGAGGCCCTCGACCGGGCCGGCGACGACGAGGCCGCCGCGCTGGCCGCCCGCGGGCTGGCCCACACCGGCCCCGGGGACGGCGACACGGGAGCCGACCTGCAGCTCGTGCGAGGGGCCGCGCTGCGCCGGCTGGGCCTGATCGAGGCCAGCGGAACCGCCCTGACCGCCGCCGCGGATCTGGCCCGGCGGGCGGACGACGCGGCGCGGCTGGCCCGGGCCGCGGTCACCTCGGCCGGCGGCGGGCTCGGGGGCTACTGGGCCACCTCCGGCGCCCTCGCCGCGACCGACGTGTCCCTGCTCGAGGAGGCCGCCGAACGGGCCGACGAGCTCGACCCCGACCTGCGGTCGGCCGTGCTGGCCGCGCTCGCCGTGCAGCGGGCGTCGGTGGGGTCGCCGGGCGGTCCCGAGCTGGCCGCGCGGGCGCTCGCGGCCGCGGGCGAGCGGCCCACCGCCCGGCCGCGGGCGACGGTCGCCCGCTTCGTGGCGCACTGGACGCCGGCGTGGGCGGGCGAGCGCCTGGAGTGGGCACGGGCGATGCTCCGGCAGCGGTCCGGTGACCCCGCGGCCGAGGCCACCGCCCTCCACCTGCTGCGCTGCGCGCTGCTGGAGACGACGCAGGCGGAGGAGTCCGCCGCGGTCTCGCAGCGCTTCACCGACCTCGCCGTCCGTCGCGGGGACGGCGACCTGCTGCAGCTCGACGCCTGGTGGCGGGCCGGCCTGGCGCTGGCCCGCGGGGAGGCGGCCCGGGCCCGCGAGCTGGCCGACGCGGCGGTCGCCGACGCGCCGACCACCTCGCCCGCGGCCGCCGACGTCACCCGGATGTCCCGGCAGACCATCGAGGGGATCGCCGCCTGGCACGAGCACCGGCTGCCCGACGTCGTCCCGGAGGTGGTGGACCTCGCCGCGACGGTCGACCCCGGCTGGCTGGGGGTGCTGGCCCAGGCGCACGCCCAGGCCGGGCGCCGCGAGGCCGCCCTGGCCGCGGTCGACCGGCTGCTGACCTCGCCCGGCGGCGGCACGCGGGAGCCGGTGCAGACCATCCTGCTCAGCGACGTCTTCCTCGAGCTCGCCGACGCCGAGCGGGCGGCCACCGTGCTGCCGGCCCTGCGGTCCTACGGCGACACCGTCGTCGTCCTGTGGCCGGGGACGACGGTGCTCGGCCCGACCGCGCTCTACCGCGGCGGGGTGATGGCCCTGCTCGGGCTGCCGGGCGCAGCGGCCGAGCTGCACCGCGCCCTGGAGCTGTGCGAGCGGTTCGGGTTCGCGCCGTTCGCCGCCCGGGCGGAGCGGCTGCTCGACCGCACCGGCCGCTAGTACGGGTTCCCGACCGGCCGGTGCACCGTCGGGTCCTGCCGGCCGGCTCAGCCCCCGTGCCGCGAGGTCCGGCCCTCGGCGCGCGCCTTGAGGCCCGCGCAGAACTGCCGGAACGAGGGGTTGAGGTCCGGGGTGGTGCGGCCGAGCAGGAACGCCAGCGGCCCGCTGTGGTCCTCGCGGACGGTGAGCACCGTGCCGCCGTCCTCCTGCTCGTCGAGGTGGTAGGTGCGTTCGATGACCGCCAGGCCGAACGGCAGGCCCCCACGCCAGCGCATGACCTCGCCGGGACGGATCTCGGTGACCGTCACCCCGAACGGGCGGCTGCGGATCATCGTGGCGTAGAGCGTGAGCCGCTCCCCCAGGGCGACCCGGCCCTCCACGCGGTCGACGCCGGAGTCCCAGTCCCGCCAGCCGCCGACGTCGACCAGGAGGTCCCACACCGCGGTGGGGCTCGCGTCGATCCGGGTGGCGGCCTCGAAGCTCCTCATCGCTCTCCCCTTCAGCCGGCCCGCACGCCGGTGGACTGCAGGTAGGTGTTGGGCACCACGATGCCGGGTCCGCCGCCGCGCGTGAAGCTGCCCCACATGTCGCTGAACTCGGCCTCCAGCGTCGCGCGCCCCGCCTCGTCCAGCCGCCGCCAGGCCACGTGCACCGGCGCGTACCAGTCGCGGTAGCGCTCCCACTGTGCCGCCACCGACGGTGCGGTGAACTCCACGGTGCGCTCCGAGTGCCGCAGCGAGCACTCCCCGAGGCCCAGCAGCGCCTGCACGCCCTCCGGCGTCCCCCACCGCACCGGGTCCCCGGTGGCGTCCTCCGGGTCGTGCCGGGCGATCAGCGAGAGCAGCCGGCCACCGGGTGCCTCGGGGCGCCAGGCGGTCAGTCCGAGCCGGCCACCCGGCCGCAGCACCCGCAGCAGCTCCCGCGCGGCCTGCTCGGGGTCGGCGGCGAAGACGACGCCGAAGGTGGAGACCACGACGTCGAAGGAGCCGTCCGGGAACGGGAGCGCGCAGGCGTCGGCGACCTCGGTGGCGAAGGCCAGTCCCTCCGTCTGCGCGCGGCGGGCCGCGTGGTCGAGCAGCTCGGGCACGAGGTCGCTGCAGACGACGTCGGCGTCGCGGCGGGCGGCGGCCAGGGCGGTGTTGCCGGTGCCGCCGGCCACGTCGAGCACCCGGTCGCCGGGCCGCACGCCCAGGTCGGTGACCAGCTGCTCGCTGGCCGGCACCAGGCGGACGCCCACGCGCTGGTAGTCCCCGGCCGCCCAGACCTCCCGGGTGCGCGCGGCGGTGGAGGCGGCCATGCCCGGCAGTGTGCTCCGCGTCACACGGTGGGGGGTAGGGGTGCGCTCAGCCGACCAGCAGCGCCCCGCGGTCGGGCCGCCGCAGCACACGGACCGCCAGGGCCGCGGCCACGACGGCGGCGGCCACCACCGCCGCGACGGTCACCGCCACCGGCCCGCCGTCGACCGCGACGGCGGCCAGTCCCCAGACCACCGCCGCCGCGAACGGCCCCGCCGAGACCCGGGCGACCAGGACGACCACGGCCCCCAGCGCGGCCACCGCCGCGAGGGCCGACACCGACCACGCCTGCGCTCCCGGCCCCTGGGCGGGCGCGCCGAGCGCGACACCCGCCGAGGCCACCTGCACCGCGGAGGCCAGCGTCACCCAGCCCAGCAGCAGGCCGGTGACCGCCGCCGGGAGCAGCCGGGCGAGCCCGGACAGGGGCAGGTCCTGCAGCCGGGCCCAGGCCGTGGCCGCCGCCGCGACGATGGCGAAGAGGAGGACCGCCGGGACCAGCGGCGCGCTGTCCCCCAGCAGCGGGAACAGCACCTCCCAGACGGCGTTGCCGGCGAACGCCGCGGCCAGTGGCCAGCCCGTCCGCCGGTGCACCGGGCGGTCCCGCTGGCCGGGCAGCGCCTGGTACACCGCCCACGCCAGCGCGCCGGCGAAGACCAGGCTCCAGATGGTGAAGGCATAGCCGGCCGGGGTGATCAGCGAGCGGGTCGCGTCGCTGACCTCGCCCACGCTCCGCCCGGCGACGACCGTCCCGAGCGGGCTGCCTCCGATCTGGGCGACCGCCGCGGCCAGCACCGCGGCCGCGCGCACACCGTCGCGACGTCGTCCTCGGGTCACGTCCCGGGGCTCCTCAGCCGGATCGAGGCGGCACGCACCTCCCGCCCGGCGGCCGCCTCGGCGGCCAGCGTCCGCGCCCGGTCGGCCAGGCCCGCGACGTCGAGACCGTGCGGCGGGTCGGCGGCGTAGCCGGCGATGTTCCCGGCCCCGCGGTCGAGGAGGGTGGCCGCGCCCCGCGCGTTGCCCCGAGCGGCGTGGGTCAGGCCCACCGCGAGCTGCGCCAGCCCCCGCCACAGCTGCCGCTCGAGCTCCGGCGCCGACTTCCAGGCGTCCTCGAGGACCTCGTGGGCGTGGAAGGGCCGGCCCGCGTCGAGCAGCCGCTGGGCCTCCGCCAGCGCCTCGGCCGGGGGGCGGACCACCCCCTCGGGGGCCCGCTCCTCGCCCACCGCCCCGCGGGGCAGCGGGCGGCCCAGCGCGTCGCGCGGGCGGGCGTTCCGGGCCCGGCCCGCGGCGTCCCGGTCACGGGAGGCATCCACCCGCCCATCTTCGTCCGAACACCGGGGGACGTCGTCGCGCGGGGCTTGTCCTGTCAGTGGGGGTGTGCAGGATGTTCGCCGAGGACGGCCGCGACGACGGGCCGCCCCCGCACCGACCCGCGGTCGACGTCGACCGGTCCGGACCTGGAGGGGGTGGGGCCCGTGGCCCCGGTCACCGAGCAGCGGCACACGGCGATCCTCGACCTCGACGGCGCGCTGGCGCACGTGGCCGACGCCGCGCTGCGCCCCGGACCGGTCGGCGCCGTCGGCCTGGAGCTCGAGGCGCACCTGGTCGACCGCGCCGATCCCGCCTCCCGGGTGCCGTGGGCGCGCGTCCGCGGCGTCGTCGACGCGCTGCCGGCCCTGCCCGGGGGCAGCCGGGTGACCCTCGAGCCGGGCGGCCAGGTGGAGCTGTCCGGGCCGCCGCTGCCCGACGTCGCCGGCGCGGTCGCCGCGCTGCGCGCCGACCGGGCCGTGCTCGCCGCGGCACTGGCCGCCGACGGGCTCGGGTCGGCCCCCGTGGGCGCCGATCCGCTGCGCCCACCACGCCGGGTCAGCCCCGTCCCCCGCTACGCGGCGATGGAGGAGCACTTCGCCGCCGTCGGCTGCGCGGCCGCGGGGACGGCGATGATGTCCGGGACGGCGTCCCTGCAGGTCAACCTCGAGGCCGGCCCCCGCGGGAGGTGGAGCCGGCGGGTGGCCCTGGCCCACCAGATCGGGCCGGTGCTGGTCGCCGTGTCCGCCTGCTCCCCCCTGGCGGCCGGCCGGTCCACCGGCTGGGTCTCACACCGGCAGCGGGTGTGGGGCGAGATCGACCAGGCCCGTTGCGGCCCCCTGCTGGGGGGTGCCGACCCGGCCGGCGAGTGGGCGCGGTACGCCCTCGCCGCCCCGGTCATGCTGGTGCGCGACCCGGGGTCCGGTGGCGCCGTCCCGGTCCGGGGGCGGGTGCCCTTCGCCGACTGGGTCACCGGCGCGGCTCCACTGGGCGGGCGGTCCCCCACGACCGCCGACCTCGACTACCACCTGACCACGCTCTTCCCCCCGGTCCGGCCGCGCGGCTGGCTGGAGATCCGCTACCTCGACGCCGCTCCGGAGCCCTGGTGGCCGGCGCTGGCCGCGGTCACGACCACCCTGCTCGACGACCCGGTCGCGGCCGGGCGCGCCGCGGCGGCCACCGAACCGGTCGCCGGCGCGTGGGACCGCGCCGCCCGGCTCGGGCTCACCGACCGGGCCCTGCACGCCGCGGCCCGGACCTGTCTCGCCGCCGCGTGCGACGCCGCCCCCGCACCCCTGCGGGGGGAGGTGACCGCCCTCGCCGACCTCGTCGACCGCGGCGGCAGCCCCGGCGACTCCCTGCTCCGCAGCGCCCGCACCGGCGGCCCCGCCGCCGCACTCCTCTCAGCCACGGAGGCCCCTCGATGAGCGCCCTGCCCGAGATCCTCGCCCGCGAGCTGACCGCCGCCCGGGCGCGCACGCTGCTGCTCACCGACCACGACGAACCCGAGCTGCTGCGCCAGCACACGCCGCTGCTCAGCCCGCTGGTCTGGGACCTCGCGCACATCGGCCAGCAGGAGGACCTCTGGCTGCTGCGCCGAGGGGACGCCACCCGCCCGGGCCTGCTCCCGGCCGACGTCGAGGCGCTCTACGACGCGTTCACCCACCCTCGCGCCGTCCGCTCCCGGCTGCCGTTGCTGCCACCGGTCGAGGCGCGGGCGTTCTGCGGCGAGGTGCGCGGCCGCGTCCTGGACCGGCTGGACCGGCTCGGTGCCGATGACGACCCGTTCGACTTCGCCATGGTCGTCAGCCACGAGCAGCAGCACGACGAGACGATGCTGCAGGCGCTGAACCTGCGTCCCGGCCCACCGCTGCTCGGCGCCGGCACGCCACTGCCGGCGGGCCGCCCCGGGGTGGCCGGCACGTCGGTGCTCGTCCCGGGCGGGGAGTTCGTCCTCGGCGTGGACGCCGCCGAGGAGCCGTTCTCCCTGGACAACGAGCGGCCCGCGCACGTGGTCGACGTCCCGGCCTTCCGGATCGGGCGGGTGCCGGTGACCAACGCCGAGTACGCCGCCTTCGTCGCCGACGGCGGCTACGCCCAGCCCCGGTGGTGGTCGGAGCGGGGCTGGGCGCACCGGGTCGAGGCCGGGCTGGAACGGCCGCAGTTCTGGGGGCCCGACGGCACCCGCACCCGGTTCGGCGTCGCCGAGGAGCTGCCCCCGGACGAACCGGTCCAGCACGTCACGTTCTTCGAGGCCGAGGCGTACGCCGCCTGGGCCGGGGGCACCGGCGCCGTGGCCCCGGGGGCGCGGCTGCCCACCGAGGTGGAGTGGGAGAAGGCCGCGGTCTGGGACGCCGCCACAGGCCGGCGCCGCCGCTTCCCGTGGGGCTCGGCCGAGCCGACGCCGGCGCTGGCCAACCTGGGCGGGACCGCCCTGCGCCCGGCGCCGGTCGGCGCCTACCCGGCCGGCGCCTCGGCCTACGGCGCCGAGCAGCTCCTGGGTGACGTCTGGGAGTGGACCTCCTCGGACTTCCTCCCCTGGCCCGGCTTCCGGCCGATGCTCTACGCCGACTACTCGGCGCCGTTCTTCGGTGGGGACCACAAGGTGCTGCGCGGGGGCTCCTGGGCGGTCGCGCCCTCGATCCTGCGGCCGAGCTTCCGCAACTGGGACCACCCGGTCCGCCGGCAGGTCTTCAGCGGCGTCCGGCTGGCCTGGTCGGTCGACGGGGCGTCCACCTGATGTGCCGGCACCTCGCCTGGCTGGGCCGGCCGCGGACCCTGGCAGCACTCGTGCTCGAGCCGCCGTCCTCCCTGCTGGTGCAGTCCTGGGCGCCGCGCCGGCAGCGGTACGGCACGGTGAACGCCGACGGCTGGGGAGTGGGCTTCTTCGTGCCCGGTCGCGCGGAGCCGGCGCGCTGGCGCTCCCCGCGGCCGATGTGGGCCGACCCGTCGTTCGCCTCGGTCGCGCCGGTGCTGTCGTCGGGGTGCGTGGTGGCGGCCGTCCGGTCCGCCACGGTGGGCATGCCCCTGGAGGAGAGCGCCGTCGCGCCGTTCACGGACGGCCGGTGGCTGCTGTCGCACAACGGCCGGGTGGACCGGTCGGTGCTGCCGCCGGTGCGGGACGCCGAGTCCACCGTCGACAGCGCGCTGCTGGCGGCCCTGGTCTTCGCCCGGGGCCCGGATGCGCTGGGAGCCACCGTGCTCGAGGTCGGTGCCGCAGACCCGGGCGCCCGGCTCAACCTGCTGGCCGCCGACGGCACCCGGCTGCTGGCCACCACCTGGGGCGACACGCTGTCGGCGCTGGTCACTCCTGACGGGACGGCGCTGGCCAGCGAGCCCTGGGACGACGACCCGGCGTGGACCGACGTGCCCGACCGCTCCCTCGTCGAGGTCACCCCCGACGGCCTGACCCTGACCCCGCTCGCCTGAGGAGACCCGTGTCGATCTCGCTGACCACCCACCTCGCCCCGGAGACCGCCGCGGAGGCGCTGCGCGCCGACGCGCTGGCGGGGCTCACCGCGACGCCGAAGTCGCTGCCGCCGCGGTGGTTCTACGACGCGCGCGGCAGCGAGTTGTTCGACGAGATCACCCGGCTGCCGGAGTACTACCCGACCCGCGCCGAGCGGGCGATCCTCACCGCCCGTTCCGGGGAGGTCGCCACCGCCTCGGGTGCAGAGGTCCTGGTGGAGCTGGGCAGCGGGACGTCGGAGAAGACCCGCCTGCTGCTCACCGCGCTGCGCCAGGCCGGCACGCTGCGCCGGTTCGTGCCCTGCGACGTCGACCCGTCGGTGCTGCGCGCGGCGGGGGCCGCCATCGAGACGGAGTTCCCGGGCGTGGAGGTCGAGGCGGTGGTCGGCGACTTCACCCGGCACCTGACCGAGCTGCCCCGCTCCGGCCGCCGCCTCGTGGCGTTCCTCGGCTCGACGATCGGCAACCTCGAGCCCGGGCCGCGGGCGGAGTTCCTCGCCGAGCTCGCCGGCACCCTCACGCCGGGCGACTCCTTCCTGCTCGGCACGGATCTAGTCAAGGACCCCGCCCGCCTGGTCCGCGCGTACGACGACGCGGCCGGCGTGACCGCGGAGTTCAACCGCAACGTGCTCGCGGTGCTCGACCGCGAGCTCGGCGCCGACTTCGACCTCGACGCCTTCGAGCACGTGGCGGTGTGGGACGCCGACCAGGAGTGGATCGAGATGCGGCTGCGGTCGCGCGCCGCCCAGGTGGTGCGGGTACCCGCGCTCGACCTCGACGTCCCGTTCGCCGCGGGCGAGGAGATGCGCACCGAGGTGTCGGCGAAGTTCCGCCGCGACGGGGTGGCGCGCGAACTGGCCGCCGCGGGCCTGTCGATGACGCACTGGTGGACCGACCCGGACGGCGACTTCGCGCTCTCCCTGTCCGTCCCGGCCTGAGCCCGTCGACCGGCGCCGCCCCACCACGTCGGTCCCGGGAGGCTCGTGCTCTGCATGCCCCTCGCAGGCAGAGCACGAGCTCCTCGGGAACACCTCGACCGACGCTGCATCCGCCGGACGGGAGCGTCCGGAAGGAGGGGTGACAAGGCACCCTCGACCCGGGAGGAACCGTCCCGTGTTCCGCAGCCACACCTCCCCCGCCATCGCCGTCGGCGGAGCTCCCGGCGCCGCGTCCGGCCTCGGCGTCGCTCCGGCGACGGCCGCAGACGGTGTCGCCGTCCACCGGCCCCCACCGATGCGGTCCTGACCCGCCCCCGGGGAGGGAGGTCGGCCATGTGCTCCGGGGCCCGGGGCCGGGCGCCCGAGGTCGGCACACCGGCCGCCCGGGCGCTGAGCCCGGCCCCGACCGGGACAGCGGTCGCGCAGGCCCTTCCCGCACCGACCCCGTCGGTGCCGCCGCCGGCCTCCTCGACGGCGGCACCGACGGTTCCTCCGCCGACCGGTCCGGAGACGCCCGGCACCCCAGCCGGGGTGCGGGACGACGCGTACGTGCGCCTCACGGACGACGTCGACCGGGAGAGGTCGTCCGTCCCCGGGGCCCTCCCGTGACCGGGCTGCTGAACCGGCGCCGCGCAGGGCCTAGGGTCGGGCGTGTGACCACGGACGCCGGGCCACTGCCGGGGGCCACCCCGGAGCCGGACGACGCCGAGATCGCCCGCCGGTTCGCCGCCGGCGACGAGCAGGGGCTGGCCTGGGCCTACGAGCGTTTCGCCGGCCAGGTCCACGGCATGGCGGTGCGCGCCTTCGGCCCCGGGCCCGACGCCGAGGACGTCACCCAGCAGACCTTCATCTCCGCCTGGACCGGCCGCGCCGGCTACCGCCCCGAGCAGGGGCCGCTGCCGGCGTGGCTGGTGGGCGTCTGTCGGCACAAGATCGCCGACACCTGGGCCCGCCGGGACCGGCAGCGGCGCACCACCGAGGCGGCCATGGCCCAGGCGCAGTCCGCGCCGGACCCCGGTGGCCCCCTGGTGGACACCACCGTCGCCGATCGGGTGCTGCTCCTCGACGAGTTGGACCAGATCGGCCAGCCCCAGCGCGGGATCATCGAGCTGGCCTTCTTCGAAGACCTCACCCACGCCCAGATCGCCGCCCGCACCGGGCTGCCCTTGGGCACGGTCAAGAGTCACATCCGGCGCACCCTCGAGCGCCTGCGCACCCGGCTGGAGGTGGACGGTGCCGCACTGCACGCCTGAGCAACTCGCCCTGGCCGCGCTCCGCGAGCCACTGCCCGCGTCCGACGCCGCGCACCTCGAGTCCTGCGCCCAGTGCCGCGCCGAGGTCGCCTCGCTGCGGCGCGGGGTGGACGCGCTCGCCGTTCCGCAGCTGGCCGCCCCCGGCGCTCCGGTCCCGCCGCCGCCGGCGGTCTGGGCGGGGATCGCCGCGGCGACCGGGGTGTCCGTCGCGCCGCGTCCCGAGGCCCTTGCCGGGGCGTCCCCACCGGTCAGCGCGGTTCCGCCGCTCGACGCTGCTCCGGCGGCCGCGGGAGGCGAGCCCGCCCCGGGAGCCGAGCCGGCCGACTCCGGGCCGCCGGCTCCGGTTCCCCGCCTGCGCCCGCGCCGCTCCCGGCTGGTGCTGGCCGCCGCGGCCGCCCTCGTCGTCGGCGCGGGCATCGGCGCGGGCACCGTGGCCCTCGGCACCCGCAGCGGTGAGGGGCTCACGGTCGCCGCCGCCGCCCTCGACCCGCTCGACGCCAGCGGCGCGTCGGGTGAGGCGCGTGTGATCGAGCGCAGCGACGGCAGCCTGGTGCTGTCGGTCGACCTCAGCGCCGCCGAACTGCGCGGCGAGTACTACGAGGTGTGGCTGCTGGACCGGTCGGTCTCCCGCCTGATGGCGATGGGCGTCGTCCGCGGCGGCGACACCGCGGTGTTCGAGCTGCCTCCGGGCCTGGACCTCGGCGAGTACCCGGTGGTCGACGTCTCGGTCGAACCCCTCGACGGCAACCCGGCCCACTCCGGCGTCTCGGTGGCCCGCGGGGACCTCGACACCTGACCGGTCCGGTCGCCGGGCTCGCCTAGCGTGGTGCCGTGACCGTGCTCGACCCCACCCTCGTCCACAAGGACCTCGGTGCCTCGTGGCGCTCCGCCCGCCCCCGCCCGGCCGGGCGCCACCTGGACACCGCCGCCTGCAGCCGGCAGAGCCACCGCGTGCTGGAGGCCGTCGCCCACCACGCCCGGCACGAGGCCGAGCTCGGCGGGTACGTCGCCGAGGCGACCGCCGAGGACCTGCTGCAGCAGGGCCGCTCGGTGATCGGCGGCCTGGTCGGGATGGCCGCGGCCGACGTCGTCTTCGTGGAGTCCGCGCAGGCCGCCCTGGTCGCCCTGCTCGGCGGCTGGCGCCTGCCCGCGGGGTCGCGGGTGGCCTGCCTGCCCGGCGAGTACGCGCCCAACGCCGCCCAGCTGCGCGCCGCCGGTCTGGTCCCCGAGCCGCTGCCGGTCGACGACCTCGGCCGGGCCGACCTTGACGGGCTGGCCCGCCTGCTGGCCACCGATCCCCCGCGGGTGGTCCACCTGACCCACATCGGCAGCCACCGCGGCATCGTCCAGCCCGCCGCCGAGGTGGCCGCGCTGTGCCGCTCGGCCGGCGTGCCGCTGGTGCTGGACGCCGCACAGTCGCTGGGCCACGTCGACACCGACGTGGGTGCCGACGTCGTCTACGCCACCTCCCGCAAGTGGCTGGC
Organism: Geodermatophilus sp. SYSU D01105; assembly: GCF_054050095.1. Taxonomy (NCBI): domain Bacteria; kingdom Bacillati; phylum Actinomycetota; class Actinomycetes; order Geodermatophilales; family Geodermatophilaceae; genus Geodermatophilus; species Geodermatophilus sp. SYSU D01105. The sequence continues at coordinate 279,038 of NZ_JBJGYR010000002.1, forward strand.
CGGCCCGCGCGGCGTGGGGGTGCTGTGCGTCCGGCCGGCGATCACCGCGGAGCTCAGCCCCGCACTGCCCGCGCCGGCCGACCTGCCGCCGCTGCGGGCGCTCGAGTCCGGGGAGGCGCACGTGGCCGGGCGGGTGGGGCTGGTGCTGGCGGTGGGCGAGCACGTGGCGGCCGGGCCGGTGCGGGTGCGGGAACGACTGGCCGCGCTCGGGCGGGCCGCCCGGGAGGTGCTGGAGGGCGCGGCCGGCTGGCGGGTGGTCGAGCCCCTGGACGAGCCGACCGCGACCACGACGCTGCGCCCACCCGACGGCGTCGACGTCGTCACCACCCGGGCGCGGCTGCTGACCGAGCACGGCATCGTGACCACGGCGATCGGGCGCGAGCGGGCGCCGGGGGAGATGACCGGGCCGGTGCTGCGCGTCTCCCCGCACCTGGACGCCACCCTCGACGACCTCGACGCCCTCGCCTCCGCCCTCTGACGACGAGCGGTATCGGAAGCGACACCCACGTCACGAGCGCCGCGACGCGGGTGTCGCTTCCGACACCGACGTCAGTCGGCGGCCTGCACCCGGGCCGCCACCCGGGCGTGGACGGCGAGCTGCTCGTCGAGCGCGGGGTGCGCAGGGACGCCGTCCTCCACGACGAGCCGCCCGGCGACGACGGTGTGCCGCGCCGCCACCGGCCCGCAGCGCAGCCAGGCCTCCAGCGGGTCCGACAGCGCGCCGGCGAACGCGACGCCCGACAGCGGCCACACCACCAGGTCCCCGCACGCGCCGACCGACAGCTGGCCGATCTCCCCCACCCGGCCGAGGCACGCCGCCCCGCCGCGGGTCGCCAGCTCGAGCGCGTCCCGGGCGGAGAAGGCGCCCGCGCCGTGCCGCAGCTTGCCCTGCAGCATCGCCGTCCGGGCCTCCAGCCACAGGGACGCGGAGTCCGCGGACGCCGAGCCGTCCACACCCAGGCCCACCGGTGCGCCGGCCGCGCGCAGCTCGGCCACGGGCGCCAGCCCGCTGCCCAGGATCATGTTGGACGACGGGCAGTGCGCCGCCCCGACCCGCGCCGCGCCGAGCCGGGTGACCTCCTCGGAGGACGGCCACACCACGTGTGCCAGCCACACCCGGTCGCTCATCCAGCCGACGTCGGCCAGGTGGTCGACGGGCCGCCGGCCGAAGGTGGCCAGGCAGAAGGCCTCCTCGTCCTGCGTCTCGCACAGGTGGGTGTGCAGCCGCACGTCCAGCGCCTCGGCCAGCTCCGCGGTGCGGGTCATGAGCGAGGGCGAGACGCTGAACGGGGAGCAGGGAGCCAGTGCGATGCGGGTCATCGCGGACGGCGAGCGGTCGTGGTGCAGCCGCACGAGGCGCTCGGAGTCGGCCAGGATCTCGTCCTCGTCCTGGACGACGGAGTCCGGGGGCAGCCCGCCGTCCTTGACCGACAGGGACATCGAGCCCCGCGTGGGTGAGAACCGCACGCCCAGGTCGCGGGCCGCCGCGACCTCCGCCGAGATGAGGTCCCCGCCGCCGCGCGGGTGCACGTACAGGTGGTCGGTGGAGGCGGTGCAGCCCGACAGCGCCAGCTCGGTCAGCCCCACGTAGGCGCTGACGTAGGCCGCCTCCTCGTCCAGCCGCGCCCATAGGGGGTAGAGGGTGACCAGCCAGTCGAACAGCCCGCCGGCCAGCGCGGGGGCGTAGGCCCGGGTGAGGTTCTGGTACAGGTGGTGGTGGGTGTTGACCAGGCCCGGGGTGACCAGGCAACCGCGGGCGTCGATCCGGCGGGTGGCGGCCGGCCGGGGGTCCGTGGGCCCGCCGATCCCGCTGACCACCCCGTCGGTGACCGCCACCCAGCCCCCGGCGATCTCGCGGCGGGCGTCGTCGACGGTGGCCAGCAACTCGGCGTCGTGCACGAGGAGGTCTGCGGTTCGCACCTCGGCATCCTGCACAGGTGGGGTGCCGGCCGGGTCAGCTGACGCCCGGCGCGGCGTCAGTCGACCGACTGGATGTCGAACGCGGCGCGGCCGTCCTCCACCGAGGTGACCGTGATCCGGTAGGTGAACTCGCGGCCGGTGTCGGGCTCGGTGGCGGTGCACTCGGTCGTGGCGTCGACCTCGGCGTCGAGGTCCCCGGGGCAGCTGACCTCCGGGCTGACCCCGGTCTCGGCCTCCAGCGCCGCGGCCACCTGCGACTCCAGTTCGCCCTGCTCGATCGCGGAACTGCACCCGGCGAGGGCGAGCGCCGCGGCGGGGACGAGCAGAGCCAGAGGACCGGGACGGGACACGGCTGCTCCTCGGGGAGGGGTCGCGGCGGGGAGCCGAAACCCTATCGGCAGCCCGCGGCGCCGGGGTCCCCGAGCCCGCTCCCGTCTACCGCCGCGGGCCCTCCAGGAGACCCCGCACGGCCGGCGGCAGGTCCGCCGGCAGGGCCCGCCCCCCGACCAGCCGGCCCGCGTCGGCCGGGGGCACGCCGACCGACCCCAGCACCTCCAGCGCCTGGACGTCGGGCAGCGCCTCGAACCAGCGGCGGCCGAGCGCGGCCCGCCCCGCCGCGGTGGGCCGGCCCCACAGCCGCAACCGGGCCATGCCGCCGTCCGGGAACACGTCCAGCCGGACCCGCTCGACCGCGGGGCCGCCGTCGAGGACGAACCGGTGCCGGGTGTCGGGCTGCAACCGGGTCCGCGGCAGGACGACGACCTCGCCGTCCGGACCGGTGCCGGTCAGCGACGCCGAGCCGGGGGCGTTGCCCAGGAACCAGGTGGTGTCCAGCTCGGCCAGGGTCACCACGCCCTCGCAGGCCAGGGCGACCTCCACCCAGTCGTTGCCCTCGCCGCGACGCCGGCGGGTCTCCCAGCCCTCGCCCATGGTGCGGGCCTGGCCGGGCGCGATCAGCTGGGCCGGCCGGCCGTAGAAGTCGTCACTGACCGCCGTCACGCGGCCGCCCCACTCCTGCGCGGCCAGGTCGAAGGGGCCGGCGTCGACCAGCCGCGGGTCGGGGACCACCGTGCCGTGCACCCGCAGCCGCGCCACCCCGCCGTCGGGCTGGATGGTCAGCCGCACGTGCGTGACGCGCCGCGCCGAGCTCACCGGGAAGACGTTGGCCGTGTCGCCGGTGACGTCGGAGAGCGGCAGCAGCGGCTGCCAGTCGGCGCGCTCCAGCTCGGCGACCGTCGGGTGCCCCTCCACCGCGGCACCGTCGAGGGAGACCCGGGACGGCGAGTTGCCGGTGAAGTACGCGGTGTCGACGACCACCGCGGCCACGGTCCCGGGCGCGCCCAGCCGGACGATGGCCCAGTCGGCGCCGGGCGAGCGGCGCCGGCGGGTCTCCCAGCCGTCGTACTCCTTGCCCCGGTGCCCGAACTCGGTGCGGGCCACCGGCGGGTGCGGGAGCACCAGGTTCTCCTTGGCCGCGAAGAACTCGTCGTTGGCCGCCACGACCGCGCCGCCGAGGGCACGACTGGCGAGGTCGGTCAGGCGCGTGGGGTCGCTCATCGGGCTCCTCGGTGCGTGGACGGCGCGCGGGTCACTCTGGCACGGCATGGGTAGGGCAGTCCCCGTACGCCCACCACGGAGGAGGCCTCGTGTCCGAACCCACCGACGACATGCGGGAGCGCGCCCGCGAGCACGTGCGGCAGATGCCGGCCGAGACGGCGCTCGGCAACGCCGATCCCGCCGGCGGCTCGACCGACGACCCGCAGGTGATGGACCAGGCCGCCCGCGAGGAGGGCGAGCAGCAGTAGGAGGACCCCGTCCTCCTCACCGTGGGAGGGCCCGTCCTCCCCGCCCTTCGCCAGCTCAGGGCGGGCCCCGGGACGGGGCCTGCGGCGACCCCCTGGGCGGGGCCGAGGGCCGGGGCGCTGCAGGAGGGCGCCACCGACGTCAGCGGCTCCCGCGGTCGAGCAGCCGGCCGCGGGGGCTGCCGTCGGCGTCGTGGCCGCGCAGCCAGGTCCGCCGCACCCGCCCGGTCAGCTGGCGGCCCGCGTAGGGCGTGACCGGGTTGCGGTGCGCCAGCTGCCCCACCGTCCACCGCTCGTCGGGGGCGAAGGCCACCAGGTCGGCGTCCTTCCCGGCCGCGATCGCGCCCTTGCCCGGCAGCCCGGCCAGCCGCGCCGGCTCCGCCGACATCCACCGCACCACCTGCGCCAGCGACAGGCCGCGCGCCCGCGCACCGGTCCACACCGCCGGCAGTGCCACCTGCAGCGAGGCGATCCCGCCCCAGGCCAGGCCGAAGTCGCCGACGTCGAGCCGCTTGAGGTCCGGCGTGCACGGCGAGTGGTCGCTCACCACCAGGTCGACCTCGCCGTCGGCCAGCGCGGCCCACAGCGCCTCGCGGTGCCAGGTCTGGCGGATCGGCGGGCAGCACTTGTAGGCGGTGTCCCCGTCGGGGACCTCCTCGGCGGCGAAGGTCAGGTAGTGCGGGCAGGTCTCCACGGTGATCCGGACACCGTCCGCCCGGGCCCGCCGCAGCACCGGCAGCGCGTCGGCGTCGGCCAGGTGGACGACGTGCACGCGCGCGCCCGTGTCGCGGGCCGCCGCCGCCAGCCCGGCGATCGCCGACTCCTCCGCCGCCGGCGGCCGGGAGGCGAGGAACGCCGCGTAGCTGGGCCCGTGCGGCTCCGGCGCCGCCCCGACGACCCCGGCGTCCTCGGCGTGCGCGATCAGCAGCCCGTCGACGGCGGCCAGCTCGGCGAGCGCGGCACGTAGGCCGGCGTCGTCCAGCGGTGGGAACTCCGGGACGCCGGAGTCGAGCAGGAAGCACTTGAACCCGACCACCCCCGCCTCGTGCAGCGGCCGCAGCCGGTCGAGGTTCCCGGGGACCGCGCCGCCCCAGAAGGCGACGTCGACGGCGACCTGCCCGGCGGCGGCCTGCCGCTTGACCCGCAGCGCCTCGACGGTGGTCGTGGGCGGGATCGAGTTCAGCGGCATGTCGACGATCGTGGTGACCCCGCCGGCCGCCGCGGCGCGGGTCGCGGTGGCGAAGCCCTCCCACTCGGTGCGGCCGGGCTCGTTGACGTGCACGTGGCTGTCCACCAGGCCGGGGAGCAGCACCTCGTCGTCGGCCAGGGTGACCGCCCCGGGTGGGGCGTCGGCGAAGCCGGTCACCGCGGTGATCCGCCCGTCCTCGGTGTGGACGGCGGCGGCGCGCTCGCCCTCCGGCGTGACCACCCGGCGGGCGCGGACGACCAGGCTCATGCCGGGACCCGCGCCGGGTGGCCGAGCTCCTCCAGCGCCCGGGTGACCCGGTGCAGCTCGGCACCCCAGGCGGTGGCGACCCAGCCGCCGGGCAGCGGGAGCCGGACGGCATCGTCCCCGGTCGCGGTGTCCCCCGCGCGGGGCGGGAGGGGCACAGGGACGACGTGCACCGTGGAGGCATACGCCCGCGGGGCGACCGGGGGCAACCAGGCGGGCTCGCCCGGCCCCAGCCCGACCGTGGTGTGCAGCAGCGGCCGGCCGTCGCGCACCACGCGGGTGGTGCCGGTCCAGCGGCCGGGCGCCTCCGCGGTGCGGCCGAGCAGGACCTGCTCGGCGGCGGTGAGGGCGCCGTCCGGGCCCACGTCGGCGGTGAGCTCCGCGACGTGCCGGGCCCGTGCGGTCACCACCGTCGGCTCGGGCCGCAGGTCGAGCAGCCCGCCGACGGTCGCCGCCACCCGCTGCACCGACGGCGCCTCCTCCCGCGCGGGGAGCGCGACGGCCGCCGCGACCGAGCGCACCGCCAGCGCGGCGCCCTCCTCGACGACCAGCCGGATCGTCGCGTCGTCCCCGCCGAGCGGGCCGAAGGCCGTGGCGACCAGGTGCACCGTCGCCGGCCCGGTGCGCCGGACGGCGAGCTGCCCGCTCGCCCGCACCACCGGCAGCTCGGTCCGCCCGTCGCGTCCCCGCCGTGCCACGACCTCGACGACCGTCCTCACCCGGTGGTCTGCAGCGCCCGCAGCCGCACCTGCTCGCGCACCCAGTCGGCCACGGGCCCGGCGGTCGGGTCCTCCCGCAGCGAGATCAGAAGGGTCGGCCGGTCCCCGCGCACCCGCGCCGAGTCGCGGCGCATGACGTCGAGGTCGGCGCCCACCAGCGGCGCCAGGTCGGTCTTGTTGACCACCAGCAGGTCGGCCGCGGTGACCCCGGGACCGCCCTTGCGCGGCACCTTGTCCCCGCCGGCGACGTCGATGACGAAGACCTGCACGTCGACCAGGCCGTAGCTGAACGACGCGGTCAGGTTGTCCCCGCCGGACTCGACCAGGACCAGCTCCAGCCCCGGGTGGCGGGACTCGAGCAGCTCGACGGCGTCGAGGTTGGCCGTGATGTCGTCGCGGATCGCGGTGTGCGGGCAGCAGCCGGTCTGCACCGCCTCGATCCGGTCGTCGGGCAGGACCGCGTGCCGGCGGAGGAAGTCGGCGTCCTCGGTCGTGTAGATGTCGTTGGTGACGACGGCGAGGTCGTACTCGCCGCCCAGCGTGCGGCACAGCGCCGCGGCCAGCGCGGTCTTGCCGGAGCCGACCGGACCGCCGAGCCCGACCCGCAGCGGCCCGCCGTGCCGGTGCGGCACCTCCGTGTCCACGTAGTCGTCCAGGTCGTGGTCAGGCGGCATGGTCACTCCCGGTTGCGTTCACGAGGCGAAGAACCTGTCCTCCCGTGCGGCGTGCACCTCGGCGAGGAGGTCCAGCAGGGGGTCGGAGGCGGCGGGCAGCCCGGTCCCGACGGCCCGGGCGGCGACGGCGTCGATCTCGGGCGCCAGCCGGGCGGTGACCGCGGCGACGGTGAGCGGGTCGAGCGCCAGCAACCGCTGCGCCGCCGTCGCCGGCCCGCTGACCGACAGGTAGGCCGCGGCCGCGGCGGCGTCCCGCGGGGCGAGCCCGCCGGCCGCCGCCGCGACGCCCAGCGCCAGCGGGTGGTGCGGCCGCTCGGGCAGCACGTCCCAGGCCGGCGAGGGCCAGGCGCGGCGGCCCACCCGCACCAGCCCGCGCCCCTGCTGCCGGGACGCCGCCCGCAGCGCGGGGGACGGCGTCCGCGCGTCGGCCTCCGCGTCCAGCTCCAGGAGCGCAGCGACGAGCGACGAGGCGGGGGCCGGAGTGGTCCTCCCGTCACGCTGCGGACGACGTCGCGGCCGAGTGCCGCCCCCAGGGGACCGGAGCCCGTCCGCCGCCTCCCCGAGGCGGCCTCCGGCCCCCGTCCCGTCGGCGGCAGTGCACGCTGCGGCCGCCAGCCCGGCCGCCACGGCGCCGGCGGTCGCGAGCCGGCGACGGAGGAAGGCCGCCAGCGACGCCGGGTCCGTCACGATCCCCGCGGCGATCGCCTGCTCCGCGGTCCCGGAGTGGACGTGCCCGCCGGCGGGCAGCCGCGAGTCGGCGAGCGTGAGGAGCGCCGCGGTCATCAGAAGAGGAAGTAGCGCTGGGCCATCGGCAGCTCGCGCACCGGCTCGGGCTCCCACACCTCGCCGTCCACCCGCACGGTGAAGGTGTCCGGGTCGACGCGGATCTCCGGCAGCGCGGTGTTCTCCGGCATGTCCGCCTTGGTCAGCCTCGTGGTGTCGGTGACGGCGACCAGCCGCCGGTCGACGGCGAGCCGACCCGCGAGCCCCGCGTCGACGGCGGCCGGTGCGACGAAGTGCAGCGAGGTCCGCGCGGGCACGCGGCCGTGGGCGCCGAACATCGGCCGGGGCAGCTGCGGCTGCGGCGTCGGGATCGAGGCGTTCGCGTCGCCCATCTGCGCCCAGGCGATCACCCCGCCCTTGAGGACCACGGAGGGCCGGACGCCGAAGAAGCGGGGGTCCCAGAGCACCAGGTCGACCAGCTTGCCCGGTTCGACCGAGCCCACCTCCCCGTCGATGCCGTGCGCGACGGCCGGGCAGATCGTGTACTTCGCGACGTACCGGCGGGCCCGCAGGTTGTCCGCGGCGCCGTCGCCGGCCAGCGACCCGCGCTTGCGCTTCATCACGTGCGCGGTCTGCCAGGTGCGCAGCACCACCTCGCCGACCCGGCCCATGGCCTGCGCGTCCGAGCCGATCATCGAGATCGCCCCGAGGTCGTGCAGCAGGTCCTCGGCGGCGATCGTCGTGGGCCGGATCCGGCTCTCGGCGAAGGCGAGGTCCTCGGGCACGGAGCTGTCCAGGTGGTGGCAGACCAGCAGCATGTCGAGGTGCTCGTCGAGGGTGTTCACCGTGTGCGGCCGGGTCGGGTTGGTGCTCGACGGGAGCACGTTGGGGTGCCCGGCCACGGTGATGATGTCCGGCGCGTGACCGCCCCCGGCCCCCTCGGTGTGGTACGCGTGGATGCTCCGCCCGGCGATGGCGGCCAGCGTGTCCTCGACGAAACCGGCCTCGTTGAGCGTGTCCGAGTGCAGCGCCACCGGGACGCCGTGCCGCCCGGCGACGGTGAGGCAGGCGTCGATCGCGGCGGGCGTGGACCCCCAGTCCTCGTGCAGCTTGAAGCCGCTCGCGCCGCCGCGCAGCTGCTCCTCCATCGACTCGTGCGAGACGGTGTTGCCCTTGCCCAGCAGCGCGACGTTGACCGGCCAGGGGTCCATCGCCTCGAGCATCCGCGCCAGGTACCAGTCGCCCGGGGTGATCGTGGTGGCCTTCGACCCCTCGGCCGGGCCGGTACCGCCCCCGATCAGCGTCGTGACCCCCGAGCCCAGCGCCGTCGGCACGATCTGCGGGCAGATGAAGTGCACGTGGCAGTCGATCCCGCCCGCGGTCAGGATCCGGCCGTTGCCGGCCAGCACCTCGGTGCCCGGGCCGATCACCAGGTCCGGGTGGACGCCGTCCATCGTGTCGGGGTTGCCCGCCTTGCCCAGCGCGACGACCCGGCCGTCGCGGACGCCGACGTCGGCCTTGACGACCCCCCAGTGGTCGAGGACGACGGCCCCGGTGACCACCAGGTCGGGCGCGCCCTCCGCGCGGGTGGCGCGCCCCTGGCCCATCGACTCGCGGATCACCTTCCCGCCGCCGAAGACCGCCTCCTCACCGGCGCGGCCCGGACCGCCGCAGCGGTCCTCCTCGACCTCGACCAGCAGGTCGGTGTCGGCCAGCCGGATCCGGTCGCCGGTGGTCGGCCCGTACAGCTGGGCGTAGCGCTCGCGGGACAGCTGCACCATCAGCCGAGCCCTCCGCGGGCCGTGATCCCGTGTCCATGGGCCCGACTCCGCGCCCCGGTCCGCTCCTCGCCCGTTCCTCGCTGCGATGCTCCCGGTGCTGTCGTCAGGCCGGGGACGACGCGCGCGCCGGCCAGCGGCACCAGCGCCACCGTCCGGGGGATCCCCGGCTCGAAGCGGACGGCGGTGCCGGCGGCGACGTCCAGCCGCTGGCCGTGCGCGGCCTCCCGGTCGAACTCCAGCGCCCGGTTGGCCTGCGCGAAGTGGAAGTGCGAGCCGACCTGCACCGGCCGGTCGCCGGTGTTGGTCACCTCGAGCTCGGTGCGCGGCACCCCGGGCAGCGTCTCGATCGTCCCCTCGGCGGGGATCACCTCGCCCGGGACCAGGCCGCCACCGCCCGACGAGCTCGCGGTCACGGGATCGGGTGGTGGACGGTCACCAGCTTGGTCCCGTCCGGGAAGGTCGCCTCCACCTGCACCTCCTCCAGCAGCTCGGGGACGCCGTCCATGACGTCGTCCCGGGTGAGGACCGTGCGGCCGGACTGCATGAGCTCGGCCACCAGCACGCCGTCCCGGGCGCCCTCGAGCACGTGGTCGGTGACGATGGCGGTCGCCTCCGGCAGGTTCAGCCGCAGGCCGCGTGCGCGCCGCCGGCGCGCGAGCTCGGCGGCGTAGGAGAGCAGCAGCCGTTCCTGCTCGTGGGGGGACAGGTGCACAGCGGCGGGACCTCCGGGAGTTCGCGGAGCCCGGACGCTAGCCGCGTCGTGTGACGGCTCTGTTGCGCGTCAGCGCAGCGGGCGGAAGAACTCCCGGACGTCGTCCACCAGCAGGCCGGGCTGCTCCATCGCCGCGAAGTGGCCGCCCCGGTCGTGCTCGTGCCAGGTCCGCAGGTCGGGGAACTGCTCCTGCACCCACTCGCGGGGCGGCAGGAAGATCTCGTGCGGGAACAGCGACACCCCGACGGGCGCCGTCGCGCGCGGCGTGCGGGCGGCCGGCGCCTGCGCCATCTCCCAGTACATCCGGGCCGAGGACGTCGCCGAGACGGTGAACCAGTAGGTGCTGACGTGGTCGAGGATGCGGTCGGCGCCCAGCGTCGCCACCGGGTCGCCGGCACAGTCCGCCCAGGCGTGGAACTTCTCCAGGATCCAGGCGCACTGTCCCGCCGGGGAGTCGGTCAGCCCGTACCCGAGGGTCTGCGGACGGGTGCGCTGCTGCTGGTTGTACGCCGCGCCCTCGGCGCGGAAGCGCCGCTCCCGGTCCAGGGCCCGCTGCTCCCGCTCGGTGAACCCCGTGCGGCCCTCCGGCGGGCCGGTGACCACCATGTTCAGGTGCACCCCAGCGACCCGGTCGGGGTGCCGGGCGCCCAGGTTGGCCGAGACGAACGAGCCGATGTCCCCGCCCTGGGCGCCGAACCGGGCGTACCCCAGCCGCGACATGAGCTCGGCCCACGCGTCGGCCGTGCGCTCCAGTCCCCAGCCGGGCGCCGCCGGTTTGCCGCTCCACCCGAACCCGGGCAGCGAGGGGACGACGACGTCGAAGGCGTCCCGGGGGTCGGCGGGGTCGGTGAGCGGACCGAGGACGTCGAGGAACTCGAGCACCGACCCCGGCCACCCGTGCGTGAGGACCAGTGGGAGCGCGCCGTCGTGCGGTGACCGGACGTGCAGGAGGTGGATCGGCAGGCCGTCGACCTCGGTCACGAACTGGGGGACGGCGTTGACCCGCTCCTGTCGCGCCGCCCAGTCGTAGCCCTCCGCCCAGTACGCGCAGAGGTCGCGCAGGTAGGGCAGGGGCACCCCCTGCGACCAGTCGTCGACCGTGGCCGGGTCGGACCAGCGGGTCTCGCGCAGCCGCCGCCGGAGGTCGGACACCGCCTCCTCGGGGACGTCCACCGTGAAGGGCCTGATGACGTCGGCGTCCACCCGGCCACCGTAGTGGGCTTGCCCACAGCCGCGCTGCACCTCTATGGTTCATTACATGAGTAATGAACCAAGGAACCGACGGGGCCTCCGCCGGGACCTCCGGTGAACGAGGACGGCGGCCCGATCTTCCGGCAGGTCGCCGAGCAGATCGAGAACGCGATCGTCGACGGCTCCCTCGCCGAGGAGAGCCAGGCGCCCTCGTCCAACGAGCTGGCCGCCTTCCACCGCATCAACCCCGCCACCGCCGCGAAGGGCCTCAACCAGCTGGTGGCCGACGGGGTCCTCTACAAGAGACGAGGAGTCGGGATGTTCGTCGCCCCGGGTGCCCGCGAGCAGCTGCTGAAGCGGCGGCGCAGCGAGTTCGCCGACCAGTACGTCCGCCCCCTGATGGCCGAGGCGCACAAGCTCGGTATCTCCACCCGGGAGCTCAGCGCCATGATCGACCGCTGGGGGGACCCGCGGTGAGCGCCGCGGCCACCGTCACCGACGTCACGATGCGCTTCCGGGAGCACACCGCGCTCTGCGGGGTGAGCACCACCATCGAGGCCGGCAGCATCACCGGCCTGCTCGGCCGCAACGGCGCCGGCAAGACCACCCTCATGCAGCTGCTCACCGGCCACCGCCGGCCGACCAGCGGGCGGGTCGAGGTCCTCGGCGGCGAACCGTACGAGAACGACGCCGTCCTGAGCCGCGTCTGCTTCATCAAGGAGGGCCAGCGCTACCCAGACCACTTCCGGGTGCAGGACGCGCTGGGATCGGCCGCGATGCTGTTCCCCCAGTGGGACGGCGACCTGGCGGCCGCCCTCCTGCGGGACTTCGACCTGCCGCCGAAGCGGGTGATCAAGAAGCTCTCCCGCGGGATGAACTCCGCGGTGGGCATCGTCATCGGCCTGGCCTCGCGGGCACCGGTCACCCTGTTCGACGAGCCCTACCTCGGCCTGGACGCCGTCGCCCGGCAGCTGTTCTATGACCGGCTGCTCGCCGACTACGCCGAGAACCCGCGCACCGTGGTCCTGTCCACCCACCTCATCGAGGAGATCGCCAGCCTGCTCGAGCGGGTCCTGCTCATCGACCGCGGCCGGGTGCTGCTGGACGCCGACGCCGACTCCCTGCGCGGCAGCGCCGTGACGGTCACCGGGCCGCGCGCCACGGTGGACGCCTTCGCCGCCGGCCACGAGGTCCTGCACACCGAGTCCCTGGGCGGGCACACCCGGGCCGTCGTCCGCCTGCGGCCCGGCACCGCCGCCGAGGACGCCGCCGCGGCCGGTCTCTCCTGGGAGGCCACCACCCTCCAGCAACTGGTCGTGGCCATGAGCCTGCAGACGGCTCGGGACCACCCCGCCGTCCCCTCCGACCTCGAGGAGGTCTCCCGGTGAACCGCGTCCTCGCCGCTGCTCGGCTGCACCTGGTCCACCCACTGGTCACCTTCGGGGTGCCGTGGATGGTCGGGGCGATCAGCTTCGCCATCAACTGGGCGATCTGGGCACTCGCCGACGTCGCGGAGCACGACCCCAACAACCTCACCGGCGGGGTCTCCGCCCTCTACATCACCGTGTGCGTGGTCTTCGTGCAGGCGCTGACCCAGATGCTGCCCTTCGCGATGGGCATCAGCCTGAGCCGGCGCACGTACTGGCTCGGCACCGCGCTGGTGGGCGTCGTGTCGGCGCTCGGCTACGGCATCGCGCTCGCTGCCCTCAACGAGATCGGGCAGGCCACCGGGGGCTGGGGCGTGGACCTCAACTTCTGGGTGCCGACACCGCTGCTGGCCGACAACTTCCTGCTGCAGGTGCTCTACTCGGGCGGCCCGATGCTGGCGCTGGTCTTCGTGGGCCTCGGGATCGGCGTGGTCTACAAGCTCTGGGGCGCCAATGGCCTGTGGGCGCTGTCCCTCCTCACCATCGTCGTCGGGGGGCTCGCCGTCCTGACGACCGGCCTCAGCGCTTGGGGTGACGTGTGGGGGTGGCTGACCGACCGATCGGCGTTCACCCTCACCTCCGGGATCCCCGCGGCCATCGCCGCCGTGGCCGCCGCGGCCTCGTTCGGGGGGATCCGCCGGGTCGTCCCCTGAACCCGGTATCCGGCCCGACCGTCGGCCCCTTCGTCACGTGACGGAGGGGCCGACGGTCGTCCGTGGCGGTGCCGCCGGGCGTCCGCGGCGGTGGCGACGGGACGTTCGGCAGCGGGGTCCGGGCCCGGTGCTCACGACCGTCCCGGGCGGGGACGTCGGGCCGGCGCCCACGGCAACCCACGGCGCCCGCGGACGGCGCTGCCGGGGTTCCGGTCCCGGGGATGCGCGAAGGGGCCCCAGCGTGTGCTGGGGCCCCTTCGTGGAGTGGTTGTCCGGCGGCGTCCTACTCTCCCACCCCGTCTCCAGGGCAGTACCATCGGC